>MNDR01000084.1 GCA_001915025.1 Gemmatimonadetes bacterium 13_2_20CM_2_65_7
TGTAGCTCAGCTGGTTAGAGTGCCGGTCTGTCACACCGGAGGTCGCGGGTTCGAGCCCCGTCAGCCCCGTTCCTGGCTCCGTCTGCCCACACAGACGGGGCCTTTCTTATTTTGGAGCGTGCCCACGGCTCCCTCGATCCCCTACCACGTCCCGGTCCTCGCGGAATCCGTCCGGGCCTGGGCAGCGGGCAGCCGGCGTGCCGTCGATGCAACGCTGGGCGGGGGCGGCCACGCCGCCATCTTCCGCGAGCTTGGTGCGACTGTGCTCGGCATCGACCGCGATCCCGAAGCCATCGCCGCCGTCCGCCGCCGCCTCGGCACAACGGGCTTGCAATATCTCGAAGCCTCCTTTGCCGCCCCTGCCGCCATTGCCGCCATTCGCGAGTTCCATCCCGACCATATCCTGCTCGATCTGGGCGTCAGCTCGCATCAAATCGATTCCACAGAGCGTGGCTTCACGTTCCGGCCCGGCGCTCCGCTCGACATGCGAATGGAGGGAAGGGGGAAGGGGGAAGAGGGAAGGGGAATTACCGCAGCCGATGTCTTGAACAGCTGGCCGGTCGAGCGGCTCAGTACCGTGTTCAGCGATTATGCCGACGAACGCCGGGCACGCGCCCTCGCAAAAGAGGTTGTCCGCCGGCGACTTTCGGCGCCCTTCGGCATCAGCGACGACTTCGTCAATGCGATCCGCGCCGTCCTGGGGCCACGCTCGGGGCCACCCGATTTCGCGCGTCTGTTCCAGGCGCTCCGCATCGCGGTGAACGAAGAGCTGGATTCTCTGGAGACCGCGCTGCCCGAGCTGCGGGACGCGCTGGTCCCCAGGGGCTCCCTCGGCGTCATCACCTATCATTCCGGCGAAGACCGGATCGTCAAACATGCGTTTCGAGAGTGGAGCCGCGAGTGTGTCTGTCCGCCGCGGCAGCCGGTGTGCACGTGTCGCGGCCGGGCGTTGGGTCGGGTGGTCACGAAGAAGTCCATCGTTCCAGACGCCAGCGAAATCGCAGCCAACCCCCGCGCGCGCTCGGCGCGGTTCCGTGCATTCGAGGTCGCCGATGGCGTTTAGAGGCCGGCACTGGATCGCATTTTGGCTCGTCGCGTTGCTGGCGGCGCTCTGGGCCGTGATCGCCCGGCAGACCGCCTCGCTCAACGCCGCCCGCGCGCTCGCGGACCTGCGCGAACAGCGCGCCTCGCTCGAAGGCCATCGCGCCGATCTCGACCGCCGCGTGCGCACCGCGCAGAGCCGGTCAGTGCTGTTGCCGCGCGCCCAACGCCACGGCCTGCGACTGCCGGCGGACACGGAAATTATTTTTTTGCCGACGACGCCTCCCTCCTCTCCGACTCCACCGCGTCAGCGCTGAGATGGCACCCACGCGCCACCCCCGCGGCCCCGCCAGGTCTCTGGTCCGGCTCCAGGTCGTGCAGATCGGGCTCGCGGTAGCGCTGTTCGCACTCGTGCTGCGCGCGGCGCAGGTGCAGCTCGTCGAGGGACATCGCTATGCCGCTGCCGCCGCGGCCCAGCGCACCGAGCGCGTACAGCTCGACGCGCGCCGCGGCGCGCTGTACGACCGCCACGGCACCGCGATCGCACTAACGCAGGAGACGTACCACCTCGGCGTCGCGCCTAACGAGCTGCGCGATCCAATCCGGGACGTGCCCGCGATCGCTCGGCAGCTACGGCTCGCGCCCCGCGACGTCGATCGTGCCATGCACCGCCGCTATGCCTGGTTCGCGGGACCATTCACGGCATTGGACGTCCAACCGCTGCGTGCCATGCGCGGCATCCATCTCGAGCCGGTGCTCCGTCGCTTCTATCCGTCGTCCGAATTCGCCCGCGCCGTTATCGGTCGCGTGGGCGACGACGGCCGCGGTGGCTCCGGCGGCGGGGGCGGGCTCGAGCGGTTGCTGGACAGCCTCCTCTCCGGCACGCCCGGCGCGGCGGTGGTGCTCAAGGATCGCGAGGGGCGCGAATACGAATCCCCGGCGCGCGTCATCGCCGAACCGATCGCCGGCAGCGACGTGGTGCTCACCCTCGATGCCGAGCTCCAGGAAATCGCGCAGCGCGCGCTGGACGACGCGATCGACAACATGGAGGCGGATGGCGGCGACGTCGTGATGCTCGATCCGTCGACAGGGGAGGTGCTGGCGGTCGCCTCGCGGCGGGCCGACGGCAGTATGCGGCCGAGTGCGTTTACCGAGACGTTCGAGCCGGGATCACTGGCCAAGATCTTCGCCGCGGCGGCGCTCATCACCTACCAGCGCATCCGTCCCGGCGAGCGCGTATCCGGTGAAGGCGGGCGCTACCGGCTGCCCGGCCGCGTCGTCACGGACGAGCATCCCCTGCCGTCGCTGACGCTGGCCGATGCCATCCGCGTCTCGAGCAACATCGCGCTCGTGAAGTTCTCCGCGCGGCTTCACCCCGACGAGCAGTACGGCGTGCTCCGCGGCTTCGGGTTCGGCGCACCAACCGGCGTCCAGTTTCCCGCCGAGTCACCGGGGCGACTGCGGCCGCCGCGCGAATGGTCGCGGCCCAGCTCGGCGAGTCTGGCGATTGGCTACGAGCTGGCGGTCACGCCAATCCAGATCGCGGCGGCTTACGGTGCCATCGCCAACAACGGCATTCTTCTGGAGCCCACACTGATCCGCGAGATCCGGTCTGCGAACGGCGGATTGCGCTATCGGCACGAACCGGAGCCGGTGCGTCGGGTGGTGACGAGTGCGGTTGCGGCACAGCTGCGCGAGCTGCTGCGTGGCGTGGTCGGAGCGGGCGGCACAGCGGAGCGTGCGGCGCTTGCCAACTTCCAGCTCGCGGCCAAGACGGGAACGGCGCGCCGGGTCGTGGGCGGGCGCTACGCCGTGGGGCAGTACACCGCGTCCTTCGCTGCGCTCTTTCCGGCGGACGAGCCGCAGCTCGTCGTCGTGATGAAGATCGACAATCCGCAGAAGGGCAGCTACTTCGCCGCGCAAACCGCCGCCCCGGTGACGCGATCGATGCTCGAGCAGGCGCTCGCGGCGCGCACGGTCGCGCTCGATCGCGCCCGCCTTTCGAATGTCGCGCCCAGTGCCGAACACGCGAATCCGTCGCTTGATGAGCCGGACGGGGTCGTGCCGTACGTAATCTCCTGGCCATATGCCCCCGATAGCGTGCGCAGTGGAACGCAACCGGAGCGGATCGTGCCGGACGTCACCGGCCGATCGTTGCGCGTAGCCGCGCGAACGCTCCACCGGAGCGGGTTTCACGTCGTCGTGAAGGGTCCCGGCGGAGGCGTGATTGAGCACACGTGGCCCGCTGCGGGTGAGCGCGCAGCAGTCGGCTCGACGGTCACGATGTTCGCCGAGCCTCTGCCGCCATCGCACCGATGAAAGCGTCGCTCCAGGTCGTCGTCGACGCACTCGCCCGCGCGGGACTGTTAATCGAAGGGGGGGGGCCGCCTGAAGGCAATGGACGCGGGCTTCCCGAGATCACGGGGCTGACGGCCGACGCGCGCCGTCTCGAGCGCGGGATGCTGTACTGCGCGGTGCGCGGCGCGGTGCTGGACGGACACCAGTTCGTTGCTGATGCGGTGGCCCGCGGCGCCGCGGCGGCGCTGGTTGAAGTGCGTCAGCCCGTGACCATTCCGCAAGTCGTCGTGCGCAACGGCCGGCGCGCCGCGGCGGTTGCGGCTGAAGCATGGTATGGGCGGCCAGCGGCGAAACTGCAGCTCATCGGTGTGACTGGAACGAACGGCAAGACCACCTCGGTGCTGCTCGCGCGCCATGTGCTGAGCGCGCTCTGGTCGATGGGGGCGATCGGCACGCTCGGCTGCATCGACCCTGCCGGCCACGCCGTCGAGAGCGAGGCCGGGAATCTCACGACGCCAGGCCCCATCGATCTCCAGGCGACACTCGCGGCGTTGGTGGAGCGCGGGGCGAGTGGCGTCGCCATGGAAGTGTCCTCACACAGTCTCGATCAGGGTCGAGTGGACGGGCTCGTCTTTCGCGCCGCGATATTCACGAACTTGACGCGCGATCACCTCGATTATCACGAGACGTTCGAGGCATACTTTGCCGCCAAGGCAAGGCTGGTCGGCTATCTCGCCGACGCTGGGCTAGCCGTTGTCAACGCCGACGATGCCGCCTGGGGTCGCCTGCCACGCACGTCACGCCGGATCACCTTCTCGGCGCTTCCGGGAACCAAGGCCGACGTGACCGCCGCGGATGTGCGCGTCGATGCGACCGGTGCCCATTTCACCATGGTCGGCACAGAAGGTCGCCATCCCATTTCTCTTCCACTGCTCGGCCGCTTTAACGTCGCGAATGCGCTGGGCGTCGCGGCCTGCGCGATTGGGCTCGACGTGCCGTCGCGCGTTGTCGCCGAGCGACTCTCGACCGCTCCGCAGGTTCCCGGCCGAATGGAACGCATCGCCGTGGACCCATGTGTGATCCTCCGCGACTACGCGCACACACCGGATGCGCTCGAGCGTGCCCTGGAAACGGTTCGCGAGGTGACGCCCGCGGGCGGACGTGTGATCGTCGTGTTCGGAGCGGGCGGCGATCGCGACCGCGGCAAGCGCGCGCCCATGGGCGAAATCGCCGTCCGCCTCGCCGACATCGCCATCGCCACGTCCGACAATCCGCGCACTGAGGATCCCGAAAAGATTCTCGACGACGTAGAAGCGGGCATGAAGGCCAAGGCGCATTACCGCATGGTGGACCGCCGCGCGGCGATCGCGCAGGCGCTCGAGGTCGCCCGCCAAGGCGACAGAATCCTGCTCGCGGGCAAGGGGCACGAGACCTATCAAGTCGTCGGGACCACCAAAGAACCGTTCGACGAGCGCGAAGTGGTCCGGGCCTTAGGGGCGGTATGATGGCTCTTCACGCGTGGACGAGCGACGAAGTCGCTGTCGCCCTGGGTGTGTCCTCTCCGGCCAAGTTGCAGTTTCAAACTGTCGCCACCGATACCCGACACCCGATACCCGATGGCCTCTTTGTCGCCTTGAAGGGCGAAAACTTCGACGCACACAACTTTCTGGCGCAGGCGAAGGCGCAGGGCGCCGCCGCGGCCGTCGTCCGGCGCGGCACGCCGCCGGTCGAGGGGTTGCCTTATTTCGAAGTCGATGACACGCTGACGGCGTTGGGCCAGCTGGCGCGCGCCCGGCGGCGCATGCTGCCCGAGGGCACGCCGGTCGTCGCCATCACCGGCACGAGCGGGAAAACCAGCGCGAAGGAGATGATTCGTGCCACGCTCGGGGCCCGGTATCGGGTTCATTCAACAATTGGGAACTTTAATAATCTCGTCGGCGTGCCGCTGACGATTCTGAGCGCGCCCGAGGACACCGAAGCGCTCGTCGTCGAGGCGGGTGCCAGCATTCCCGGCGAGATCGCGAAGCTGCGCGACATCATCGAGCCAACGATTGCGGTCATCACCAACATCAGCCACGCCCATGTGGAGGGTTTCGGCTCGCTCGAGCGTGTCATGGCGGAGAAGTTGTCGCTATTGGACGGTGTTCCGGTCGCCATCCTGGGTTCGGGTCCGGATGCCATGTGGCCGGAGGCCCGGCGCCGCACGCAGGTTATTCCGGCGGCGCTGCCGGGGAAGAGCAGCGACGACGCTCTTCTCGATCGCCATCTGGACAAGGATGGGCGGCCGCGGCTCATGCTCGACTCGGGTGAGGTCGTGACCCTTCCCGCACTGGGAATCCACCAGTTGGAGAACGCGCAGATCGCCCTGGCCGTGGCGCAGCGGGCCGGCGTCGAGCGCGACGCCGCCGTCCGGGCGCTCGCCAACGTGCGATTGCCGCAAGGCCGGGGCGACCTGCGGACCGTCCGGGGGGGCGGCCTGCTGGTGATCGACGACACCTACAACGCCAATCCCGCCTCGATGCGCCGGGCGGTACAGACGGCGGCCTGGCTCGCCCGGCGGCAGCGCCGGCCGCTCGTCGTCGTGGTGGGAACGATGTTGGAGTTAGGAGCGGAAAGTGCAAGATTGCACGCCGAAGCCGCGCGCGAAATCGTCAAGCGGAAGCCGGCGCTCGTAGCCGCGGTCGGAACGTTCGCGCGCGTGTTCGAGACGCTGCGCGAGGAGCTGGGCGGTCGCCTGATCACTGCGGCCGACGCCAATGCGCTGGGCCCCAAACTGAAGTCGGCGCTGCGCGGCAACGAGCTGATCCTGCTCAAAGCCTCGCGGGGGGTCGCCTTGGAACGTGTCCTTAACTACATCACCTGATGCTCTATCACTTGCTCGCGCCGCTCGCCCGCCAGCACATCATCTTCAATCTCTTCAACTACATCACGTTCCGGGCGGCGGGCGCGACCGTGACGGCGCTGCTCGTCGCGTTCATCGTCGGTCCACGCATCATTGCCAAGCTCCGCGACCTCCGTATCGGCCAAATCGTGCGCGCGGAGGGACCCGCGAGCCATCACGGCAAGCGAGGCACGCCGACGATGGGCGGATTGATCATTATCCTCGCCACCATCGTGCCGACACTGTTGTGGGCCCGGCTCGATAGCCGCTATGTCATCGTCGCTGTCGTCGCCACGCTCTGGATGGGCTTGATCGGGTTTCTGGACGACTATCTCAAGATCGTGCGGGGCCAGTCGCAGGGTCTGGTCGCGCGCTGGAAACTGGTGGGGCAGGTCTCGTTCGGCTTCGCGCTCGGCATCGTGCTCATACTCGTGCCGATCGCGGCGCGCGTCGAGCCGACGTCCACGCAGCTGCCGCTCTTCAAGTACATCCTCGTACAGCTGCCGTGGTGGGCCTACATCATTTTCGTCACCATCGTCATCACCGGAAGCTCGAACGCGGTGAATCTCACCGACGGTCTGGACGGACTCGCCACGGGACTGACCGCCATCGCGGCCGGTTCGTTCGCGATCTTCGCGTACCTCTTCGGCCGCGCGGACGCGGCGCATTATCTCGGCGTCCTCTATTTCGCGGGCGCCGGCGAGCTGACGATCTTTTGCGGCGCCCTCATGGGCGCGGCGCTCGGATTTCTGTGGTTCAATGCGCATCCCGCTCAGGTCTTCATGGGCGACACCGGTGCGCTCGCGATCGGCGGCGCACTGGGTACCGTCGCGATTCTGCTCAAGGCGGAGTTTCTGCTGCTCATCGCGGGCGGTGTCTTTGCCGCGGAAGCGGTCTCGGTGATCATGCAGACCGGCGTGTATCGCTGGCGCAAGCGCCGCTACGGGAAGGAGTACGCGGACGCGCACAAAGTCTTCCGCATGGCGCCGCTCCACCACCATTTCGAAAAACTCGGCTGGGCGGAGCCGCAGGTGGTCATGCGCTTCTACATCCTCGGCGTGCTGTGCGCGATGATCGCGCTGGCTACGCTCAAGGTGCGATGATCGAAGCGCTGCCGGTGGTTCCGGACACCTGGCGCCGCGCGGGAAGTGCCGTCGCGGTCATCGGATTGGGGAAGAGCGGGGTCGCGGTCACGCGGCTGCTCGCGCGCGAGGGGCTGCGCGTGTACGCGAGCGATGCGTCCGACCATCCCTATGCCGGCGCGGCCGCGGACGCGCTCAAAGGCGTCCCCGGCGTGGAGGTGGAATACGGCGGCCACGACCTCAACAAGATCCGCCACGCCACCGGAGTCGTCGTGTCGCCGGGCGTGCCGCCCGACGCGCCGGTGCTGGCGGCCGCCCGGCAGGCGGGCGTCGAGATTGTCTCCGAGCTCGATATCGGATTTCGCGCGCTGTCCGCGCGAGGCGGTAGCACCCGTAGCATCGCGATCACGGGGACGAACGGAAAGACGACTACCACTGCGCTGGTCGCCCACCTCTTGAGTGCGGCGGGCCTGCGGGCGACCACCGCCGGAAACATCGGGCGGCCCCTCACCGATCTCGCCATGGCAGACGAACAGTATCAATGGCTGAGTCTCGAGGTGTCGTCGTTTCAGCTGCATGACAGCCCCAACTTCGCTCCTGAAATCGGCATCATGACGAACCTCGCGCCCGACCATCTCGATCGCTATCCGTCGGCCGAGGCGTATTACGCGGACAAGCGACTGCTGTTTCGCAATGCGAGCGCGGGCGACGTGTGGGTGCTGAATGCCGACGACCCACTGGTGCTGCAACTGGCGCAGGGGGTCACCGGGCGCCGCGTGCTGTTCTCGTTGGAAAAGACCGGTGATGCGTGGTACGACAGAGCGCACAGCACGTTGCGACTGGGTGGTGAGAAGCTGCTGAAGCGCGACGAGCTGCATTTGTTGGGCGAGCATAACATCGCGAACGCGCTCGCCGCGACGCTCGCGGTGCACGAAGCGGGAGTCCCGCCGCCGCTGATCGCGGAGGGTCTGCGCTCGTTCCGGCCGCTGCCGCACCGGCTCGAGCCGGTGCGCGAAGTCGGTGGCGTGCTGTGGATCAACGATTCGAAGGCGACCAACATTGCCGCGACGACGGTCGCGGTCCTCGCCATGGAGCGGCCATTCGTGCTGCTGCTCGGGGGCCGTCATAAGGGTGAGCCCTATACGAGCCTGGCGCCCTTGCTCGCGCCGCGCTGCCGGTTGGTGATCGCGTACGGAGAGGCGGGTCCGCTGGTCGAGAAGGACCTCGGCGAAAAGGTGCCGCTCGAGCGCGGGACGACATTCGAGGATGTGATCGAGCGTGCTCGACGCGCGGCACGGCCAGGCGATGCCGTGCTGCTGTCTCCCGCGTGCTCGAGCTACGACATGTTCAAAAACTACGAGGAACGAGGGGCCACATTCCGGCGCCTGGTAGCAGGATGAAAGAGTGGGAGCCGAGGCTCCTCGCCGTCGTTACGGCGGTGCTCGTCGTCTTCGGCCTCGCGGCCGTCTACGGCGCCTCCAGTCTTGTGACGACGGCGGGCGGCCAGGTCGGTGCGAGTTTCGCGTTGCGGCAGGCCGTCGGGGCGGCGGTCGGCGGTCTCCTGGCGATCGTGTTTGCGCGGATGGATTACCATCGGTGGCGCCGCTGGGCATGGCCGCTGCTCGGCATCACCGGTGTGCTGTTGCTCGTGCCGCTGCTGCCCTTCACGCATGTGATCACACCGACGATCAATGGTGCCCGTCGCTGGGTGAACCTCGGTGTCCTGACGCTGCAGCCGTCCGAGCTGGCCAAGTTCGCGGTGGTTGTGTGGTGCGCAATGCTCGCCGCGAAGAAAGGCGATCAACTTCGCAACTTTCAGCTCGGCGTGCTGCCGTTCGTCGTCATTCTCCTCCCCGTGATCGGACTGATCTTCCTCGAGCCCCATTTGTCGATGGCGCTGCTCGTGGCGATTCTCGCGGGCAGCGTGCTCTTCACGGCCGGCGCGCGCATTGGGCACTTCCTGGCATTAGGCGCCGGCGCGGGTCCGCTGCTCTACGGCGCGGTCGCGAGCGCGCAGTATCGGCTCGCGCGCGTGCTCACGTTCCTGAATCCGGGCGCGGCGCCGACGGAAGCGACGTGGCAGGTGCAGCAATCGCTGACGGGCATCGGGGCAGGGCGGCTGCTCGGTGTTGGCTTTGGACAGGGTCAGCAGAAGCTCGGCTATCTTCCGTACGCGTATTCCGATTTCATCTTCTCGACGATCGGTGAGGAATGGGGCTTCGTCGGCGTGCTCGCGATCGCGCTGCTCTTCGGCACCTTCGTGTGGATCGGCTTCCGCATCGCGCGCAACGCGCCGGATCCATTCGGCCAGCTCCTCGCGACGGGCATCAGCGTCATGATCGGCCTGAGCGTCGTGCTCCACATCGGCGTGAGCCTGGCGGTGATTCCCGCGACGGGCGTGACACTGCCGTTCATGTCGTATGGGCGGTCGTCACTGATTGTTGCGCTGGCTGCTACAGGTGTGCTGGCAAGCGTTGGGCGGGCTCGGAAAGCATAATTCTATCTCGTGAAGATCTTGATTGCGGGCGGAGGTACTGGAGGGCACCTCATGCCGGCCCTCGTACTGGCGCAAGTCGCGGCCGAAGCCGGACACGAGGTCACGCTCGTCGGCGCCCAGCGAGGCATCGAAGCGCAGATCCTGCCGCGCCATCCATTCCGATTTCATTTACTTCCCATGGAGCCGCTGTATCGCAGAACGTGGTGGCGCAATCTCCGCTGGCCGGCGATCGCGGTCCGCGCGTGGCGGTCGGCGGGCCGCGTGCTGCGGGAAGAACAGCCGGCGATCGTCATCGGCACCGGCGGGTATGCGGCGGGACCGGTCGTGGTGCGCGCGCAGCTCGCGGGAATTCCGACCGCGCTGCAGGAGCAAAACGCTTTCCCGGGTCTCACAACGCGGCTGCTCGCGCGTCGCGCGCGGCAGGTCCACCTCGGCTTCCCCGAGGCGGAGCGAAAACTCTCTCCGGGTCCCCGCACCCAGCTGTTCGTTTTCGGAAATCCGATTGCGCCTCCTGGTCACATCGATTCGCACGCCGCGCGCACCGAGTTTGGTCTGACTTCAGATCGACGCACGGTGCTCATCGTCGGAGGCAGCCAGGGCGCGCGCGCCTTGAATGAGACCGTTGCGCGCGCCCTCGACCACGGACTGCTCAACGACGTGAACTTGCTCTGGAGCACGGGTGCGCTGCACGAGCCGCTGTACGCCTCGCGCTCCGTATCAGGCCGCATCGTCGTGCGCGGATTCTTTGATCCGATCTCCACCGCGTATGCCGCTGCCGATCTTGTCGTCGCGCGCGCCGGCGCGATGACGGTGGCGGAGTTGTGTGCGTGGGGGAAGCCGAGTGTCTTGGTCCCACTGCCGTCGGCTGCGGCGGATCATCAGACGTTCAACGCACGAGCCCTAACGAGTGCCGGTGCGAGCGTGATGCTACTCGAGCGTGAGCTCGATCCGGCGTCGCTGGCCAAGACTGTCACGACCCTGGTCCATGACACCGTCCGGCTCCAAGCCCTCGGCAAAAGTGCCCGAAAAAGGGGTCATCCGACCGCTGCACGAAACATCATGGAAAAGGTTCTAGAGCTTTCGCAAGTCGCGTAGATTTCCTATATTAGCTGCCCACAGATGACCTTGTTTCGAACCGGGGATCCCCGACCCATCCACTTCATGGGCATAGCCGGGGCGGGGATGAGCGCCTTGGCTTTGATTGCCAGGCACCGGGGAGTCGCCATAACTGGTTGTGATTCTGATACTTCCGGGGCTGCGCTCGATGACCTGACCACCCTCGGAGTGCGCGTTTGGCGGGGCCACGATCCCAGCCATGTGGACGGCGCCCGCGCCGTGATTGTCACGGCGGCCGTGCCCCGGGACCATCCCGAGTTGGAACGGGCCCGCGCTTTGGAGCTACGGGTCGTACGTCGCGCGGATGCCTTGGGAGAGCTCGTTGCAGCCGGCAGAGCGAGCGTGGCGGTTGCAGGCACACATGGTAAGACGACCACCACGGTCATGGTCACAGAGGCGCTCACGGCCGCCGGGCGAAATCCTACGGGACTCGCCGGCGGCCGTGTCGCTGCGTGGGGTGGCAACGCCCGCATCGGCGGCGATGAGCTGTTCGTCGTGGAGGCCGACGAGTACGACAAGGCCTTCCTGTCGCTGCAGCCGACGATCGCCGTCGTGAACAATGTCGAAGCGGATCACCTCGAGTGTTACGGCAGCATCGACGCGCTCGAGGCTGCGTTCGCGGATTTTGCGGGCCGGGCCGAGCGAGTGATTGTCGGTGCCGATGATGCGGGCGCCGATCGAGTGGCACTGAAGGTTGAAGCGCCGGTATGGCGCGTGGGGCTCGGTCCCACGGCTGACGTCCGCATTCGCGCCGTGCGGCTCGAGCCCGGCGGTTCGCGGGCGATGATCTCGTTGCCGGGCGGACGCGCGGTCGAGCTACAGTTGGCGGTGCCGGGAATGCATAACGTGCGCAACGCGGCCGCCGCGCTCGGTGTGCTCCAGGCACTCGGTGCGGACGTGCAAGCGGGCGCGCAGGCGCTCGCGGACTTTCGCGGCGTGGGTCGGCGATTCGAGCGGCTCGGTGAAGCGCGTGGCGTCGCGGTGGTCGACGATTACGCGCATCACCCGACGGAAGTGATCGCAACGCTGGCGGCGGCGCGGCAGGCGTTTCCCGGCCGCCGACTCGTCGCCGTATTTCAGCCGCACCTGTATTCGCGGACGGCGCTGCATGGTGAGTCGCTCGGGAAAGCGCTGGCTGCGGCGGTCATGGTTGTGGTGGCACCGATTTACGGAGCGCGCGAGCAGCCGCTCGCGGGCGTGACGCATCACCTCGTGGTGCGCGGCGCGACGCGCGCGGGCGCGGCCACGGTGGCGGTGCGCGATCGCGCCGGACTCACCAAGCACGTCGCGCGCGCGGTGCGGGAAGGCGACGTCGTGTTTACGCTCGGCGCGGGCGATGTGACGCGCGTGGGTCCCGAGTTGTTGGAGATACTGGGCAACGGTAGCAAGGAGCACGGAGCCCGCGCGTGAAGTGGCGGCGCGTGTTGCTCTGGGCCGGCGCGGCGCTGGCTGTTATGCTGTTGTGGATGATGGCGCCGCTCGGGCTGCGGCGCGTGGCGTTCTTCCGCGTGCGGCAGGTCGAGCTCGTCGGCATCCGCTATCTGGATGCGGATCAGGTTTTGGCGGCGCTGCAGCTGTCACCGCGGGCGAGCGTCTTTGACGATACGGAGGTTTTAGTCGATCGATTGCGCGCGCTCGATGGAATCGCCGATGTCGCGGTCACCCGCCGGCCGCCGGCGTCGCTGAAGGTGGTTGTGCGCGAGACGGAGCCGGTCGCCCTGGTGGCGAATGCGCGCGGCGCGCTGACGGTGGTGGACGCCGTGGCGCGGCCGCTCCCGTTCGAGCTGGTGAGTCTCGACCTGCCGGTGGTGCAGACCGGTGAGAAGGGCGACAGCGGTGTGGTTGCGGTGCTGGCGCGGATCCAGGCGGTGGATCCCGCGCTGTTTCAGACGATCGACGCCGCCCGGCTGACTGGCGGGGAGAATCGTGACGTCGTTCTCGAGTTGGGCCGGCATCGTGTGCTGCTGACGTCTGACGCGGGCCCGGAGGTGATCCAGAGCGTGGTGCTGGTCGCGAGAGATCTGGCGGCGAAAGCGCGCCCCTATGCCGAGCTCGATGCGCGGTATGCGGGACAGATCGTCGTGCGTCGGCGTCCCGGGGCGGCGAAGCGTACCGGGAGTGCGCGGAGCGCCTGATGTCCGATCGAAAACTCGTGGCCGGCCTCGACCTTGGTAGCACCAAAACCTGCGCGGTCATCGCGGAGCTGGCCGGCGATCTGCCGCGCGCCCCGATCGCCAAGATCCTGGGCGTTGGGCTCGCGAAAAACAGTGGCGTGCGGCGCGGTATGGTGCGCGATATCGACGAGACGACGCGTTCCGTCGCCGCCGCGCTCAAGGACGCCGAGCGGATGGCGGGGGCGCGAGTGCCCGACGTCACCTGCGGCATCGCCGGTGAGCACGTTTCGGCGCGGAGCTCGACGGGCGTGGTCGCGGTGAGCGGCGAGGAGATTGCGCCGCAGGACGTCGGCCGGGTGAACGAAGTCGCCCGCGCCGTCTCACTCGGCCGCGATCATGAGCTGCTGCACGACATCCCCCAGGAATACGTCGTCGATCAGCAGCGTGGCATCTCGGATCCGGTGGGCATGACAGGCACGCGGCTCGAGGTCGAGATGTATCTCGTGACGGTGCAGGCCACCGCCGCGCAGAATCTCCGCAAGAGCGTGCAGCGCGCCGGCTATCGCGTCGCCGATCTCGTGCTCGAGCCGTTGGCTGCGTCGTACGCGATCCTGACCGATGACGAGAAAGAATTGGGTGTCGCGCTGGTTGAGGTGGGCGGAAGCTCGACGGGCGTCGCGATTTTTCACGAAGGCAAGATCCGCCACCTCGCGTCGCTCAAGTACGCGGGTTCGCATGTCACTAGCGATTTGGTGCAAGGCCTCGGCGTGACACAGTCGGACGCGGAGCGGCTCAAGGAGCGTCACGGCGCCGCCTACACACCGCTGGTCGATGCGGGCGAAATGGTGAGCTTGCCGTCGACGCCGGGGCAGGGTGCTCGCACCGCGTCACGCGAATTGGTCGCCCACATTATCCACCAGCGGGTGGACGAGATCTTTCAGCTCGTGGGCCGCGAGTTCGAGCGCGCCGGGTACGGCGCCGGCCGGCTGCCGGCGGGCGTCGTCTTGAGCGGCGGCACGGCGCACCTGCCCGGCATGGTCGAGCTGGCGCGCGAAGTGTTCGCGGTGCCGGTGCGCGCGGGACATCCCGAGCTGGGTATCTCGGGACTCGTCGACAGCGTGCAGGCGCCGCGGTACGCGGTCCCGGTGGGCTTGGTGTTGTATGCTGCGCGCAAAAGTGCGCACGGGAACGCGCCGGGAGTGCTGTTCGGCGGCTCACCTGAAAAACTGTTCGGACCATTGAAGCGCTGGCTACAGGATTTCTTCTGATTCCTCCCATCTCTGGGCCCTAGGGGAGAACCATGATCTTCGAACTCGAAGAAACAGTCACGCAAAACGCGCGGATGAAGGTCGTCGGCGTCGGTGGGGGCGGCGGCAACGCCCTGAACCGCATGATCGACGAGCACGTCAGCGGAGTCGAGTTCATCTCGGTGAACACCGACGCCCAGGCGCTCCTCAACAACAAAGCCGATGTCAAAGTTCAGATCGGCAAGAAGCTGACCCGCGGCCTCGGGGCGGGGGCGCGTCCGGAAATCGGCCGCCAGGCGATCGAGGAAAACCGGGACGAGGTGTTGCACTCCCTCCAGGGCGCGGACCTCGTGTTCGTGACCTGCGGCATGGGTGGCGGTACCGGGACCGGCGCGGCGCCGATCATTTCTCAGGTCGCCCGCGATCTCGGCGCGCTCTGCATCGGGATCGTCACCAAGCCGTTCCTGTTCGAGGGTCGCAAGCGGATGCGCCAGGCAGAGATGGGCATCGCGGAAATGCGCAAACACGTCGACACGATGATCGTCGTGCCCAACGAGCGGCTGCTCGCCGTCGTGGGGAAGGGCATCCCGTTTCAGGACGCCCTGAAAAAAGCGGACGAGGTGCTGCTCCACGCGACGCAGGGCATTTCGGCCCTCATCTGTGTCACCGGTCTCGTGAATGTAGACTTTGCGGACGTGCGCACCGTGATGCAGAATGGCGGTGCGGCGCTGATGGGAACGGGCCAGGGGCGCGGCGAGAACCGCGCGATGGAAGCCGCGCAGCAGGCGATCTCCAGCCCGCTGCTCGACAACATCTCGATCGCCGGCGCGACGGGCGTGCTGATCAACATCACCGGCGGCGAAGACCTGACGCTCGGCGAGGTCACGCAGATCAGCGAAGCGATCCACGACGCCGCGGGCGACGAAGCAGAAATCATTTTCGGCGCGGTGAACGATCCCGCGATGCATGGGGAAGTGCGGATCACGGTCATTGCCACGGGGTTCGACAAGACCGGCGCGATGGCCGATGCGCTGGCCGGCGTGCAGCGGCCGGCGGCGGGCGTGTTGCCGTTCCGCGATCGTGCGACGCGGCCGACGCCGGTACCGCCGTCCGGATTCACCAAGTCGCCTGAAGTTGCGCCGAAGCGGGGGCCCCCCCCCGCGCAGGCGCCGCTGAATCCTGAGCTGAACGAGATGGAAATTCCGACATTCATTCGGAGACAGATGGACTGATGTCGTTGCAGGCGTGGCGGGGAAGTCATTACGTCGTTGCCGGTCTGCTCACCGCGGGGATGCTCCTCTGGGCCGCGGGGGCAGCGCACGAAGCCTGGTCGTTGCACAAAGTGCCGGTCGCACTGCCGATCGTCGTCACCAGTGCGTACGACGATTGGTCCGACACGCTCGGGCGCCGCGAGATGTTGTCCGACGTGCTCGCCCGCGCTGGGCTAAGGGGGCGCGACTACGCGAAGTTCCTGCGCGCCACCCATTCGCTCAATCCCCGCCGGCTCCAGCCGGGACTCATTTTCGATGTCCGCCGTCTGAAGGGGGCCACGGTCGCCAATCGGATCGCCGTCCGCATTGGGCCCGAGCAGCGCCTTTGGATGACGCGGCAGGCTGGAGATTCGAGCTGGACCGAATCCGTCGAGAACATTCCCTGGAACGCTGAGCGGCTGCGCACGACGGCGGTGATTCAATCGAACCTCTACGACGCCCTCGACGCCGCCATTCCCGATTCCTTCCTGCCGGCGCGGCAGCGCGTGGGTCTCGCCTGGGCCATCGCGGACGTGTACGACTGGGAAGTCGATTTCACGCGCGACCTGCGTCCCGGCGATCGCGTGGAGGTCTTGATCGAGCGGCTCCAGTCTCCGGAAGGGGAGCGCCGGCTCGGCCGCATTCTCGCGGCACGCGTCGACGTCGCCGGGTCGCCGAGCTACGCGTTCGCGTTCGACAATGCGAATGGTCGGTCCGGCTTCTACGACGACCGCGGCCGGTCGCTGCGCCGCGCATTTCTGCGCGCCCCGCTCCGCTACCGCCATATCTCGAGCCGTTTCGGCAATCGCTATCATCCGATTCTGAAGCGCTGGCGGACGCACGAAGGCACGGATTACGCGGCCGCGTACGGCACGCCGGTCCGCGCGACAGCCGACGGCATCGTCACGATCGCCGGCCGGGATGACGGCTACGGCAACCTCGTCGAGCTGCGTCACGCCAACGGGATCCGGACGCGCTACGGCCATTTGTCGAAGTTCGCCAAGGGCATGCACGTCGGGGCGCGCGTGAGCCAGGAGGAAACGATCGGCTTCGTCGGCGCGACCGGCTTGGCGACGGGCCCGCATCTGCACTATGAGTTTCTGGTGAACGGCCGGCCGACGAATCCGCAGCGCAAGGACGCGGGCGCGGGCGAACCCATCCCGGGGAATCTGAAAGCGGCGTTCGACAGCGTGCGCACGCGACTGCTGGCGGAGCTTCAGCCTTTGCCGGCGGCAGCGCCGGCGCTCGGCGCCGCGACCGGCGCCGCCCGCGACTAACTTCCTCTCTACAATCCGTGGAGCTCTATCCCGCCGTTGACGTCGAAGGCGGGCGCGTGGCGCGCGCCCGGGGTTCGCTCACCGATCCGCTCGAGGCGCTCGCCGAGTTCACGCGCGCGGGAGCACGGTGGATTC
>MNDR01000094.1:0-6541 GCA_001915025.1 Gemmatimonadetes bacterium 13_2_20CM_2_65_7
CCCCGAGGCCGTGCGCAGCGCGATCGCGCGCGATTCACGGCTCCTGGTGCCCGTTGGCACCTGCGAACAACATGGCCCTCACCTGCCGCTCGGCTGCGACACCATCATCGTCGAGCGGCTCGCCGATGATCTCTCGTCAACGTTCGGCGTTTTGCGCGCGCCAACCGTGTCCTACGGTGTGAATACCGCCACGAAACGTCCCTATCCCGGCAACGCCAGCGTGCGCCGGAAGACGTTGCACCGCTGGATGAACGATCTGCTTGGCTCCTGGGAGCAGTGTGGCGTCGACCCTTTCATTATTCTCACGGCTCACGGCCACGACCCCCATCAGGAGGCTCTGTCTACGCTGCGCACGCGGCGCGCGCGCGTGTTTACGGTCGACGTCTTCGCCCTCGATTTCACGGGCTTTCTCGAGGATCCCGCCGGTCCTACGCATGGCGGTGAGCTCGACACATCGTTGCTGCTCCACATCGCCCCTGAGCTCGTGCGCATGGACCTGGCGCAGGACTTTCCACTGACGGCCCGTCAGGTAGCCCGTTACCGCCGGCGTGCCTCGGGACCTGTCCCGGCCCTGTCCCCTGGATCCGTGGGTCGCCCGACGCTTGCGTCTGCCGAAAAGGGGGCGCGGCTGTATAAGATGATTCATGACCGCATCGCCACGCGAGTTTTGGGTGGGGGAACCGTAGCCGCGTGACCACCCTGCTCATCCTGGCAATCCTCCAGGCGGGCACCACCGTCGATGAAGGGGTGTTCGCCGTTCGGGTAGATACGCTGGAAGTGGCCCGCGAGTCCTTCCGGTTGAGCAACGGCCGGTTGTCGCGCGGCGACGCCGGCTGGAGTCTCGCCACCACCATCCGCTACGATCGTGCGCGTCCGGTCATCGTGCTCGCACCCATTCTCGAAGTAAACAGCGACACCATGCCCGCGACACTGCAATACGACGTCGCCGATCCCCGGCAGCCCTCGCGTATCCTCGGTGAGCTCGGACGCGGCCGGTTCACCGTCCGGTTCCTGGCCCGCACCATGGAGCGGGCGCGAGAATTTTCCCTTGGACCGCGAACGGTCGTGCTCGACGACTCCGTTTTCGCCCTCTATGTCTTCGCCGCCTGGATGGCATCGTCGGAAGCCGGTGAGGTCACGGCGATCCTGCCGCGTTCCTTGCGCCGCGAGACGATGCAAATCCAGGATCACGGACTGGCCACGACCACCGTCAATCATGACCCCGCCAGGCTCCGCCACATCACGGTGAGCGGCGGCGCCGCCGAAACCGTGCACCTCTGGCTCGATCCTGCGGGTCGGCTCATGAAACTCGAGATTCCCTCCAGACGCCTGAGCGCGGAGCGACTCGCCGGCGGTTGATCTTGCTGCTGCCCGGACTAGGTTCTGTCGCAGGCCGAAACTGCCTTCCAGAGGTGCGCGTAGGGGCTTCGACCTCACGACATATCTTTTTAGCAAGGACGACCATGAAATACGTGTGGATCGCGGCAGGACTGCTTGCGTGCCCTGCCGCCCTCGCCGCGCAACAGCCTCAAACATCCAAACCTCCCGCCACGGCGGCACTTTCGCTCGCCGACGCAATAGCGGTGGCACGTGACAAGAACCCGGCGTATCGCCAAGTGCTCAACAATCGCGGACCTGCCGCCTGGGGCGTGCGCAGCGCTATCTCGAGTCTCGTCATCCCGACCCTCACTGCGTCCGGAGGAATGACATACACAGGACCGGGGTCACAGACGTTTCTGACGCAGAGCTTTTCGCAGTCGATCTCGACCGTTTCCTCCTTTTATGATCTGGGACTGTCGTGGGAGCTTTCGGGTACCACGCTCTCGCAGCCGGGACTTGCGAGGGCGCAGCAGCGCGCGGCCGATGCCGACGTCGCTGGCGCTGAGAACACGCTCGTCACCGGCATCAAGCAGCAGTACCTCACGGTGCTCCAAGCGCTCGCGCAGGCGGATCTCGCGCGCAAGACGCTCCAGCGCAACCAGGAATTCCTGAAGTTGGCGCAGGCGCGATATAGCGTCGGCCAGTCGACCCTCATCGACGTGCGGCAGGCGCAGGTCGCTCGCGGGCAAGCCGAGGTTGGCCTGCTGCAGGCGCAGACACAGGTCAGCGTCCAGAAGCTGCGGCTGTTCGAGCAGATGGGTGTGACGCCACCGATCGACGTGTCGGCAGTGCAGCTGACCGACTCGTTCAGCGTGGAAGCACCGCAATGGCAACTCCCTGATCTATTGACGATGGCCGAGCAGCAGAACCCGGCGCTCAAAGCGTTGCGCGCCCGCGAGCGCGCGGCGGAGTGGGGGGTGCGCGCGGCGACAGCTACCTACGGACCCGCCGTCGGCGTTTCGGCAGGGTGGTCGGGCTTCACTCAGCAGTTCACGGATGTCAATACCTTCCTCGACAGGGAGCGGTTAGTCTCAGGCCAGCAGTTAAGCGCCTGTCAGGACAACAATCAGATTCGCGTCAACGCGAGCCTGCCGCCTCTCGACTGCACCGGCTATGTCTTCGGCAGCGAACAGGAAAGAGCGATACGCGCGGCCAACTCGGTTTTTCCGTTCAGCTTCACGCGTCAGCCGTTTCAGGCGCGGCTCACCGTGACGCTGCCGATCTTTACAAACTTTGGGCGTGAGTTGCGCGTCTCGCAGGCGCGGTCTCAGCACGACAACCTCGAGGAGTCGGTGCGGGCGCGCGGCCTGGCAGTTCAGACCGAGGTCAGCCAGGCGTTCCTGACGCTGCAGACCGCCTTCCGAACCGTAGGACTGCAGGACACGAACCGCGCCGCCGCCCGTGAGCAGCTGCAGCTCGCCACGGAGCGCTACCGCGTGGGATCGGGCACGTTTTTCGAGCTGTTGGATGCGCAAGTCGCGGCGCTGCGCGCCGAAAGCGACTACGTGAACGCGACGTACGACTACCACAAGGCCTTGGCCGCGCTCGAAGCCGCGGTCGGCCGCAGCTTGCGATAACCGAGAGGATCGAGACGACATGTCCAAGCGGAACAAGGTGCTGTTGGGAGGCGGCGGGGCCGTACTCATCGTCCTGCTGGTGATCGTCAGTGCCAGCGCCAAGCGCGAGAAGGGCGTCGAGGTGCGGTTCGAGACCGTCGGACGCCGCGATCTCGTCGCCGCCGTCACCGCCAGCGGAAAAATCCAGCCCAAGAAGAAGGTGGACGTCAGCGCCGACATCACGGGCCGGATCACGCGCATCGCGGTGCGCGAGGGCGACTTCGTACAGAAGGGTCAGTTCCTGCTGCAGATCGACCCGACGGTGTACGAGGCCAATCTTCAGCGCGCCAGCGCCGCGATGTCGTCGGCGCAGGCCGGCGCCGTCCAGGCGCGCGCCACACGCGATCAGTCGCAGCGCGCGCTCCAGCGCACCAAAGAGCTGCGCGAGCAAAACCCCAACCTGATTTCGCCCGAGCAGATGGAACAGGCGCAGACGGCCTTCGACATCGCCGATGCGAATCTGACGGCGTCGCAGCACCTCGTGGATCAGTCGCGCGCCGGGTTGCAAGAGGCGCGTGACCAAATGGCCAAGACGCATCTCGTCGCACCGATGGCCGGACGCGTCACGCGACTCGCCGTCGAGGAAGGCGAAGTCGCGGTGCCCGGCACGTTCTCGCGCGAGACCGGCCTGTTGCTCACGATCTCCGATCTGTCGGTGATCCAGGTGAAGGTGCAAGTCGACGAGACTGACGTGGTACGGCTGCATATGGGGGATTCGGTGGACGTCACGATCGACGCCTTCCCCGACACGACGTTTGTCGGTCGAGTCACCAAGGTGTCCGACAGCGCGATCCTGACGGCGGCATCGGCCGCCGCCGGGCAGAACGACCGGGCGGTCGACTACCAGGTCGAGATCACGCTCGCCAATCCTCCGGCCGAGGTGCGCCCCGACCTGTCTGCTACCGCGCGGATCGTGACAGACACTCGCAAACAAGCGCTCGCGATTCCGATCATCGCGCTCACGGTGCGCGAGAATACGCCGGTGTCGACGGAGCAGCGATCAGCATCGACTTCGCCGCCAGCGGCCCAAGCGGCGACACCAGCGGACACATCAAAGCGAACGAAGAAGAAGGAGTCGGAAGGCGTGTTCATCGTGCACAACGGCGTCGCGACGTTCCGGCCGGTGAAGGTCGGCATCGCCGGCGAGGAGCACTTCGAAGTCGTAAACGGAGTGCATCAGGGTGACACCATCGTCGCCGGCCCCTACCAGGCGGTGCGCGATCTAAAGGAAGGCGCACGGGTGCGTCCCAGCCGGGAATCGAGCGATACCGCGAAAGCGAAACGCTCGTGAGGCCCCCCCTCGGGCAACAGTTCCGCACCGGGGACACGCCGCTCCCCGACGTCATCATCCTGACTCACAAGCTCACGCGTGAGTACGACATGGGCTCTGAGCTCGTGCGCGCGCTGCGCGGTGTGAGCGTGCAGATCCGCAAGAACGAGTACGTAGCGGTCATGGGGCCTTCGGGCTCCGGCAAGTCGACGCTGATGAACCTCGTCGGCTGCCTCGACACCCCCACGAGCGGCGAGTACTGGCTCAACGGCCAGAAGGTCAGTGACCTCGAGGATGACGAGCTGGCGCGCATTCGTAACAAGGAAATCGGGTTCGTCTTTCAGACGTTCAACCTCCTGCCTCGCGCCGACGCGCTGCACAACGTGGAGCTGCCGCTGATCTACGCCGGCCTCTCCGCACGGAGCCGGCGCGCGCAGGCGGAGCACGCCCTGGAGCGCGTGGGCCTAGCGGATCGCATGGACCACAAACCCAACGAGTTGTCGGGCGGTCAACGGCAGCGCGTCGCCATCGCGCGCGCGCTCGTGAATGAGCCCAGCATCCTGCTCGCCGATGAGCCCACGGGCAACCTCGATTCCACGACCAGCTCGGAAATCATGGGCGTGTTCGCGGAGCTGCACCGCCAGGGCCAGACGGTGGTGATGGTGACGCACGAGCAGGACATCGCCGCGCACGCAGCCCGCGTCATCACACTGCGGGACGGCCTCGTCGCCACCGATCAGCTGAAGGCCGCCTAGGTGCCGATCTTCGAAGCACTGCGTCTCGCTCTCCAAACGATTCGCGCGCAGAAGCTGAAGAGCGGGTTTTCCCTCCTCGGCGTCTTCATCGGCGTGGCGTCGCTGATCGGCGCCTGGTCGATCGCGAACGGCGTCAACCGCTATATGACCGAGAAGTTCGCGCAGACGCTCTACGGCGTGAACACGTTTCAATTGCGGCGCCAGCCGATGTTCGTGCCGAACGTGCCGGACTCGGTGTGGCGGTCTTGGAGACGCCGCCCGCGGATTCGGTTCAGCGACGCCGAGGCGATCACCGAAGGCCTGACGGTTCCCGTGATCACCGCCTGGCAGTCGAGCGATAACGTCACGGTGTCGTTCGCCAACAAAGAAGCGCGAGACATCGATCTCACGGCGGCGAGTGAGCGCTACTTCGACATCAAGAATTTGCGCATCGCAGTGGGCAGGGCCTTCACGGGCCAAGAGAATCGCTCGGGGGTGCCGGTGGCCGTGCTGGGTGACGCCGTGGCGCAACGCCTGTTCGTCGATCGCCCGCCATTGGGTCGCAACGTGCGCATCGGCGGCGTCCCCTATCGCGTGGTCGGCGTCGTCGAGAAGCAGGGCAGCTTGATGGGATTCCCGCTCGATCGTTTTGTCGTCGTGCCCGCACTCTCGCCGGCCCAGAACCTCGTGAACCCTCCCGGGATTCTCGATGCCTTCCTCGTGAAGGCGCGCTCTGACCCCGAGATGCGTGAAGCGATGTCGCAGGCGGAAGGCATCATGCGCAGCCGCCGGCATCTGCGGCCGCAACAGGACGACAACTTCGTGCTGGACACATCGGAAGGCATACAGCGCTTCTGGGCCGGGATCAGCCGCATCCTGATGATCGTCATGCCCGGAATCGTGATCGTGTCGCTGGTCATCGGCGGCATCGTGATTATGAACATCATGCTCATGGCTGTGGCAGAGCGGACGCGGGAGATCGGCCTGCGGAAGTCGCTCGGTGCGCGCCGCCGCGACGTGCTGCGGCAATTTCTCGCAGAGTCGACGGCGATCGCCGCCGTCGGCGCGGCCTTCGGAATCGTCGCCGGCATTGGTCTGACCTTGTTGATCAACGCAATCTCGCCGCTGCCGGCGAGCGTGTCGCCCACGTCCGTCATCCTCGGTGTCGTGATGGGCGCGGGCGTCGGCGTCGTCGCAGGCGTCTATCCCGCCACCCGAGCCGCGCGGCTCGATCCCATCGCCGCGCTGCGTCAGGAATAGCCCATGACCGCCCTGTTCGAAGGCGTTGGTATCGCGCTCACGTCGCTGCGAGCGCACAAGATGCGAGCGGCGCTCACGATTCTTGGCGTCGCGATCGGCGTCACCGTCGTCATGGTCATCGGCGCGCTGATCAGCGGCTTCAACAAAGGCATCTCGGACATGCTGGCGTCGCTGGGCCCGAAGACGTTCTGGGTCGGGCGTTACTGGGGCGGGCAGAACGACCAGGACCCTGAAGATCCCAATCCCTGGCGCCGGCGGCCGCCGATCACGATGGAGGAAGC
>MNDR01000094.1:6600-36797 GCA_001915025.1 Gemmatimonadetes bacterium 13_2_20CM_2_65_7
ACCTCGAGGATGCGGCGAACAGCCATGTCGCGGTCGTGAACGACAAGCTCGCCGAGAACCTGTTTGGGCAGCGCGACCCGATGAACCGACGCATCAGGATTGGTGGGCTACCGTACGAAGTCCTCGGCGTCTACAACCCCCCGCCCCGTCTCTTCGGCGAAGCCGATCGCCCGGAGGTCATGATTCCGCACGGCACCTTTGTGAAAGATCTGCAGTTCTGGCCGGGATGGATGAGCATGTTCGTCGTGCCGCAGGATTCGATCTCGCTGCAACGCGCGATGGATGATGTGACGATGGCCATGCGGACGATGCGAGGCTTGCGTCCCGGCCAAAAAAGCAACTTCGACGCCATCAGCCAGGACGTGTACGTGCAGGCGATCAACAGCTTCACGCTCGTCGCGCGGGTGCTGATGATCGCGCTGTCAATGGTGGGCCTGATGGTGGGTGGCATCGGCGTCGTGGCGATCATGATGATTTCGGTCACGGAGCGCACGCGCGAGATTGGGGTCCGCAAGGCCCTGGGAGCGACGCGGCGCGAAGTCATGTGGCAATTCCTCGTCGAGGCGGCGACCCTGACGCTCGTCGGCGGCTTCGTCGGCATGGTGTTCGGTTGGCTGATCGCGATCTTGCTGCACAGTTTCACGCCGGTGCCCGCCTATGTGCCGGTCGGCTCGATCGTCGTCGCGCTGACCGCTGCGGCCGTCACGGGGCTCCTGTTCGGCATTTATCCCGCGAGTAAAGCGGCGCGGCTCGATCCGGTAGAAGCATTGCGTTACGAGTAGATGTCCTTCCTCGAGGCCGTCCGCCTCGCCCTGCAAACCATCCGGGCCCAAAAGCTCAAGAGCGCCTTCTCGATTATCGGCGTATTCATCGGCGTGATGTTCCTCATCGCCGTGGTGTCGGTCGTGCAGGGGATGAACCGCTACATGACCGACAAGTTCGCCGGCACGATCCTCGGCGTGAACACGTTCCGGCTGCGGCAGTTCCCCGACGTGCAGCTCGGCAACGTCACCGACTCGACGTGGCGCACATGGCTGCGCCGCCGCCGTGTGACCTACGAGGACGCCGCAGCGGTGATGCGCGGCGTCACCGTTCCGGTGCTCGCGGCCTGGGAGTCGAACACGCGCGCCACGCTCATCGCGGGCCGCAAGCAGGCGAAGGACGTGCAGGTCACCGCCGCAACGGAGCTGTACTTCGACATCCGCTCACTCGCGCTCGAGCAGGGCCGCGCCTTCACCGGACAGGAAGTCAAAGCCAGCCTTCCGGTGGTCGTGCTGGGACACGAGCTGGCGGACAAGCTGTTCCAGGGACAGGACCCGATTGGCCGGGAGGTGAAGATCTTCGACGTCCCCTATCGTGTGATCGGTGTCGTCGAAAAACAGGGTAACCTGTTCGGCCTGTCGCTCGACAAGTTCGCGGTCGCGCCCGCGAGTGCCCCGCTCAAGCGCTACGTCAACCAACCGCGCATCATCGATGCGCTCGCGATGAAGGCCAATTCGCAGCCCGACATGCGCGAGGCGATGGCACAGGCGGAAGCCGTGATGCGCAGCCGGCGCCATTTGCGTCCGCGCGAGCCGGACGACTTCGCGCTCGAGACCGCGGACGAAGTGCTCGATTTCTGGGGCAAGATCAGCCGCGTATTGTTCCTGGCGCTGCCGGGCCTAGTGGCTGTCTCGTTGGTCGTGGGCGGGATCGTGATCATGAACATCATGCTCATGGCCGTGGCGGAGCGGACGCGCGAGATCGGGATCCGCAAATCGCTGGGGGCCCGGCGGCGCGACATCCTGAGCCAGTTTCTGGTCGAGGCAACGACGCTCGCCGTCGTGGGCGCGGCGGGCGGTGTCGGCATCGGGATCGCGCTCGCCAGTATCGTGGCCGCGACGACTCCACTGCCCGCAGCCGTCGCCCCCTGGTCGATCCTGGTCGGTGTGGTCCTGGGCGCCGGGGTCGGGATCGTGGCCGGCGTGTACCCGGCGACTCGCGCCGCCCGACTCGATCCGATCGCCGCGCTGCGGCACGAGACATGACCAGTCTGTTCGAAGGCGTCGGCATCGCGCTCGACTCGCTGCGCAGCAACAAGGGGAGGGCTGCTCTCACCATCCTCGGCGTGGCTATCGGCGTGATGGTCGTGATGGTGATGGCCGCCATGATCAGCGGCATCAACAAGAGCGTCTCGGGCATCTTCGAATCGATCGCGCCGCGCACCTTCCTCGTGTGGCGCTTCTTCCAGGCCGGGGTCAACGTCTCGGACGGCTCGGACGAGGGCAGCCCGTGGCGGCGCAATCCGCCCATCGTCGACCTCGAGGCCAACCGGATCGCGCTCCTCCCCTCGGTGCGGTACGTCACGCGACGCGAGGAGAGCTCGGCGACCGTGGAGTTCGGCGACCTGCACCTCCAATCGGTGAACGTGTCGGGCCTGTCGGCCCAGTGGGTGGAAGTGAACGGCGGCGACGTCTATCCAGGGCGCACCTTCACGCACCTGGAGGACGTCGCCAACAGCGCCGTGGCGGTGATCAACCGCAAGCTCGAGGACCAGCTATTCCGCGGCCGCGACCCGATCGGCCAGTCGATCCACATCGCGGGCGTGCCGTTCACGGTCATCGGCATCTACACGCCGCCGCCGAGCCTGTTCAGCGGCGCCACGCCGCCCTTCGTCGGGATTCCGCACGGTGCGTTCGTGAAACACGTGCCGTACTTCAAGGGCTGGATGCGGCTCGCGGTGGCGCCGTCGCCGCGTTACACCCAGCAGGAGTCTATGGACGAAGTGGTGACGACCCTGCGCTCCTTGCGCGGGCTCAAGCCTGGCCAGGAGAACACCTTCTCGATCGTCACGCAGGACAAGCTCCTCGACTCCTGGAATCAGGTCACCGGGATGTTTTTCCTCGTGATGCTGGTGCTGTCGTCGATCGGGTTGATGGTGGGCGGCGTCGGCGTGGTCGCGATCATGATGATCTCGGTAACCGAGCGGACCCGCGAGATCGGAGTGCGCAAGGCCTTGGGCGCGACCCGACGCGCCATCCTGTGGCAATTCCTGGTCGAGGCGTCCACGCTGACGCTCGTGGGAGGTGCGGTGGGAATGTTGCTGGGTGGCTTACTCGCATTCACGATCGCCCGCCTCACACCAATCCCCGCGAACGTGCCGCTCTGGTCGATCGTGGCGGCGCTCACCGCGTCGGCGCTCACCGGCGTTGGTTTCGGACTTTACCCGGCGAGTCGCGCCGCCCGCTTGGATCCGGTGGAAGCCTTACGATACGAGTAGTTTTCCGCGTGCCTCTCTTCGAAGCCCTTCGCCTCGCTCTGCAAACCGTCTGGAGCCACAAGCTCCGCTCCTTCTTCACGCTGCTCGGCATCATCGTCTCGGTCGCCTTCCTCGTCGCCGTCGTCGCCGTCATTCAGGGAATGAACGCGTACGTGCGCGAGCGGCTGGCGGGGGCAATCGTCGGCGTCAACGCGTTTCAGATCCGTCGCGATCCGATTCAGGTCGGCTTCATCGACGACGAGGCGTGGAAGCAGATCCAGCGGCGGCCGATTATTGCGCCCGAAGACGTCGCCTATATCGAACGCGCGGTGCCCGACGCGGAGGCGATCGCCCTGCAATCAGGCTGGCCGACACCGATGGCCGACGTGCAATGGCGCAATCGCACGACGGGCGACGTCTTCATCTTCGGCGTCACGGCGCCCTACGTGCTCGTGCAGGACTACACCTTCGCCGCGGGCGAGCCGCTCACGGATATCGACGTGCAGCAGCGGCGTTATGCCGCCGTGCTGGGCTACGACGTCGCCGAAAAGCTGTTCGGCGACGCGGCGGCGGCGGTCGGACAGATGATCCGCGTGCACGGCATGCAGCTGATCGTGAAGGGCGTGATCGCGCGCAAAGGCACGGTCCTGGGCCAGTCGTGGGATGGGTTCGTCATGCTGCCGTTGACGACCTTCGAGTCGATGTATGGACGACGGCAGACGATGGTGATCTCCGTGAAGATGGCGACGGCCGCGGGTGTCGCTCCGGCGATGTTGCGGGCGGAAGAAGCGATGCGCGTCGCGCACCGCTTGCGGCCCGGATCGGATAACGACTTCACCGTGGACACGGGCGAAGGGTTGATCGCGTTCTGGGGGAAACTCACGCGCGTCATTTTCACCGTGGTTCCCGCGGTGGTCGTCATTGGGATCGTGGTAGGCGGCATCGTCATCATGAACATCATGCTCATGAGCGTGACGGAGCGCACGCGCGAGATCGGGATACGCAAGGCGTTGGGCGCCGCGCGCCGCGACATCCGTCGCCAGTTCTTTGCCGAGGCGCTGACGCTGTCGCTGCTCGGCGGGATTGCGGGGCTCGCGGTCGGAGCCGGCCTGGCCGGACTCGTGCAGGTCCTTTCCCCGTTGCCGGCTCGCGTGACCGCGTGGTCAATCGGCCTGGCGCTGCTCTTAGGCATCGTCGTCGGCGTGGCGTTCGGCGTCTATCCGGCCCATCGGGCCTCGCGCCTCGATCCGATCGAGGCACTCCGCCAGGAATAGATGGCCCTTCATTCGGTTCGCGAGGGTTGGCGCATCGCCCTCGAGCAGCTGCGCGCCAACAAGCTGCGCTCCGCGCTCACGGTGCTGGGGGTGGTGATCGGGATCGCGACGGTGATGGCGATGGCGTCCATCGTTGCGGGATTCCGCGAGCAAATCGTGAATACGCTCGAGGTCGTCGGGCCGACGACGTTCCGTGTGCTCCGCTACTTCTCGACGACCGGCGTGAATCCCGACGCGGTGCCGCGCGAAGTGCGCATCCGGCCCAAGCTGGTCCCGCAGGAGGCGGAGGCCATCGCCCGGCTTCCCGAGATCCATTATGCCGCGATTTGGACGCAGCTCTTCGAGCGGTTCGAATACGGCGGCAATCACACCCGCATCCTCGGCGTCTTCGGCGCCGATGACCGATTCATGGAAATTCTGGGCGGCGGCATCATCTCGGGCCGCTCGTTCACCGCGGCCGAGGTGCGCGGTGGCGAGCCCATCGTGATCGTCGAGCAGCGGACGATCGACCGGCTGTTCGGCGCCGTCAATCCGCTCGGCCGCATCGTGCGCATCGGCGGACATCCGTTTCGGATCGTGGGCGTGTGGCAGCGACCCACGAACATTTTCGAAGTCCCGGGCACACCTGAGATCGCGGGGATCATGCCCTTCGAGACCGCGCGCCGCAGCTTTTTTATCGACGAGATCAACGCGCTGATTATTCTCGTCAAGCCGAAGCCGGAGGTTACCGTCACGCGCGCCATGGATGCCGCCACGCTGACGCTGCGACGGATACGAGGCCTCCGTGTGGCCGACGCGAACACGTTCGATCTGCTCACGTCCGACCAGGTCCTGAGTATCTTCGACAGCCTGACGTTCGCGTTCTTCTTTGTGATGCTGGTGCTCTCCAGCATCGCGTTGATGGTAGGAGGCATCGGCGTGATGGCGATCATGATGGTCTCCGTGACGAGCCGGACGCGCGAGATCGGTCTGCGCAAAGCACTCGGCGCGACACGGCGCGCCGTCCTGTGGCAATTCCTGGTCGAAGCCGCGACGCTCACACTGCTGGGCGGCATCATCGGGATCGTCCTGGGATTGGGCGTCGGTGAGGTGCTGAAGCGGCTCCTCGACTTCAGCACGACGGTTCCGGTGGTGCCCGCCGTGATCGCGACGGTCGCATCCATTCTCGTCGGACTGGTCTTTGGGATTGCGCCGGCGGCGCGGGCCGCCAGGCTGGATCCGGTTGAGGCGCTCCGGTATGAGTGAGCAGATCGATCTGCTAGCAATCGCAGCTCATCGAGACGATGTCGAGCTCACGTGCGGTGGCACGCTGGCGAAAGCGGCGCGCGCCGGGCACCGCGTTGGGATTATCGATCTCACGCAGGGCGAAATGGGCACGCGCGGCGATGCGGCAACCCGCGCCGCAGAAGCAGACCGCGCCGCCAAGACACTTGGCGTCGCGCTCCGGCTCAACGCTGGAATGCGCGATGCGCACCTGGCGAACGATGAACTGTCGCGAGAAGCAGTCGTCGCATTGATTCGCCGCACCGAACCGAAGGTGGTGATCCTTCCCTTCCCCGTCGGCCGCCATCCGGATCACCGCGTCGCATCGGAGTTGGGACGGGATGCCTGTTATCTCGCCGGGCTCGCCAAGTACGCGCCGGGAAAGGGCGGCGAGGCGCACCGCCCGTACAAGCTCCTGTATGCCCTCGCGTATCGAGAGGACCCGGTCAAGCCCACATTCGTCGTAGACATCTCGGATGTGTTCGAGAAAAAGATGGAGGCGATTCGCTGTTACTCGTCCCAGTTCGACGGCGCCAAGGCTGCGGGCGAAGTGTTTCCCACCGGCCAGGACCTGTACGAGCTGATCCGCGTGCAATCCGCGCACTACGGGTCGCTGATCCGGCGGCGGTATGGCGAGCCCTTCTATACCGCGGAGACCCAGGAAGTCGATGACGTGCTCAAGCTTGGCGTGCAGTCCATCTAATTGGTAGATTGCGGCTTCCATGACCAAGCGCCTCACCTATCTGGACAACGCCGCCACGACGCCGGTGCGGCCGGAGGTGTTGGAGGCCATGCTTCCCTATCTCGGGAAGGAAGCCTTCGGCAACCCCTCCTCGGCGCACCGGTTCGGGCGCGCCGCGCGCGCCGGTGTCGAGGAGGCGAAGCGCGCGATCGCCGAGGCCGTCGGCGCCGAGCCGAATCAGGTCGTGTTTACGTCGGGCGGGACGGAAGCGGACAATCTCGCGATTATCGGCGCGGCGCTCGCCGCTCGGGATCGGGACGCCCCATTCCGGGTTGCCGTCTCCGCCGCCGAGCACAAGGCCGTGCTCGCTGCCGCGCATGCCGTGAAGCACCTGGGTGGCGAAGAAGTCATTCTGCCCGTCTCTGCTTCGGGCGTGGTCGACAGCGGTGCGCTCGACGCCGTCCTGGCAGAGGGCGTCGCGCTGGTCAGTGTGATGTGGGTGAACAACGAGATCGGGACAGTGCAGCCGGTGGCCGAACTGGCCAGCCGATGTTGTGACGCCCCGCCCCCCCCCTCTGGTGTGCTGTTCCACTCCGATGCGGTCCAGGCGTTCGGCAAAGTCCCCGTATCGCTCCGCGACGTCAATTGCGCTCTCCTCACTATCTCCGGTCACAAGATCGGCGCCCCGAAGGGCATCGGCGCATTGATCGTGCGCGACCGCAAGGCGGTCGAGGCGATCATTCATGGCGGCGGCCAGCAATTCGGCATCCGTCCCGGAACGGAGAACGTGCCGGGCATCGTGGGTCTCGCCACCGCGGCGAAGCTCGCGGCACAGGAGCAACAGGCCCTCGCGCCGCGGTTGCGTGAGCTGCGCGACGAGCTGGAACGTCGCGTACTGGCGATCGTGCCGGATGCGGTGATCAACGGTTGGCAGAGCGAGCGCGCGCCGCACATCTCCAACGTTTCGATCCCCGGCACGGACAGTGAAGCGCTGCTGATGCATCTCGATCTGGCCGGAATCGCGTGCTCGTCGGGCTCCGCCTGCAGCACCGGCACGGTCGAACCCTCGCACGTGCTCACCGCCATGGGTGTGCCGCGCGAGCTGGGCGTGGCCGCGCTGCGGTTCTCGTTCGGGAAGGACAGCACCATCGACGACGTCGACGCGGTCGCCGCCGCGCTGCCGCGCATCGTCGAGAAGGTGCGGTCGCTCGCAACGGTTCTGCACCGATGAGAGTGCTGGTCGCGATGTCCGGCGGCGTGGATAGCTCCGTCGCCGCGGCGCTGCTCGTCGAGCAGGGTCACGACGTGATCGGCGCGACGATGAAGCTGTTCTGTTACGGCGACAGCGTCCCCGATCGTCCGTGCTGCTCGCTCGATTCGATCACCGACGCGAAGCTCGTCGCGCACAAGCTCGGCATCCCGCACTACGTCCTGAATCTCGAGGACCGGTTCGGGCACGACGTGATCGACAACTTCGTCGCCGAGTACGCTCGGGGGCGCACGCCGATTCCGTGCGTCCGCTGCAATTCGTTCACCAAGTTCCGCGATTTTCTCTATCACGCCGACGCCCTCGACTGTGACGCGATCGCCACGGGCCACTATGCGATTGCGCACGACGGCGCGGTGTTCCGCGGGCTCGACCGGCAGAAGGACCAGTCCTACTTCTTGTGGGGCATCGATCGCGGTGTCGTCACCCGCATGCTCACGCCCGTCGGTGAGTTGACGAAGCTGCAAACCCGGATCGTCGCTCGACGTTTGGGATTAGTGACCGCAGACAAGAAAGAATCGGTCGAGATCTGTTTCGTGCCCGACGACGATTACGTGTCGGTCCTTGAGCAGCATCTTCCCGCCGATGCACCGGCCCTCTCGCCGGGCGCATTCGTCACGACGAGTGGCGATGTCGTCGGTGAGCACGGTGGTTTCGCGCGCTACACGGTCGGCCAGCGGAAGGGGCTGCCCGGCGGGTTCGACGAGCCGATGTACGTCGTCGCGATCCGTCCCGCGAAGCGCGAAGTCGTCGTGGGCCGCGGCGCGGAGTTGTTCGGACACGCCGTGTCCCTGGAGGAGGTCAACTGGCTCGTCGAACCACTCGGTCCCGGCGATCCGGTATGGGTGCAATGCCGCTACCGCGCGCGCGCGGTGCCCGGCACGATTGCTGCGAAAGCCGACGGCCGCATCGCGCTCCGGCTCGCCGAGCCGGTTCGGGCGATCGCGCCGGGGCAGTCCGGCGTCCTGTATGACGCGGACGAGCGGCTGCTCGGTGGTGGCGTGATCGTCTAACCTCACACGGCGTGCCGCTGGTCACAGCGACCCCGGTCGGCGCGTGCAGAATTCTGACCTCTTCATTACCTCACTTGTCAGGAGGCAGTATGCGGTTGCTCCTTCGTGCCGGAATCCTGCTCGCCTTGGCGGCGGCGGCGTGTAAAGAAACCGTCACGCCGGTCGACTTCAAGGATCCGGTCGCGCTGTCGGCGAACCTGTCATCGGTCGACTCGGCAGTGAATACGCAGGTCGCGCGCAGCTTCAGCACGGCCACGTTGAACCTCAACGCGGCCACCGCGCCGGCGATCGGTCCGGTCGCCTCGTTGCTCGCGACCGTGAGCCCGCAGCTCCAACGCAGCGGCGCGCGGATGTTCCTGCCGGGTCTCGTGCAGGCGCGCAGCATGCAGGCGCAACTGCCTAACCTCAGCGTCGCCGCGGCCCAGGGTCGCGTCATCCCCGACTCGCTATACGGGCGCGTGTACGAGTGGGACGCCACGCTCCACCAATACACGTGGCAAGGCGCGACCGTCACCGGTCTCACCGGCGTGCGGTTCATGCTCTACGCCGTTGGTCTGAATGATCAGGTCATCGAGCCGGTCACGCAGATCGGGACGCTCGACATTCTCGATCAGAGCACGACGAGCAAGCTGCAGGTCCAGGTTTTGGTCAAAGGCCCCGGTGGCTCGCCGACGTACATCGATTACACGATCTCGCTGCAACCGACCGGCCAGATGTCGGCAACGGCGGCGGCGACCGGCTCGATTTCGAACGGGCTCACCGGCAGCGATAACAAGACGCTGTCGTTCGATCAGACGCTCACGATCGACGTGAACAATGCGACCGCGCATGCGGTGTTTGCGCTGAACAATCCCGCGATCACCGTGATCATGAACGAGTCGGTGGCGGTCAACACCGCGGACATCGTGATCAACGCCGATTTCCGCCTCATTCAGAACGGCGTGACGATTCAGGCGGTGGGCCGCGTGACGATCAACCGGACCACCGGCAGCGCGCTGATCAACGTCACCGTCAACCAGGATGGCCACCCTGTGGCGTCCATCAGCGGTGACCCGACCGATCCCGCGACGCAGTGGAAGGACGCGGGCGGGCAACCGCTGACGGTCAACGATCTCGCGGCGCTCAGTCACCTCTTTGACGCGTTCGAGGCATTCCAAAAGGCGGTCGAAGGGCTGTTCTTGCCGATCACGACGTTCGCCGGCTTGTAGACGGCTGACGGATTGGTAAAGCCCCCTGTCCGGCTCTGGCCGGGCAGGGGGTTTTGCCGTATTACGTACGCGTGCTCTACCGGTCACTCGCGAACGCCGTCGTCTCCATCCATGCGCTGTTCATCCTCTTCGTCGTGCTCGGCGGATTTCTCGCGTGGCGTCGGAGATGGGTCGCCGCCGTCCACATACCCTGCGCGATTTGGGGTGTACTGATCGAGTACCGTGGCTGGATTTGTCCGCTCACACCGCTGGAAAACGCATTGCGCGCGAAAGCCGGACAGCAGGGGTATAGCGGCGGGTTCATCGAGCATTATCTCATGCCCACGATTTACCCGTCCGGCCTGACGCCGCGGGTGCAGGCCCTGCTCGGCACGTTCGTGCTCGTCGTCAATGCATTCGCGTACACCGTCCTGCTCCGTCGCATCCTGCGAGGCTCCTGATGCCCACCCGTCGCCGTTTTCTCCGCTCCCTGTTCGCCGCGGGCGCCACACTTCCCGCGCTGCGCAACGATGCGTTGTCGCGCATTCTGCCGACGCTTCGCGGCGTCGATGGACGCTCTGCTGCCGAGGTCGCTCAAGACGAAGACTTCTGGCGCGAAATCCAGGCGGCGTTCGACATCGACCGCGGCATGATCAACCTCAACAACGGCGGCGTCGCGCCCAGTCCGCGAGTCGTGTACGCGGCGTTGCAGCGCTATCTCGCGATCTCGAATCAAGCGCCGGCGATCACGATGTGGGCGTGGATCGAACCGGAGATCGAAACGGTGCGGCGCCGGCTCGCCGGCAATTTCGGCTGCGATCCCGAGGAAATGGCGATCACACGCAACGCGAGTGAGGCGCTCGAGATCGTGCAGCTCGGCATGCCGCTCGAGCGCGGCGACGAGGTCCTGACGACCACGCAGGACTATCCACGCATGATCACGACGTGGAAACAGCGGGAGCGCCGGGACGGCATCGTCCTCAAACAGATCACCTTTCCCGTGCCGCCCCCGTCGCCGGACGACCTCGCGCGCCGCTTTGAAGAGGCGATCACGCCACGCACCAAGGTCATCCACGTCTGCCACATCACCAATCTCACGGGCCAGATCTTTCCGATAAAACGGATCTGTCAGATGGCTCGCGGCCGCGGTATTGAAGTGATCGTGGACGGCGCGCACGCCTACGCGCATTTCCCGTTTACGCGCGACCAGCTCGACTGCGATTACTACGGCACCAGCCTCCACAAGTGGCTGACCGCGCCGATCGGCACCGGTTTCCTGTACGTGCGACGCGCGAAGATCGGCAAGATCTGGCCGATGATGGCGGCGCCGCCGGAAATGAACGAGAACATCCGCAAGTTCGAGGAGATCGGCACCCACCCGGCCGCCAATCACAACGCGATCGCGGAGGCGCTCGACTTTCTGGACGGGATCGGCCCGGAGAGGAAAGCGGCCCGGCTGCGATTCTTGCGCGATCGCTGGGCGAAACGGCTGGAGCGCCTGCCGGGCGTGAAGATCCTCACACCGTACGATCCGGCCCAGTCCTGCGGGCTGGCTTCATTTACCCCAGCACAACTCGACGTCGGCAAAGTCGCGAGTCTGCTGTTCGACCGGCATCGCATCATCGTCACACCGATCGCTCATCCCGAGTTCAACTGCCTGCGCATCACGCCGAACGTTTACACGACGCTGGCGGAGATCGATCGCTTCGCCGACGTCATGGAAGACGTGCTGCGCAAGGGGCTGCCGGCGTCGTAAGGAACCGCTTCATCGATTGGTGACGCGGGGGTGGGCTGGGCGCGCCACGCGAGGGCGCGCGGCAGGCACATGAGTGAGCTATCAACGACACTTGGGGACGTTTGTGCCGCCGACGCGCCCTCGCGTGAAACGCGCCCAACGCCCTCACCCCCGCGTCACCAATCCGATACGGAATCCTTAGGGGAGTAGCGCTACGATGCGCAGCGGGCCGCCGCTGCCGCCTTTGATCTTCATCGGCAGCGCGATGACGAACGCGCCCGTTGCAGGAAGCCGATCCAGATTCGCGACGTTCTCGAATCCGGGAATGTTCGAGGCGAACAAGCGGCGATGGACGCCAAACGTCGTTGATTGGCCGTTGTCGAGGCTCGGCGTGTCGACTCCAACCGCGTTGACTTTGCGCCGGACGAGTATGCGCGCGCCATCCAGGTGGATGCCGGGAAAGTGCAGCTCCGGAACCGCCGCGGCGCCTGTCTTGGTCGTGCCGAGATAGCGCGCGCGATCAGGCCAACGACTGCCCCATCCGGTTTTGACGAGAACGATGGCTCCGGCGGGGATCTTTCCGTGGTCGGACTCCCAGCGCTCGAAATCCGCCGCGGTGACGCGGTAGTCGGGGCTCGAATCGACTTGATGCGAAACGTCGATCACGACCGCCGGTCCCATCAGCTGGTCGATCGGAATCTGGTCGGTCGTGTGTCTCCCCTCGACGAAATGCACGGGCGCATCGAGATGCGTGCCGCCGTGCTCGGCAGCCGCGAAGTTATTGGCCGCGTAGTAGTAGCCACCCGGTGTGCGCTGCGCCGAGACGACGGTGAGCCGGAAGGGTTCCGCGGTCGGCCAGTAGATGGTTGTGGAATCGAAGGAATAGGTGAGGTCGACCCATTTGCCGTGCGCCAGCCGGTCAGCGACCGGGCGGCAGGCGGTGCCGAGCAAGAGAACGAAGAGAATGCGGTGGCTCATCTCGAGTGCTCCGGTTGAGAAGTTGCAAGTGTAGGGCACGGACGCAAAGTTGTCAGGACCGCACAAATACGGAGCCAAGATATGAAAGTGCTCGTGCCTATGCTGGTTGCGATCATAGCCGCATGTGGCGGCGGCAAGGACTCGGACAAACCGAGTGCCCAGACGGTCAATGGGGTCAATCGGGACACGCTCACCGAGCGCCAGCGCGATAGCATTCTGGCCCAGTCTCGGATCCCCGGAGCCCGCGGTGTCGGCAAGGCGATGCGGGTCGCCGACTCGACGAGCGCGCCCGTGTTCAGGCCATCAGTTCGATCGCCTGCGCCGTTACTCGCTTCCGTACGCGGGCCATTGGGTCATCGCGCGTGGTGACACCGTCACATTCCCGGATGCGCCCCAGATGGGCGATCGCTTCAAGCTGAACGATATCGTCTTGGACACGACGACCGTCGCCGTGGGTCGTGAGTGCGTGTTTCGCGGAAAGATCATGTTTCGCGCGCCGCGTGCCGACACGGTCAGCGCGAGCTGGTTCGGGCAGCCCGAGCAGGCGATCGTGACTGGCTGGCCCGCGGACCTCGGCCCCTTTGCCGGACTATCGCTTGCCTGGGCTTCCTCCCCCCGCGATTCGCTCAGCGGGGCGATCCTGTTCGACGCGAAACTGGGCGTCCAGGCGCGTCCCGGAATGACGGCCCGATTCGTCGCCGGGCGCGCGGGCGCGCCCCCACGATTATCTTCCGCGCCATGAGAGGCTTCCTCGTTCGGCTCGTCATCACCGCGTTCGGGCTGTGGGTGGCGGATCAACTGCTTCCCGGCATCTGGTTCACCAGTACAGGCGCGCTCATCCTGTCCGCCTTCCTGCTGGGCTTCGTCAATGCGGTGATCCGACCCATCCTCATCATCCTGACGCTGCCGTTGACGATCCTCACGCTGGGACTCTTCATCCTGATCGTGAACGGCATTTCGCTGGCCCTCGTCGCCTGGCTCGTCCCCGGCTTCCATCTGGCGAGCCTCGGGTCAGCGACGCTCGGCGCCATCATCGTGAGTCTCACGAGTTGGCTGACGTCCTCGTTTATCGGTGGGACGGGCCGGATCGAGCGCATGCATCGCGTCGAGGTTACGGGCCGCCGGATCGATGAATAGGGCGTTCGCCGGTCTCGACTGATCAGGCCGCCACCACTCACCCCCCGCGAACGATGGATCGTCGGCGTCTCCGTCGCTCTTTACGCCGCCGTCGTGATCCTGATCCGGCGTCACATTGGCGGCGACATCGTCCCCGAAATCCAGCTCAGCCAACGATGGCTCGACGGCATTCCTCTGTACCGTCCCGCGCTGTCCAGTCAGGGTACGCCATGGCCGCCGTTCGCGGCGCTAGGTCTGGCGCCGCTTGGCCTGCTCGCACGCGTCAGCCTTCCCGTCGCGATTGCGGTTTGGAGTGCAATCAGCGTAGCCTGCCTCGCCATCGCGATGGTGCTCGTGCGCCGTTGGGGCGGCTGGCGAACGGCCGCGCTCGCATTCGCCGCTACGGCCGTGCCTATGCAGACGAACTTTGAGCACCGAAACGTCAACACGATTCTGCTCGTGCTCGTCGTGGCTGCGGCCGCAGACCTCGAAGACGGCCGGGAAGGGCGGGCCGGACTTTGGCTGGGACTCGCCGCAGCAATCAAGGCCTTCCCTGCCCTCTTGATCCCCTATCTCGCGATGCAACGCCGCTGGCGCGCTTTCGGGGTCGCGACCGCAGTCGCCGCTGGCGGGACGCTGTTCGCTCTCGCGCCATACGGCGCCGGGGGGGGGGCGCTGAGCAATGCTGTGGACTGGCTCCAGTCGAGCCTGGCTCAGGATCGTTGGCAGCTCTCCATCAACGACCAATCGTTGCGAGCGCTCGTGCTCCGGATGGGAGGAACGCCGGCACTGGCGTTGGGATTGGCCGTGCTCTGCGCCGCAGTCATAGTGGTCAGCGCCGGCACACGGAGCCGGGACGCTCTGTCCGGTCTTGGCGCGGTACTACTCGCCTCCGTGCTCGCGGCACCGATAGCGTGGATCCATTACTATGTACTCGCGTTCCCGGGCTGGGCCGCAGTATTGCGGAACACGCCGTCGCATTTCGGACGTGCCCGTGGCACGGCGCTGATCCTCGCGGCGATCGCTACATCTGGCGTCCTTACCATCGGACCTCGATTCCTGCGTCACGCCCTACTACAGGGAAGCGTGTATGCGTGGGGATCCCTCGCTCTACTTGCCGCGCTCGAGTGGTCGGGCCGTCACCAGGCGAAGCTGGGCTGACGATGGCCAAGGCAATCCAGTTTCGGTCGAACGGCGGTCCTGAAGTGCTGGCGCTAACCGACGTGCCAGTCGGCGAGCCGGGTTCTGGACAGGTGCGCCTGCGCCATACCGCGATTGGCGTGAACTTCGTCGACACCTACCAGCGCTCGGGACTCTATCCGGTGAAGCTCCCTGCCATCGCCGGCAATGAAGGCGCGGGCGTAGTCGAAGCGGTAGGGCCGGGCGTGCGCGACGTGAGAGTCGGCGACCGCGTCGCCTACACGTCGTTGGCCGGTTCCTACTCGGAAGCCCGCTTCGCTCCTGCCGACCGGCTCGTAAGGATTCCGCCGGGTGTAAGCGACGTACAAGCCGCCGCGATGATGTTGAAGGGGCTCACTGTGCATTACCTCATTTTCTCGACCCGGGCGGTGCAGAAAGGCGAAACGGTGTTGTGGCACGCCGCCGCCGGCGGCGTCGGCCTGATCGCAGTGCAATGGCTCAAGGCCGTCGGCGCGACGACGATCGGCACCGCAGGGTCGGACGAGAAGTGCGCGCTCGCAAAAGCGCACGGCGCGACGCACACGATCAACTACTGCAACGAAAACTTCGTGGAGCGGGTGCTGGCACTGACGGACGGCAAGAAAGTTCCGGTCGTCTACGATTCCGTCGGCAAGAGCACGTGGGAAGGCTCACTCGATTGCCTGCGGCCCCGTGGGCTGATGGTCTCCTTCGGCAACGCGTCGGGCCCCGTGCCGCCGGTGACGATTGGCATTCTCGCGACGAAAGGGTCGCTCTATGTCACACGGCCGACGCTGGCGACGTACATCGCGAGCCGTGAAGAGCTCGAGTCGCGCGCCGCTGCGCTGTTCGATGTGGTACGATCGGGCAACGTGAAGATCGAGATCGGCAAGCAGTACCCGCTCGCGGAAGCGGCGCAGGCCCATCGAGATCTCGAAAGTCGCAAGACCACCGGCTCGATCGTTCTGATTCCCTGACGTGTCCACACCCGCCAAGATGTGGGACCTTGAGACCCCGGCGCTGTTGCTCTATCGCGACGTGATGGAGCGCAATCTGACGCAGATGGCCGACCGAGCGCGTAAGCTTGGCGTATTCCTCCGCCCGCACATCAAGACGCATAAGTGCCTCGAGCTGGGGCGGCGGCAACTCGCGCAAGGCGCGCGCGGCATTACGGTGTCGACTTTATTCGAAGCGCAGGCGTTTGCCGGGGGCGGGTTCACGGACCTGACGTGGGCATTCCCCCTCGATCCGACACATCTCCCGCACGTCCGGCGCATTGCCGACGGCGGGGCTATCACCGCGCCGGCGTCGACCCCTCTTCGCGGTACGCCCTCGAGGTCGCGCGCGAGCTGGGGCGCGAACGCGGCATCGTCTTTGACGGCGTTCTGAGTCACTCAGGTCATGCCTACCGGACCCGCGACAAGACGGAGGCCGCGCAGATCGCCGAACAGGAGCGGCAAGTCATGGTCTGGTTTGCGGATCTGCTGCGGAAGGACGGATTACCGGTACGCGGGGTCAGCGTAGGCTCGACGCCCGCGATGGCGGCCGTAAAAGACTTGACGGGCGTCACAGAAGCCCGGCCAGGGAACTACATCTTCTACGATCGTACAATGGTCTTGATTGGATGCTGCGAGCCGAGCGACGTGGCCGTCTCAGTGTTGGCCACCGTCGTGTCCCATCAACCGGGGGCTTCGCATTTCGTCGTGGACGCCGGTGCGCTGTCTCTCTCGAAGGATCTGGGCCCCACGCACCTCGGACTCGACCCGGCGTTCGGTGAGGTGAAGGATCATCCGGAGCTGACGGTCGCGTCCGTCTCGCAGGAGCATGGCTTGATCCGCGCGGCCGCGCCCGCTGCCATCGAGGGAAAGTTCACGGTCGGCGAACACATCGAGATCATTCCCAATCACTCCTGTTTGACAGAAGCACATTTCGATGAATACGTCGTGGTCGAAGAGGACCAGGTCGTGGATCGCTGGAAGATCGAGCGAGGGCGCTAGCCATGAGAATCGCGCTGCGTCAATTCTTCATTGCGTTGCTGCCGCTGATATTCAGCCTCGGCGCGAGCTGGGGCTTTGCGTTCAGCCAGAACAAGTGTGGCCGGCTGGTCGGGCCGATCTTTGCGCCCAAATGCCATTGGATCCAACTCGAGTATCAATTGGGATTTCAGATGGCGGGAACGGTGTTTGGCTGCCTGCTGGCGGCCGTGCTGGGTGCCTGGCTGGAACTGCGCAGCCGTCGAGCTGCACAGCATGTCAACCTCGACACGGGAGGTCAGTCGTGAAGCTACTACCCGCGCTGTTGTTGCTGGTCGGTGGAATCGGAAGTCTCGCAGCACAGGACACGAGTAAGTCCGCACCTCGGCCCGCGCCCGCGCCTGCGCCTGCACCTGCACCTGCAGCCGCACCTGCACCTGCTGCCCAACCCGCGGCGCCAAGTGAGGTCAAGGTCGACGCTGTTCTGGCGCGCAACGTACAGGATCGCGCGCCACAGGACAGCGGTACCGCCTTTCCAGACAGTGTCGGCACGGTTGTGTTGTGGATGCGCGTGACGGGCGCGAACGGGCAGACACTCCATCACGTTTGGTTTCACGGCAACGACCAAGTCGGCGACGTCGCGTTGACGATCGGTGGTTCACCGTGGAGGAGCTGGAGCCGCAAAACAATTCCTGCGGACGCAAAGGGTGCATGGCACGTAGAGATCAGAGATGCAGCTGGAACGGTCCTCAAAAAAATAGACTTCACGGTGGGGCAGTGATACTTTCTCGCCCATGGATCTGGTACAGCAGGTCGTCGCAAATCTCGAAGTCGAAACGGGGCAAGCCGAGAAGGGCGTAGGCGCCATTCTGATGGCGCTGCGCATGACGGTCGATAAGGCGACGTTCGAGAAGGTGCGCGCGGCCGTTCCCAACCACGAGAGTTACATGGGACGGGCGTTGATGAGCGGCGCGCGCACGGGCGAGATGATCGGCGTCGCCGGCCCCGCGGCGCTGATGGCGGGCCTGTCGGCCGCCGGGTTTCGGAAGGAAGACGTGCCGCGGCTGGGCCGGATTGTGATGGAACATCTCCGGTCCAGTCTCGGCAACGACACCGTCGAACGATTCCTCGACGGCGCCCCCGCCTTAAAAGGTTAGGCCTACAGCTTCATTCTCCGCACCAGCGCCTCGAACCGCGGCGATCCGCGCAGCGGATCGAGCATCGGATTCACCTTCAGATAAGCGAGCCAGCCACGGCGCTCTTCATACGCGCGCTCTGCCCAGTCGAGTGCCTGGTCGACGTTGTTGAGACCGATATGCACGATGGCGAAGGCCACCGGCGAGACGTATCCCTCCTGCGCGGCCGCCTCGAGCTCGTGCAGCAACGCTTCGGCCTCCGCTCGCTTTCCGGCGCGCGCGAGCACCCACCCTAACGTCGCCTTCGTGTATGCGCCCGCGGCGGGTAGCGTCATTGCGTCGCGCAGCATGCGCTCGGCTTCCGCCAGCTCGCCTTGCAGCGCCAGCGTCGTCGCCAGAATGCGATAGCTCTCGGTGGCGAGTGGATTCATCTCGATGGCACGGGCCATGTGATCGCGCGCCAGGTCGTAGCGGCGCGCGTAGTAGCTCAGCCACCCAACCCCGCGGCGAATGGAAACGGACGCCGGCTCGAGCTCGAGTGCGGTCAGCCCTTCGTTCAGGGCGGCATCGTGCTCGCCGCGAGACGCCAACAGAAATGCGTACCACTGATGCGCGCTGGCGTAGCGCGGATTGAGCTCGATCGCACGGCGGAACTCTCGCTCCGCCCCTTCCCAATCCCAATCGTACACGAACAGCGCCCAGGCGAGCGACGCGTGCGCCGACGGGACCGATTCATCGAGCTCGAGCGCTTTGCGCGCGTACGCCTTGGCGCGCGCGTAGGCTTCGTCAACGGGAATGCTGCGGTAATCGACGTCGAGCGAGTAGGAGTCGGCCAGGCCGGCGTAGGCGGGCGCATAGTTCGGATCCTCCGCGATTGCCTGCTCGAAGAAGCGCACGGCTTCGGCCACACCTTCCTGTGTTCGCTTGTTCCAGGCGAACCGCCCTTTGAGATACAGACCGTAGGCCTGGATATTTTCGGTGTAGCGCCGCGGGACGTGCTCGGATAGATCGGCGAACATCGTCGCCCGCAGCGTGTTGACGATCGTGCCGGCGATCTCGTCCTGAATCGCGAACATGTCGACCAGCTTGCGGTCGTAGCGCTGCGACCAGAGCAACCGCCCGTCGTCGGTCGACGTGAGCTGCGCGGTGATGCGCAGCCGGTCGCCCGACTTGCGCACCGTCCCCTCGAGCACGACGCTTGAGCCGAGCAGCGCGCCTACCGCGCGGACGTCGAGCGACTTCCCCTTGAGCGCGAAGACCGACGTGCGCGATGACACGCGCAGCCCGGCGATTTTCGCGAGCGCGTCGATCAGCTCGTCGGTGATGCCGTCGCTGAGGTATTCGTTCTCGACCTCGGGGCTCGCGTTGACGAACGGGAGCACGGCGATCGACCGCGTGCTGGCGGGTGTTCGTGCGATCCCCGCGCTGTCGGGAGCCATGAGCGCGGCGACGAATGCCGCCGCGCTCTCAAACCGCTGCTCCGGATCCTTCTCCAGCGCCTGTTCGAGTGCCCGTTCCACCGAGCGCGGCACCTCCGGCCGGAACCCGCGCACCAGACGGGGCGATTCGGTGACGTGCTTCGCCATTACCGCGCGCGCGCCCGCTCCGGTGAACGGCGGCTCGCCCACCAGCATCTCGTAGACCACGCATGCCAGGCTGTACACATCGCTCGCGGAGCCGAGATTCGGCTCGCCGCTCGCTTGCTCCGGGCTCATGTACTCGGGGGTCCCGACCGCCAATCCGACTTCGGTCGCAAGCTCACCGGCGCGCGTGGTATCAGCGTCCGGGTCGCAGCAGGCGCGCGCGACCCCGAAGTCGGCGAGCACTGCGTGGCCATCGGCGAACAAGATGTTCTCCGGCTTCACGTCGCGATGCACGAAGCCTTGCCGATGCGCGAAGTCGAGGCCGGCGCCGATTTCCTGCGCGATGCGGAGCGCGTCCTTTAGGGGCAGCGGCCCCCCCCGGTGCTCGAGGAGCCGCTCACGCAGCGAGCCGCCGGGCACGTGCGGCTGGACGTAGTACAACATCCCTGCGGCTTCGCCCGAGTCGATGAGTGGGACGATGTGTGGGTGGGCAAGCTGCGCGGCGATGCCGATCTCACGCAGGAACCGCGTCGTTCCGAGGGCGGCGGTGATCTCCGGCCGCAGGACTTTGATGGCGACTTTGCGGCCGTGCTTTTTCTCGTCGGCGAGATAGACGGTCGCCATCCCGCCGCGTCCCAGCTCGCGCTCGATCGTGTAGCGATCGGCGAGTGCGGCAGCGATCGGAAGACGCTCCGGAGCGATCACGGAGCGGAACTTAGCCCCTCGACTGTGCTACACCACCCCAGCGGCCCAGCGCCAGCAACAACAGCAACGCACGATGGTGATGCCCATGTCGGCGACGTTGAACGTCCAGAACCGGACGTTGCGAACACCCACGTCGATGAAGTCCGGCGCTTTCCGCATCATGCGAGTCCCAACACTCGCAGCAGGTGAATTGTCAGGAACGTGCCCAGGGCGAGGACACCCAAGGTCACGACCACGATCCCACTAATCACGAAGGCTACGAGGGATCGGTCGGCGCGCATCGCGCGTGCGGGATCTATCAAGTGGCGCTCCAGCAGCGCCACGTTCCGAAGGTTGGCTTTCCATGCGAAGTCGAAAATATCTCCGAGAATCGGAACCGCGCCGAGTCCAGCATCGAGCGCGATATTGCCCGCGATCCGCACCAGGGTCGCGCGTGACGCGCCCAGACCGATCGCTTCTATGAGAATCCATCCAGCAAGAACGGCGCCAGCAGCGTCGCCGACGCCGGGAATCAGCCCGATGAGCGGGTCGAGCCCGAATCGCAATTGTGTGCCGGGGATTCGGATCCCGGAATCGAGCAGCTCCGCGAATCGCCAGAGCGTGGCGAGTCTACGAGATGACGTCTCCCGCAACAGTGCAGAGCCTCTAGGGCTGCACGTTGGGCAGCGTGGTCACGATGAGCCTGCCGAAGAGGCCGTGCTGCTCGTCGAGGGGGCCGGCCGTGAAGAAGAGCACGTTACCCGGCCCCGCGGCCGCGCCGTTGCCGAAAGCGATAGCCCAGAGGCCATCGATCGCGATCGGCCGACCGTCGGCGGCGTGGAGCTGACCACGCTGCTGCAGCTCGCCGTTGCCGCCCGACCGGTCGAGATCGAACGCGTTGATGTGCCCGTCGCCGAAGTTCCCCACGAGCAGGTTGCCGCTGAACTTCCCGAAGTCTGCCGGGGCGATCGCCAGCCCCCAGGGCGAGTTGAGCCGGCTCTTGGACGCCACACGGCGCAGCAGGTTCCCGGCCGCGTCGAACGCGTCCACGAACCCATGGCCCGGGCCGGCGACGTCATCGTGTCCTTCGGCATTCTGGAGCGCGTAGGTCACGTAGATCGCGCCGCCAAGGCTCCGAATCCCGAACGGCGCGTACCCCGCGGGGAGCGCGGGGTCGGTGAACCCGCCCGCCACGGGATTGAAGGAGGCGTCGAACACGTCCACGGTGCCCGCGTGGAAGTTGCTGGCGTAGAGACGGTCGCCGGCAGTCGTGCTGGCAATGGCCAGCCCCTTATAGACGGCACCGCTGGCCGAGTGGTCCACGGCGATGACCGCGCTTGTCGCGGCGACCCCCGGATTCCATCCCGAGATAGTGCCGCCCTCGCTGGCGAAGATGAAGCGCGCTGGACCGTGCGCCGTGCCACTGGCGACGACGAACCCGGCGCCGCCGTTGAAGACGATGCCGGTGGGTGCCCCGGCGACCGACACGGTCAATGGGACCTTGGCGCCGGTGTTGCCGTTGTAGAGCGTGGAGAGGTCAGTCCCGTTGTCGGCAACCCACCACGGCGAGGTCGCGCTGGCGACGAGTCCCCAGGCGTTGACGAGGGCCGGATCGACCAGGTCCGCCGGCACCGCCCCGTCAGAGACGAGGTTGTGTTGTTGGTAGAACGGGGAGGTGGCCGCGTTGAGATCCGCCGAGACCGAGCGCATTGACCGAGGAGCCGTTGTTTTGTCGGCGCCACAGCCGAGCAGTGCGATGAGAGCGGGTGCCGCGACGAACGCGATTGTACGATTAGGCTTCATCATTGGGAACTCCCTGTTTGAGGGCTTAAGCTGGGGCGGGAGGACTCGAACCTCCAACTTCCCGGTTAACAGCCGGGCGGTCTGCCAGTTGACCTACACCCCAAAATGCTAGACGCCGAGAGGCCTAGAGGCCGAGACGCCGCGGAAAAACAAAACAAGCATGATAACTTTGGACTGTCAATGAACATTCACGCCGCTGCGGCGATGGATCTGTCCGAGATCCTTGCTCTCTTGAAGACCACTGACTTGCCCGTGGCCGGGATCGAGCAGCATGTCGCTGCAACACTCGTTGCACGGGACTCCGGACGGTTGGTGGGGTGCGCGGCAGTTGAGATCTACGGCGTGGCTGGGCTATTACGGTCGGTTGCTGTGGCGCGCGATCAGCGCGGCGCCGGATTGGGCCAGCGACTCACCGAGGCCGCGCTCGAGTTGGCACGGCGCCGGGGTGTGCACGACATCTACCTGCTCACAACGACCGCCGAAAATTTCTTCCCGCGTTTTGGCTTCGTGCCGATTCCACGCGATCAGCTGGATCCGGCGTTGGGACAATCCGAAGAGCTGCGCGGCGCATGTCCGGCGAGCGCCGTCGCCATGCGCGCCAATCTCAGTACTTCATCCCCGTCTTCTCGGCAAAGCTCCGCAGCGCCTCCTGCTCCTCGGTGCTGAGCCGTTCGGGGAGCGTGACGTGAGCCTCCACATACATGTCGCCGCGGCGACCGTTCCTCTCGATCCCATGTCCCGCGATCCGGAATTTCTGTCCGTGCTGCGTGCCCGGCGGGATGCGCAGCACCACACGTTTGCCGTCCAGTGTCTTTACCTTGATGCGCGATCCCAGCAACGCCTGCGCCAGATTGATCGGGACGACGCCGATCACGTCGAGACCCTCGCGACGGAAGAAGCGATCGGGTGCGACGTGAATCACGACGATGAGGTCGCCTTGTCCCTTGGGTCCCTGGTTCTTGAGCCGCAGGCGAGCCCCGTCCTCGACCCCCGCCGGGACCTCGACGGTGATGCGCTTTTCGATGCGGACTTCGCCGCTACCCTGGCACGTTGGACAGCGCTGCGAAGGAACGGTGCCCTTCCCGCGGCACACAGGGCAAGGACGATTGACGGCGAAGCCACCTTGTCCGAATGACACGGTGCCACGCCCGTTACACTCAGGACACGTGTTGACTGTGGCGCCCTTGGCGGCGCCGGTGCCGCCGCAGGTCGGGCAAACCTCGGGCATTGCCAAGGTGATCGGCACCGACCCGCCGAGCGCCGCCACACGGAACGGAATCGTGACGCTGGTCTCGACTTCTTCAGGCTCGGCCTCGCGACCGGCGCCGCGACGACCAAAAATCGAAGAGAAGAGATCGCCGAGGCCGCCGAAATCGGACATATCGAAATCACCGCTGTCCGGCGCACCACGTCCCCCCCCTCCGGGGCTCTCGCGGCGTCCGCGAGAACTTGCGTTGCCCGCTCCGGCAAACGCTCCGTAGCGTCGCAGCGTATCGTATTTCTTTCGCTTTTCGGGATCGCTCAATACGTCGTGCGCCTCATTGATCTCCTTGAAGCGCTCCGCGGCTTGCGGATTGTTGGGATTGCGATCGGGATGGTACTGCTTCGCCAGCCGGCGAAACGCCTTCTTGATTTCGTCCGTGCCGGCTGATTCAGCGACTCCTAACAACTGGTAATAGTCGCGCTGAGCGGCCATTACTTACCTTGCCACGTCAGCACCACAACACGCGCAGGTCGCAGGAGGATGTCGCGCATCTTGTAACCCGGTTGCACCACCTGGCCTACGGTGTGATCCTCCTCCGGTTTCGACGCGGGCTGCGTCGTCACCGCTTCATGTACGTTGGGATCAAACGGCACGCCGGCTTGATCGATTCGCGTCACGCCCGCGGCCTCGAGCTCCTTCCAGACTTTCCGTTCGACCAGATCCACGCCCTCATGCAGCGTCCTGGCATCCGTTTCCGCCGGATCGATGTGCGCGAATCGCGACAAATCGTCCAACGCATCCGCGAGGCGTCCGACAAGATCCGCCTGCGCCCGCATCCACATCTCCGTACGCTCTTTGGCCGTGCGTTTGCGGAAATTTTCGAAATCGGCAGCGAGTCGCAGATGTCGGTCTTTCCAGACATCGGCCGCAGTCTCGGCGGCGGCTCCGGCCGGAGGGGCCGCGGGAGTCGGGACAGCGACGTTGTCCAACGGCTCCCCCGTGTCAGGGTCCAATGAGGGAGCGCGCGGAGTGGTCGATTGCGGCGATTGCGAAGCAGGCGCGTGGCGTTTGTTGGTCATTGATTGGAACTTTCAGTCTGACAACAAGATAGGCAGCAAAACTCAGGAGGGAACCCCCGGGGCAACCTAGGATCGATGCCTCCCGACGAAGGTGATCAAGTCATCCATGACGCGCCGCGTATCGAAGACCTCGTGCGCCAACTCCGGATACCAATTGACCGTCGCACGCAGTGGCAGATTCTCCGCGAACAACCGGGCGAGCGGCGCATCGACGAGCCCATCCTTTCCACCGAGCAGGAAGAGCAGCGGCCGCTCGATGCGCTGGGAATCGGTGAGTACGGCGCGCTGCGCCCATTGCAATTCGGCCCGCGCGCCCGCGGTCATGAATCCGCTTCCCCGTCCCGTTGGCAGTCTGGGCCACACGTCGGCGAATTTCGCGGCGAGGCGCTTCCACACGGCGGGCCGCGCGCGCCACGCCAGTGCAGGATTCGACACGACAGCAGCGGCCGGCGGCTCGCCAGGCTGTGTCTCGAGATAGCGCAGCACGACCAAACCGCCAAAACCGTCGCCCACGAGAACCTGCGGGATGTCGTGCCGCTGGCGTACGGCGCGCCGGAACGCCTGCAGGTCGCCAAGCAGTTGACTGAATCGCGAGAGGTGGGCTCTGTGACCGCCCGAGCGGCCATGACCGCGCTGATCGATGAAGTATGCGGCGAGTCCAGCGTCTTGGAGCTGCCGTCCCATGCGCGCCAGCGACTCAGCCCCGAGCGGCGGATGCCAGTCGTGAAAAAAGAGCACCGCCACTCTTGGATGCGCGGATTCGTAGATGTCGTACGCGAGCGGCGTGCCATCGGGCGCGTTGACGCGGTTCACGGATTGGTCTCGCCGATCAAACGCCGCAACAAGTCGAGCGCCGCCTGCGCGGCGCGAGCACGAATCTCGGCGCGGTCGCCGGGGAAAATGCGTTTGAGCGCGCTCGTTTCCTGACCGAATGCGGCAGCCAACCACACGGTGCCGACGGGCTTCTCCGGAGTTCCACCACTCGGTCCCGCGATTCCGGTCACCGCGAGCCCCGCACCGACGCCGAAGCGGCGCAGCGCGCCCGCAACCATGGCGCGCACCACTTCCTCGGACACTGCTCCATGCGGCTTCAGCAGCGCGGCCGATACGTCGAGCATCCCTCGCTTCACCGCGTCGTCGTAGGCGACGATGCCGCCCGCAAATACCTCCGATGAACCCGGAATCGCGGTGATTCGCCCGCCGAGCAATCCACCAGTGCATGACTCGGCAACGGCGAGCCGTGTCTTGCGTGAGCTGAGTTGCTGCAAGACAACGCCGGCGAGATCGGTTCCATCCTCGCCATAGCAGTGTTCGGCCGCCCGTTCGCGCAGCATCGCGACGGTCGCGGCGAGGCGACGCTCAGCTTCCGCTTCGGGGATTGTCCACGCCGTCACACGCAGGTCGACGCCGTCGACTGAAGGGAGGTACGCGAGGGTCAGCGGCGCGATGTCGTCCTCGATCGCGCCCACGCGCTCCGCGAGCGCCGATTCGGCGATGCCGGTCGTGCGCACAGTGCGCGACCGAACCACCATTCCCGACGCTCGCGCCGCGAGCCGAGGAAGCACCTCCTCGGCGAGCAGGCCGCGCATTTCCGACGGCACGCCAGGCAACATCACCACGACACGCTCCCGTTCTTCCACCCATAACCCCGGGGCCGTGCCCCGGGGGTTCGGCAGGACTGTCGCGCCCTCTGGCACTTCAGCTTGAGTCCGATTGGTGGCAGCCATGGGACGGCCCAGGTGCCGAAACCGCTCTTCGAGCGAGCGGAGGACATCCTCGTTCAACTGCAATGGTTTTCCGAAGAGCTCTGCGACCGCGTGCTTCGTCATGTCGTCGCTGGTCGGGCCGAGGCCGCCGGTCGTGATCACGAATCCGGTGCGATCGAGTGCCTCCGCAACAGCAGCGCGAATTGCCTCGGGGCGGTCGCCAACCGAGCTGTGACGAACGACTTCGATGCCGGCCGCGGCCAATGCCCTGCCCAGCTCCGCGGCGTTGGTATCAGGGGTGAGTCCCAGCAGCAGCTCGGTGCCGATGGTGACGACCTCGAGCTTCACTTGCCGACTTTGAGGAGTGTCCGGTAGCGGTACAGGTAGACGAGCAACGAATACACCGTGAGCACGATGGCGCCGGCGAGCGTCACGGAGACGAACCAGCCGTGGAACTGGTCCCAGAAATTCCGAAACGCGCCCGCGATGTGCCGCTGCGCGATCGCGTCTTTCCACGCAAACCACGCGATCGTCGCGCCGATGAACACGTTCTGGACGACGGCCTTCAGCTTGCCGGCGGCCATCGCGGGGATCACGATGCCGCGTCGCTTGGCGAAGAAGCGAAAGATCGTGATCAATATTTCCCGCCCCACCAGGAGCAACGCGACCCAGACCGGCAGGCTGCCCCACCACGGGATGCGATAGTCCACGAGGATCGTCGGGTGGCGTGTCATCCAGAAAATGGGGATCAGCGTGGCGAAGAGCAGCAGCTTATCAGCGATCGGGTCGAGCAACATCCCCAGCTCGCTGGTGGTGCCGTAGCGCCGCGCCAACCAGCCGTCGACCAGGTCGGAAAACGCCGCGATGAGGAAGACGACGAACGCGATGACCTTGGGCCAGTACCCCTGGATGAATGGGAGCAGTGCGATGACTGGCGTGAGACAGATGCGCGCGAGCGTGATGATGTTCGGCAGTGTCCACCGCATCGCAGTGGAACGAGTGAGACCCTGGGGACCAGCCATTAGCTCAACGTTTTGAGCACCGACTTGCTGACCGCCTTGAGCGTGTCGAACACGCCGTCGCCGCGAACGGCGACCGCTTCGTGATACGGTGCCCGGCCGACCCACTCACCGCCCACCTTCTCGACGAGACTTTCCCCGGCATGTGCGGGATCGGGCGTTTGTTTCTGACGGGTCGCGTCCTCGACCGGCCATCCGGGGTTCAGCGACGCCTGCAGATCCTTGACGGGAGCGGCGTTCGGCAGATCGCGCTTGTTGTATTGGATCACGAACGGAATCTTGGTCAGGTCGTACCCGTACTCCGCCATGTTGTCGTACAGGTTCTGCATGGACTCGACGTTCGCTTCCATGCGCTCGATCTGGCTGTCGGCGACGAACACGATGCCGTCGACGCCTTTGAGAATCAGCTTCCGGCTGGCGTTGTAATAGACCTGCCCCGGCACGGTGTAGAGGTGGAAGCGCGTCTTGAAACCGCGAATCGTGCCGAGGTCCACCGGCAGGAAGTCGAAGAAGAGCGTCCTCTCGGTTTCGGTGGCGAGCGAAATCATCTTGCCGCGCGTGTTGGGTGAGACCTTCCCGTAGATGTGCTCGAGGTTGGTCGTCTTGCCCCCGAGGCCCGGGCCGTAATAGACGAGCTTACAATTGATCTCGCGGGACGCGTAGTTGATCATCGACATGGGCGCGTCCCTTTAACCAAAGAGTTTGTCAATTTCGTCCTCTGCCCCTTCGAGCAGGCCCTTTTGCTCTGCCCCCCCTGCCCCCCCTGCCCCCCCCTTCGCGCTCGCCCTGGTGGACGAGCGAGGCGAATTCCGCTTCGCCGATCATCTTCGCCAGCTGATCGTTGGCGCTGAAGTCGGCGGCGGTGAGTGAGGCGAAGGCGGTGGGATCGAACTTGGGGGTGTCGCCCACGGTGGCGACGAGCTGGCCGTTGCGGTCGACGAGCAGCGCACAGCGGGCGTTCGAGTCACGCAGAAACGCCTGCAGGTGCGTCTGGATTTGCTTGAAGTCGTTCTCGTTGAAAGACCAGCTTGCGGCCCCGGCCATGAGCCTCCTAGTCGGTCTCGGACATGTCGCGCCGTGCCGCCAGCGCCTGCGCGATGGTCACCGCGTCGGCATACTCGAGGTCGCCGCCCACCGGGAGACCGCGGGCGATGCGTGTGACACGGACCCCGCTCGGCTTCAACACCTGCTGGAGGTAGGTGGCCGTCGCCTCACCCTCCATCGATGGATTCGTCGCGACGATGACCTCGCGCACCTCGGAGCCATTTGCCAACCGCGCGAGCAGACGATCCACGTGCAGGTCTTCCGGGCCCACGCCGTCCAGTGGTGAGATGCGGCCGCCCAGCACATGATAGCGACCGCGATACCGCCCCGCTCGCTCGATCGCGCTGACATCGCCCGATTCCTCGACCACGCACAGCAAGGCCGCGTCGCGCCGCGGGTCGCGGCAGATCGGGCAGGGGTCTTCATCAGCCAGATTGCCGCATGTCGCGCACGCCACGACCCGTCCGCGGACTCGCCTGATGGCCTCCGCCAAACGCTCCGCGGTTTCCGCGGGCTGCTTCAGCAAATGGAACGTGAGCCGCTGGGCGGTCTTGCGCCCGATGCCGGGGAGCTTGGCGAGCTCCGCCACGAGCTCCTCGATGGCGGACACTGAAAGGCCGGCGGCCTAGAGCGGCAGCTGGAAGGGGAACGGCAGCCCCGACGCCAGCTTCCGCACCTCAGCTTGGTAGAGCTCGGCCGCGCGCTTTTGCGCCTCCGCCACCGCGGCGAGCACGAGATCTTCCAGCATCTCGACGTCGCCCTGGCTGACCGCCTGGGGATCGATCTTGATGGCGCGAATGTGTCCGCGCCCATCGACCGTGGCCTGTACCATCCCGCCACCGGCCGATACCGTCAGGGTCTGCTGCGCCAGCTGCGTCTGGATCTCGGTAAGCCGCCCCTGCATCTGCTGGCTGAGCTGGAGCAGGCTAGATAAATCCGCCATACGTCGAAAGTTACCCCGCGTGGGTACGTTAGCAAGCTATTCGAGCAGTTCCAAATCTAATGCATCCACCGCCGCGCTCAGCGTCGGATCCTTCGCGCGCAGCGTCTTCAGCCGCTCGGCGTTCGCTCGCTCTTCGGTCATCCGCTCCGGCCGTTCAGGGGGGCTTGGCGTACCACCGGTGTCGCGTGCTGCGATCTTGACGCGCGGCGCCTCGGCGACGTAACGGCCGAGACTCTGCGCGATCGCATCGCGCTGGCGCTCGAGTCCCTCGGCATGACCGACGTTTCCGGGACGCAATGTCACCACGCGACCGTCGACAGCAACCACTTCCGCTTCCGCCAATAGACTGCCGAGCATCGGGCTCCGCGTGCGCGCGTCGGCGACGACCTGAGCCCAAACCGAGCGGACGTTGGCGAGCGTGGGCTCCAGCTTCTGACCGGGCGGCAAAGAGGGCGGCGAATGAGGCGGCGGCGAAGCGGCGCCTGGCGTGCTCTTGAGCGCATTGATGACGTCGGACAGCTCCACGGTTCGGTCCATCATCGCCCAGCGGAGCAGCAGAACCTCGACCAGCAGCCGAGTGTTGGCACTGCGGCTGAGGCGCTCCTCCGACTCGCTCAGAATCGTCAGTAAACGCACCACGTCCGCAGGTGGCAGCTGCGGCGCGTATGTGCGAATCACCGCAAGCAGACCTTCCGTCATCCCTTCGGGTTGCCCACCGACGCCCACCAGCACGAGTGCACGCAGCGTCTCGCCGGCGCCGTTCACGAATTCGCCGAGGTCCGCGCCGGCTTCGAGCAAGCGCTCGATCAGCGGGAACACCGCGCCGGCGTCGTGCTCGACGATGGCGCGCAGCATTTCGCCGTACAGCTCGTCGGGTACGAGCCCCAGTACGTCGCGCACGCGGGCGGCGGTCACCGGACCCTCGCCGAAGGAGAGCACCTGATCGAGCAGCGAAAGCGCGTCGCGCATGCCGCCGTTGGCACTGCGCGCGATGAGATGCAGCGCATCGTCATCGACTCGCAGCTGTTCCTGCTCGACCACCTGCTTGAGCCGGTCGACGATCGCATGCGGCCCAATGCGGCGGAAATCGAAGCGCTGCAACCGTGACAGGA
>MNDR01000026.1 GCA_001915025.1 Gemmatimonadetes bacterium 13_2_20CM_2_65_7
TCCCCGATCGCCTGCAAACGCCCCCCCACCCGAACCGGTTCGCGTAGTGCGAGGTCCGTCCCCTCGATCGCGGGGTCGTCCTGCGCCAGCTCGCCGCTCGTTTCGACTGGACCTTGAGCCAGCTCTCGCAGATCGACTCGCAACATGGTCAGCGAACCTAAACCGTTGTGGCACTTGCGTCAACGGCATCACGGCAGTCCATACAGAGGGAAGAAAAACGCGACTTCCCGTGTCGCGTTCTCGGGCGAATCGGAAGCGTGTATCGCGTTGCGCTCCTTCGATTGCGCGTACAAGCGACGGATCGTCCCCGGCTTGGCCTGTGCGGGATCCGTTGCACCGATGACCTCCCGCAGATGGCTGACGGCGTTGTCCCGCTCGAGCGCGAGCGCTAGCGCCGGTCCGGACGTCATGAACGTGACGAGCGGCCGGAAGAAAGGACGTTCGCGATGGACTTCGTAGAAGGCCTCCGCCCGATCCTGGGTCAGCCGCACCATCTGGGCGTCGACGATGTGGAAGCCTTCAGCCTCCAGATGGGCGATGATCTTGCCGACCTGGCGGGCGGCGACGGCGTCCGGCTTGATGATGGCCAGGGTGCGCATTGTTCCTCAGATCCTGGCTGACTTGAGGAGTGGAACCACGTCGGCAGGTCGCTTCATCACACCGATGCCGGCCTGTTCGAGCGCCTGCATCTTTTCCGCGGCCGTACCGGACGCGCCTGAAATGATGGCGCCGGCGTGTCCCATGCGGCGACCCGGAGGCGCGGTCTGCCCGGCGATGAACCCCACGACCGGCTTCGACACATTGCGCCGCACGAAGTCCGCAGCCTGTTGCTCATCCGTGCCGCCAATCTCACCGATCAGCACGATCGCCGCCGTCTCTGGATCTGCTTCGAATGCTGTCAGACAGTGGACGAAGTTCGTGCCGATGAGCGGATCGCCGCCGATACCGACGCACGTCGATTGCCCCATCCCGTGCGATGAGAGCTGGTGGATGATTTCGTACGTCAACGTGCCGCTGCGCGACACGACACCGATCTTGCCTGGCTCACAAATGTTGCCGGGAATGATTCCCACTTTGCTTTTTCCCGGCGAGATGAGGCCGGGACAGTTCGGTCCAATGAGCCGGGCCCCGCGTTCGTGCACGAACGGCAGCACGCGCGTCATGTCGAGGACGGGGATGCCTTCGGTGATACAGACGATCAGTTCTAGTCCTGCGTCGGCGGCTTCGAAGATCGCTGACGCGGCGACCGCGGCCGGAACGTAAATCACCGCCGTATTCGCGCGCGTCTCGTGCACCGCTTCGGCCACGGTGTTGAACACCGGCACACTGTCCTCGAATCTCTGGCCGCCTTTTCCGGGCGTCACGCCCGCGACGACCTTTGTCCCGTACGCCATCATCTGCTTGGCGTGGAACGATCCATCGCGTCCCGTGATGCCCTGGACCACGAGCCGAGTGGATTGATCGATGAAAATGCTCACGCGGCTTTGCCCTTCGCCAATGCGACAGCCTGTTTCACCGCTTCATCCATGTCGGTCAGCGCGGAGAAGCCGGCCTTGGTGAGAATTTCCATCGCCTCGCCCTCGTTGGTACCGGTCAACCGGATGACGATCGGCACCTTGAGCGAAAGCTCGTGCGTCGCCTGCACGATGCCGTTCGCGACGTCGTCACCGCGCGTGATTCCGCCAAAAATGTTGAAGAGGATGACCTTGACGCGCGGGTCGGACGTCATGATCCGTAGCGCGGCCACGACTTTTTGCGCCTTCGAGCTGCCGCCGATGTCCAGGAAGTTCGCGGGCTCGCCGCCGTAGTACTTCACGAGATCCATCGTGGCCATCGCGAGCCCTGCCCCATTCACGCAGCAGCCCACGTTGCCGTCCAACTTGATGAAGGTCAGCCCCGCTTCGCGCGCCGCGACCTCCTCCGGCGCTTCCGCGGTCACGTCGCGCAAGGCGGCGATGTCAGGCCGCCGTTCGACCTCGTTGTCATCGATGACGATCTTGGCGTCGAGCGCCTGAACGGCTCCCTCCGGTGTCGTGGCGAGCGGGTTGATCTCGGCGAGCGATGCGCCCACCGCGTACACGACCTGATACAGTTTCTGCATGATGTCGGCGGCCGCACGCGCCTGGTGCACGTCGCCGTACAGGGCGAAGCCGAGCCCCAGCGCCTGATGCGACAGCAATCCGTAGCGCGGATCGACCGCGAGACGATGAATCTTTTCAGGCGTCTTGGCGGCGACCTCTTCGATGTCGATCCCGCCCGCCGGGCTCACCATCAGCACGGGCCGCTGCGACCCGCGATCGACGATGATCCCGACGTAACTCTCCGATGCGATCGCCGCCGCAGGAGCGATGAGCACTTTGTGAACGGTGAGGCCCTTGATCGTCATGCCGAGAATCGCTCGGGCGTGCGCCTCAGCTTCGGCCGCGCTGTTCGCGAGCTTTACCCCGCCGGCCTTACCGCGCCCGCCCGCATGCACTTGCGCCTTCACGACAACCTTCCCCCCCAGGCGTTGGGCGCTCGCGCGGGCCTCGCCGGGAGTGGTGGCGACTTCGCCCGGCGGGACGGGAATGCCGTGGCGCCGCAGAATCTCGCGCGCCTGATACTCGTGCAGGTTCACGCGTGCTCCTTCGTGATCGTTGTCCCGGCCTCACCCTGAAGGGCGGCGAGACCCTGCGCCAGCTCGGCAATGATCGCGCGCTCGCCTCCGGTCCGAACGAAATCCGCCGCCGCTTCGACTTTCGGCCGCATGCTGCCTGTGCCCAGCTCTTTGCCGGCAAGGAGGTGATCGGCCAGCGCGAGAGTCAGGCGCCGGATCGGTTCCTGCCGCGACGTCCCGAAGCCATGGTACACGGCATCTACATTCGTCAGAATCAAGAGCACCTGCGCCTCGATTTCGCGTCCGAGAATCGCTGCCACGCGGTCTTTGTCGGCCACAGCATCGATGCCCTCGAGTCCCAACTTCGGATCGCGATACACAGGGGGCCCGCCGCCTCCGCCCGCGATCACGATATGGCCGGTCCGCGCCAGGTCGCGCACCATCTCCCGTTCAATGATCCCAATAGGCTTGGGACTCGGAGCGAGCCGGCGTCCGTCTTTCACGGCAATTCCCCTGGCGACGAGGCGCGCCTGGCGCACGGTATCGAGCACGTGGCCGATGGGCTTCGATGGCGTCCGCAGATTGGGATCGTCGGCGTCGCAGAGCGTCTGAGTGATCAGGGTGACGACCGAACGCGGCACGCCCGCGCGTGCCAGTGCGTTTTGGAGCGACTGCTGGATCATGTAGCCCATCCAGCCGGCCGTTCCCGCGACGAGCACGCCGAGCGGTAAGGGCTCGACCTGGTCACCGGCGATCTCGTTGCGCGCGAGCTCGTCACCAACCTGCGGGCCGTTGCCGTGTACGAGCACGATGTTCCAGCCGGCCGCGGCGAGATCGACGATCGGCGCAAGGCTCGCGCGGGTGTGGCGGAATTGATTGCTGATCGTCGGTCGCTCGCCCGGAGGGGCGACCGCATTCCCTCCGAGAGCGATAACAATGGTTCCGGGGGCCGGGGGGGGCCGCCAGGCGACGCACGCGCTCCCACCGCGCTGCCAGGCTTGTATCGGTGACCACCTGCTCGCCTCCGTGTAAGGCAGCCCGCGCTGTGAGGCCGCGACCGATGCGACCATCGAACGACACGTGGACCTCCGCGACGCGCGGCGGCGCCGCTGGATGCGCGCCGATCGGGTCGAGCATCTGCGCTTGAACCGTGACGATCGATCCGTCCGCGGGCCAAATGCGCAGCACGCCGGGCCGCTGCTGCGACGAACCGACCAGCTCGCCTGGTAGACGCTCAGGGTCGTCGGCTGCCGGTCGCCAGAAGTGCAGCACGACGCCGCGTTGCGTTACAGAACCGGCACACAGTCCGACGAACCGCTTGGGTTTCAGTATGCCCGATTCGAAGCCGATCCCCGTCCACAACGCGCCGTCCGGAGTCACGAGCTCGAATGGCTCACGCGGGCGCAGCGACCAACCGGCAACCGAATCTCGGGCCTCAGCGCCCACGGTCCCAGCCGTCGAGTCCGCGCTCGCGCGCAGCAGTTGCGCAACCGCGGTGTTGAACTGCTCGATGGGATACGCGAGTTGTTCGCGCACGTCTGCGGGGAGTCTGTTCGCCGGTTCAACGAGCGGCTCGAATCGCCGCGCCCACGTAGCGGTCAGGGAGTCGTAGCCGGGCGCGAGCCACAGGTGCGTCTCGCCGGTTCCGGCGCGGACCGCGCCCACCAAACCGGCGCGCAGGTAGCGGACCTGGCCGTCGCGCCACGGAATCGGGCGCGCGAACGGAAATGCTTCGTGCGTCACGTACCCCCAGCTCACCCACCACAGCTTGCCATTGCGAATCGTGGGTGTCGGAGTTCCGAACTGGGCAAAGGGTGCGAGCCGTTCAAGGCGGTCCGTCACATCTCGACGCCACAGCAGCACGCGCTCATTCGAGTCCGAGCGCAACAGGCTCCACGCCTGGATGGTCCAGGCGATCGCGAAGCGGCGCCACGGTCCCGTGATGGGGACGCCACTCACCGTGACCGAGTGAACGCTGTCCGTCGATGCAATGAGATGCCCTTGCATGGCCGGTCCGAAGAGCAGCGTCGAGTCCGGCGTCGCTCCGGGCCATGGGTGGAGGACGAGGCCCGTGTCGCTCTCAAGCGCCTCGCGGATCGTCGCGGGTGTCGCGGTGGGAGCAACGAGCCAAGTGGCCTGCGCGTGGAGAGCGACCGCCGTCGGCGGCACGCCGACCGCGAGTGCGACATCCGCGCGGTCCCAGACCGGCAGCGTGCGCAGGGCGGCCTCAGCCGAGCCGAATGCGGGCGGAGGCCGATCATCCAGCTTCGTGAGTCCGAACGCCACAGCCTCGAGCTGCGCGCGCCGCTGCGTCAGCGCCATGCTGTCAGGTTCACCCGAGGTACGCACCACGCCGGGAATCACGAAATCCCCGATCGTGACCGCGAGCAACAGGGCCGCCCATCCCGCCACGATCAGATTGGGACGGTCTCGCCAGGCCCACACCAACGAGATCACCACCGTAACGACGGCAATCGTCGCAACCGCGGCGGCGCCGGGAATACGGACACTGAGCGCCGCTTGATCGACGACGCCGTGTAATCCCGCGACGACTTCGGACGGATCGAGCAATGCGCCCCACCCGATGACGAGCGCGAGCACCGCAAGCAAGACGCCCCAATGTGCGCGCGCGTAGTCACTGGCCCGCACACGTCCGCGTCGGATGCGCAGCGAACCGATGACGGCGTAGAGGAGCGCGACGATGCCGACCGCGCCGGCGGCCAGGACGAGGGCGCGATGCTGCAGGGCAGCCAGCCACGGAGCAACGCCGATGTAGTAGCCCGGATCATGGAGCAGCTGGGGGGACGCAACCGACTGATCCATCACACCGAAATGCGGAGGGGATGCCGCGAGCACGGCATAGCGCCACCAATCGCCCGTGCCCAGCGAGAACACGACGCCCAGCGCCACGCCCACGAGTACGGTGATCCAGAAAAGCACGCGTTGCGGGACTGCCTCGACGATTTCGAGATCGCCGAGGCGCCGCGGCATCTGGACCGAGCCGATGGCGCGGTAGACGATCAGCAAGTTTCCGGTGAGCCAGGCGACGGCACAGACGAGAACCAATCCCTGCAGCATGCGGCCGAGTGTGCGGGCTTCGATGAGCGCGGTGCCGCCGGCGAAGGTCCGGTCCCAGGCGCGCTCTGCCGTTTCTACCGCCAACCAGCGGCCGCCGACCAGCGCGACGACCAGCAATACGGCGCCGATCAGGTACAGCCGGTGACGCCCCGATCGTCTCACACAGTCACGCCGTGTGGGCTGTCAGCCAGCCTTCGACCTCCGCGCGGTAGGCGGCAAGCGCTGTTTGACTCGTCGCCTCGAAGCGCATGACGAGCACCGGCTGCGTATTCGAGGCGCGCAGCAGCCCCCATCCTTCCGGGAAGGTGACGCGCACGCCGTCCAGCGTAAACACCGGATACTTCGTGGCGAAATACTCGGCGGCGCGCTTGACGACGTCGAACTTCTTCTCGTCCGGGCAGTCGACGCGCAACTCGGGCGTGGCGTATGTCTTCGGCAAATCGGCGAGGAGCTTGGACAATGGGCCGCCCTCGCGCGCGACGTAGGCGAGCAGCCGCGCAGCGGCGAAGAGTGCGTCGTCGAATCCGTACCAGTCGCCGCCGAAGAACATATGGCCGCTCATTTCACCGGCGAGCGGCGCGCCGATCTCTTTCATCTTCTGCTTGATGAAAGAATGACCGGTCTTCCACATCACCGGTTCGAGCCCGGCCTGCTTGAGCATCTGGGGCAGCACTTCGGAGCACTTCACGTCGAAGATGACGGGCTTCCCCTTCCCCATGCGACGCACGAGATCTCGGCCGAACAAGACGAGCAGCTGATCGCCGAGCACCGGCTCCCCGCCCTCGTCCACGGCGCCGATGCGGTCGCCATCGCCGTCGAACGCGATGCCGAGCTCGGCCTTCTCCTGTTTCACGGCCGCCTGAAGGTCGTGGAGGTTCTCGAGCACGGTCGGATCGGGATGGTGATGCGGAAACGTCCCGTCGGACTCCGCGAACAGCGGAACGACGTCGGCGCCCAGCTGGCGCAGCGTCTCGATGGCGATGAGACTGGTGACGCCATTGCCGCAATCGACAACGACCTTGAAGCGCCTCGCGAGCGGAGCGTTCCGCTTCACGATCGCCTCCCGGTAGGCCGCGAGCAGGTTCGGGTGCGTCTGCATGCTTCCGCCGGATTTCGACGCCAGCCTGCCCCCATCGATCATTTCATGGAGTCGCTGGATGTCGTTCCCGAACACCGCGTCGTGGGCGAGCACCATCTTGAAGCCGTTGAACTCGGGCGGATTGTGCGAGCCGGTGACCTGAATGCCGCCGTCGACGTCGAGCGTCTTGGTCGCGAAGTACAGCGCAGGCGTGGGCAGCTCGCCGATATCAATCGCCACGCCACCCGCTGCGGCGATTCCTTCGCGTATACCTTTGGCGAGCGCACTGCCTGACGGACGGTTGTCGCGCCCTACGGCGACCCGAGGTGGCTTACCGTTCCGCAGGCGATCCCAGGCGAAGGTCGCGTACGCCTGGCCCACCGCGCGCGCTGCGGCCGGCGTGAGCTCGGTGTCGACAATCCCGCGGATGTCGTACTGGCGGAAGATCGTGGCGGGAAGCTTCACGGCAGTCGCCATCAGCGCGTCGAGGTCGCGGCCGGTGGGGGTTGCACGCTGTCACCCGCGCTGCGCGCGAGATCGAACAGCCGGTTCGGCCAGACACCGAACAGCAGAATCGCAGAGACCACAACGGCGACCGCGGCGCCACCCCATGTGCCGAGCCGCACGTCGACGTGCGCTGACTCGCTCGGCTCCGGTTTCATGTACATCGCCATGCAGCATGCAGATGGCGAGTGCGAACGCCAGCCAGGGCCGTCGTGCACTCAATCCGGCGAGATCATCGATCAGGACGTCGCTCTCTCCCCCACGTCCCTTGGCGGCGAGCAGGGCGAACGCGCCCACGGACATCAATGTGTATGCGACGATGTACACGAGAAACGCGCTCGTTCCTGGGGTGCCACCCGCGGCCACGGCGACCAGCAGATACCCCGCGTGCGCGACGGACGAGTAGGCGAGCATTCGCTTGAGCGAGCGCTGGCCCAGAGCGAACAGATTGCCGCCGATCATCGTAATGACCGCCAACCACCAGACGATGTCGCGCCAGACGCCCACGCCGGCGAATCCTTCCAGCAGCACGCGGAACAGTGCCGCGAAGGCCGCGGCCTTCACGCCGGTCGCCATGAACGCCGTGACCGGCGTGGGCGCGCCGTCGTACACGTCCGGTGCCCACATGTGGAATGGAACCGCCGCGACCTTGAATCCGAAGCCCACGATCAGCAGCGCCAATCCGGCCAGCACCATCACGCTGCGTTGACTCAAGCCGACCTGCACGCCGATCAGCCCGACATTCGTCGTTCCAGTCGCGCCATAGACGAGCGCGATGCCGTAGAGCAAAAATCCGGACGCGAAGGCGCCGAGCAGGAAGTATTTCAGCGCCGCTTCGGCCGAGCGAGCGCGCCGGCGGTCGAAACCGGCAAGCACGTACACCGCGACGGACATCAGCTCGAGACCGAGGAAGATGACCATCAGGTCCGCGCCGGCCGCCATGATCATCATGCCGAGGGTGCCGAAGACGAGCAGCACGTAGTATTCAGGCGCGAGCAGCTGCTCGCGCTCGAGATAGGCAAACGAGATAAGGACAGTCAAGCCGGCCGCGCCGAGGAACACCCAGTCCGCGACCCAGCGGAAATCGTCAGCAGCGACCATCGACGCGAGTCCCGCGATCTCGGTGTGGTTCCACCACAGCCACCACACCACCGCGGCGGTCGAAACGAGCGCCACGAGCGTGAGCCAGCCGGCGATGCGGAGATCGCGGGCAGTGCGATGCCGCCAGGCGACGAAGAGCAACAACACGAGCGCCCAGCCCGTGAGCACGAGCTCGGGGAGCAAGGCGACCAATAGGTCGCCGTACAGCGAGGGATCGAGCTTCACGGCGCGTCGCCCTGAACGAGGCCGGGGCGGACTTGCTGGATCAGTGCCCGCGCTGACGGCTCCATCCGCCGCAGGAACGGCTTCGGATAAACGCCAACCCAGAGGATGCACACCAGCAGCGGCACGAGTACCGCCAGCTCGCGTGGCGTGAGATCGGTCAGTTTTTCGTTCTCATGACTGGTGAGCGGATTGAAGATCACGCGCTGCAGCGCAGTCAGGAGATAGGCAGCCGCGACGATCACTCCGGTCGTTGCGATGGTAGCGGCGACGGGATAGGTGCGGAACGCCCCCAGGAGCACCAGGAATTCCCCCACGAACCCGTTCGTGCCGGGCAGCGCGATGGAGGAGAGCGAGACGACCGTGAGAATCGCGGCGAACAGGGGCACGACGCGCGCGATACCGCCGTACGCTTCAATCAGCTGGCTGTGCCGGCGCTCGTAAATCATGCCGACCAGGAAGAACAGCGCGCCCGTCGAGATGCCGTGATTGATCATCACGAGCAGCGCGCCCTGCACGCTTTGCAACGTCAACGCCCAGATGCCGAGCATGACGAACCCGAGATGCGCCACCGAGGAGTAGGCGATCAGTTTCTTGAAATCGGGCTGTACCATGGCGACGAGGCCGCCGTAAATGATGCCGATCAACGACAACACGACGATGATGAGCTGGACGGTCTGGTGCAGCGCGACGGCCGGGAAAAACGGCAGCGCAAATCGCAGGAACCCATACGTCCCCATCTTCAGCAGGATGCCCGCAAGAATCACGGACCCCGCCGTCGGCGCTTCGACGTGCGCATCGGGAAGCCAGGTGTGCAGCGGGAAGAGCGGCACCTTGATGGCGAAGGCGAGGAAGAACGCCCCGAACAGCCACCACGCGATGCTGCCGAGCGTGGCGACATGACTCAGCAGGTGCATGTAGCCGAATGAATACACGCCCGTCTCGCGGCCCGCGTGGAGGTACAGAACGAGGATCGCCACGAGCATGAGCAACGAGCCGAAGAACGTATAGATGAAAAACTTGATGGCTGCATAGAGCCGGTTATCGCCGCCCCAGACCCCGATGATGAAATACATCGGGATGAGCATCACTTCCCACATCACGTAGAAGAGGAAGAGATCGAGCGCGACGAATACACCGATCATGCCGGTGGTCAGCACCAGCAGCAGCGCGTAGAAGCCGTTCTCGCGCTTCATGATGTAGCTCCAGCTGCCGAGAATCGAGAGCGGCATCAGGAACGTGGTGAGGAGCACCAGGAAGAGCGAAATCCCGTCCACACCCACCGTGTAGCGAATGCCCCACGCGCTGATCCAGGCGTGATCGGCGACGAGCTGCATGCCGGTGCCGGGAATGAACGTCCACCACACCGGAACCGAGATCCCAAACTCGATCAGGCTGGCCACTAGCGCCACGTGCTTCGCCATTCGGCTGGGAACCAGCATGACGATCGCGCCCGTGATGAGCGGCCACGCGAGCAGCGCCGTGAGCACCCAGGTCGCGTACATCAGCTCATGGCCCGCCAGAGGAGGAGTAGCACACCGACGAGAAACACGGCGACGTAGACGCCCACTTGCCCCGTCTGCAGCCAACGATTTGCCCAACCGACGGCGCGCGTGCCGCGCGCTGCGCCATTGACGAGCGCGCCGTCAATCACCTGCTGATCGATCCACTTCCACAGGACTTCACGCGACAGCCACACGATGGGCCGCACGATCAGCGCGTCGTAGATCTCATCCACGTACCACTTGTTCCGCAACACGCGCGCGAACCCGCGCTCCGCCGGTGCACTGTGCGCCGGGACGATGGTCTCCAGATTCAGCAGTCGCCAGGCGCCGACGATTCCGATCGCCGCGACCGCAACGGCAATCCCGACGAGCATCCATTCGGTGCCGGTCGCGAGATGCGTTTCAGGCAGCAAGGCGACACTGGACCGGCTGATCGGTTCGAGCCAATGCTGCAGCCAGGCATTGCCGTGATACAGCTCCGGCACATTCAGCAGACCGCCGGCCAATGAGAGCAATCCGAGCACGAGCAGCGGCGCGGTCATAATCCAGGGCGCCTCGAAGAGGTGCCGGCGTTCCTCTCCCCCCGTGCGATTCGGGCCATGGAAGGTGTACAGCATCAGCCGCGTCATGTAGAACGCGGTGAGCAGTGCTGTGACGAGTCCCAGTCCCCCAAAGACGAGCCACGCCGGCTGCGGAGTGCCGCGCGCGAACACCGCCGTGAGGATCTCATCCTTCGAGAAGAATCCCGACAGCGGCGGCACGCCGGCGATCGCGAGCGTCGCGATCCACATCAGTGTCGTCGTCCACGGCATGTGGCGCGCAAGTCCACCCATGTTGCGCATGTCCTGGGCGTCTTCGTGCGAGTGGGACGCGTGGTAGGCGCGGTGCATCGCGAAGATCACACTGCCCGATCCGAGAAACAGCAGCGCTTTGAAGAAGGCGTGCGTCGCGAGGTGGAAGATGCCGGCGCTGATGGCGGCCCCCCCAGTGCCGACCGCGACGAACATGTAGCCGAGCTGGGAGATCGTGGAGTACGCCAGCACGCGCTTGATGTCCCATTGCTTCAGGGCAATCGTCGCGGCGAACAACGCGGTGAGCGCGCCGACGCCGGCGACGACGGCACCGGACACCGGGGCCATCGCGAACAGCAGATTACAGCGCGCGACGAGATAAACGCCGGCCGTTACCATGGTCGCCGCATGGATCAGCGCGGAGACCGGCGTCGGTCCAGCCATGGCGTCGGGAAGCCAGGTGTACAGCGGGATCTGCGCCGACTTCCCGGTGCAACCGAGGAACAGAAACAGCGTGATCGCGGTGATCGCGCCGCCTCCCGCGACGAATGCGGTAGGGGCGTGTGAGAACACGGTGCCGAAATCGAGCGAGCCGGTGGACCAGAAGATCATGAACATCGCGACCATGAAGCCGAAGTCGCCGATCCGGTTCATGATGAATGCCTTGCGGCCGGCATCCGCGTTGACCTTGTCGCTGAACCAGAAGCCGATCAAGAGATAGCTGCACAGCCCGACGCCCTCCCACCCGACGAACATGACCGGAAAGCTCGAGCCGAGGACGAGGAGCAGCATGAAGAACACGAACAGATTGAGGTATGCGAAGTAGCGCGCGTACCCCGGATCTTCCTGCATGTAGCCGACGCTGAAAATGTGAATCAGCGATCCGACGCCGGTGACGACGAGCAGCATCACCGTCGAGAGCTGGTCTACCTGGAAGCCCACATTGACTTGGAGACTGCCGACCGGAATCCAGGACCAGTACTGGAATACGACCGGGGCGTCCGTGTGCAGAGCGACAAATGAGCGGAAGACCGCGATGCCGATCGCGAACGCGCCGAGCAGGACGCCGACACCGATGATCGACACCGCTGTCTTCGTTGCCGGGCGGGCGAGCGCCAGCGTGCCGTTCAGCACGAAGCCGAGCAGCGCCAACGCCGGCGCGAGCCAAATGAGATCGACGGCTGTGCCGGTCACGTCAGTCCTTGAGCAGATTCATGTTCTGCAGGCTGACCGATTGCTTGTGGCGATAGACGGCGAGAATGATGGCGAGGCCCACGGCGGCCTCGGCGGCGGCGACCGCCATCACGAAGAACACGAAGACCTGCCCGCCGATGCCCAGCGGCTGCGCGAGCGCGACAAACGTCAAATTGACGGCGTTGAGCATCAGCTCGACGCACATGAAGATCACGATCGTGTTCCGGCGCAGCAGGACGCCGGCGACGCCGAGCGTGAAGAGAACTGCGGAGATCTCGAGCGCGGGGCTGAGCAGCATCTACAGCTTCCGTTTCGCGAGCACGACCGCGCCCACGATCGCGGCGAGCAACAGCACGCTCGCGATCTCGAACGGCACGAGATACGTCTCGAACAGCGGGCCCGCGACCGCGCCGACGATCCCTTGACGTGCCTGCAAGGCGGCGAGGCTGCCGGGCGGCAGCTGGATGGCGCTGGGCGGCAGCGCTTGGGCCCCACCGAGCACACGCAGCTGGAAGAGCAACGTCCCTGCCAGGACCGCCGCCAGCAGGAGGCCGACCGGTCCCTTGATGTCGGTGGGGCCGGGACGCCCGAGGTTCAGCAGCATGATCACGAACAGGAACAGCACCATGATCGCGCCCGCGTAGACGAGCACCTGCAAAGCCGCGATGAACTGGGCGTCCAGCATCACGTACATCGCGGCCAGGGCGAAGAGCGTGACCACGAGCCAGAGCGCGCACACCACTGGATTCCGGCGGGTGATGCAGAGCAACGCGCTGCCCATCGCGATGACGCCGAAGATCCAGAAGAATGTCAGGGTCACTACTCGCCCTTCGGATCCGACGGATCCCAGAGCGTCGACACGGGGTGCGTTTGCGCGCTGAGGCGCTCGAGATCGTAGACGAAGCGGTCGCGCGTGTACTCGGAGTTCTCGTAATGCACGCCGACGTGGATGGCTTCCTCCGGACACACTTCCTGGCAGTAGCCGCAGAACACGCAGCGGAATTCGTCGATCTCGTATATCAACGGATAGCGGTTGCCCTCTTCGTCTTCGCCCGGCACGAGCTTGATGCAATTCGCGGGACAGATCTGCGGGCAGAGGCCGCACGCCACGCACTTGGCTCGACCCTGCTCGTCGGTGAGCATGCGATGCGTCCCGCGCCAGCGTGAGGACAAGGTCCAATCCTTGGACGACTTCTCCTCGGGGTATTGCATCGTGACTTTGGGCCGCAGCAGATGGCTGAAGGTCAGCGCCATCCCTTTCAGGGTCGCGCGCAGGTAGGAGGTCTGTTGCGTCGGCCGCTTCATGACCTTCACGCCGATGGCCATCAGGCAGCCTCCTCTTGAACCGATCCGGACACGATCCGACCGCGGTCGAGCCACCACACCAGTGCGATCAGCAGCACGAGATTCAATCCGCCAAGGGCCCACGCCATGCCGGGGCCGTACTCCCAGCCGAGCTGGGTCCGGATGAACCAGATCGCGACGGCGAGCAGGGTGATATACAAAAGGGAGAGCGGGAGCAGCACCTTCCAGCCGAGCGCCATGAGCTGGTCGTAGCGGAAACGCGGCAGCGTCCACCGGACCCAGATGTACGTGAAGAGGAATACGAACGTCTTGAAGCCAAAGACGACCAGCGTGGCCAACGTTTTCAGGACGCTCGGATCGCCGGTCGAGTCCCACGTCGTGAACGGAATGTCCCACCCGCCGAAGAAGAGAGTGGCCATCAGGGCGGAGGCCGTCACCATGTTCGAGTACTCAGCGATGTAGAACATCGAGAACTTCATGGCGCTGTACTCGGTGTGATAGCCGGCGATCAGCTCGGCCTCCGCTTCCGGAAGATCGAACGGCAAGCGGTTGGTCTCGGCGAAGGCGCTGATGAAGAAAATCACGAACGCCACCGACAGCGGGACGATGAACCAGGCATGCGCGGCCTGCTGTTGGGCGATCACGTGCGACAGCGTGACGTTGCCCGCGAGCAGCAGCACGGCGACCGTGCTCATGCCGAGCGCGATCTCGTAGGAGATCATCTGCGCCGAAGCCCGCAGCCCGCCGAGCAGCGCGTACTTGTTGTTCGAGGACCATCCCGCGAGCACGATCCCGTACACGCCCAGCGAGCTGATCGCGAGGATATAGAGGAAGCCGACAGGCAGATCGGCCACGACCATGGGGACGACGCCCCACCGCGTGGGCAGCGGCGCCGCGAACGGGATGACCGCGAACGTGAGCAGCGCCGGCACGAACGACACGATCGGTGCGAGCGTAAAGAGCGCCTTGTCCGCCATCGCCGGCGACGTCTCTTCCTTCAAGAAGTTCTTGAGCCCATCGGCGGCTGGTTGCAGGATGCCTTGCGGCCCGACGCGGTTCGGTCCCAGTCGATCCTGCATCCAGGCGCACACGCGTCGCTCGATGAGTGTCAGGAGCGCCACGCCCACCATGATCAGGTTGAATACGGCGAACACCTTGATCGCGGAAGAGACGATGAAGAACGTCATCGCGTCGCTCCCGCGAGACCCATGGCGTCGACCAGTTGCCCGAGCACCCAAGCGGCCGGTTGCGCCATGCCCGGCGCCGGCTTGGCCTGATAGTACCGCTGCTCGCGCCCATCGCGATTGACGAAGGTCCCCTCTTCTTCGGCGACGTTCGCGATCGGCAAGACGACGTCGGCACGGCGGCACGGCGCGTCGCTGCCGAGCACCGTGCCCAGGTAGAGGAGCGCGCCATCGGTCTCGACCGCGCAGTCGGGGTCGTCGAGCACGAGCACCACGGCTGCCGTCTTCGCTGCGGCAATGGCCGCCGCATAGTCGCGCGTGTATCCCAGGCTCTCGGCGCCCGTCGCGTTGGGTGCCCGCTCGGCGCGCAGGGCGAGGTTCGGTACGCCAGCGAGCGGGGCTTCCTCACCCATGACGACCTGGAATGCCCCAGTCCACGAGAAGCCGGAGAGCAACCGCTTTGCTTCGGCGAGCGCCTCTGACGATGCGCCGGGCGACACCAATGCCACGGCCTTCCTGCCTTCGGCGGCGCCGCGCAGGATGCCGACGACGCGGTCGAACGCTTCGTCCCAGTCTGTGGCTTGGAGCTCGCCGTCGCGACGGATCAACGGTGCTTCGATCCGGTCGCCGCGATTCATCCAGCGATAGTGCATCCTGCCGTGATCGCAGATGAAGTAGCGATTGACGTCGAGATTCGGCCGCGGGCGGACGCGCACCACGACCTCATCGCGCGTGTCGAGCGAGATATTGCAGCCCTGGGAACAACCCGTGCAGATCGAGGCCGTCTTGTCGAGCTCCCAGGCACGCGCCTTGTGCAGGAAATCCTTCGAGAGCAGAGAGCCGACGGGACAGAGGTCCACGACGTTCCCCGCCCAGGGGTGGTCGAGTCGCGCTTCCGGATGAATGCCGATGAACGCGCGGTCGCCGCGTTCGGAGACGTTGAGCACCGGCTCTTGCGCCACGTCTTCCATGAAGCGGACGCAGCGCGTGCACAGGATGCAGCGGTTGGGGACGTAGAGGACATCGGGTCCGAAATCCTCGACGGGATTGAACCGTTTCGCGTACTCGCCGTAGCGTGTGCCCTGGCGCCCTTCCTGGAAGACGAAGTCCTGCAGCTCGCATTCGCCCGCCTGATCGCAGATGGGGCAGTCGAGGGGATGATTAATCAGCAGGAACTCGAGGACGCTTTGACGCGCGCTTTTCGCTGCCGGGCCTTGCGTCTTCACAACCATTCCTTCGGTGACCGTCGTGGCGCAGGCGATCTGGAGCTTGGGCGCCTGCTCGATCTCGACGAGGCACATGCGGCATACACCCGCGACCTGCAAGCCGGGATGGTAGCAGTAGTGGGGGACGAGGACGCCCGCCTGCTTCGCCGCTTCAATGACCAACGTCCCGGGTGGCACGCTGACCGGGGCGCCGTCGATAGTGAGATTGATGAGCTGATCAGGCATTAGTTGAAATGTCCGGGTCCGTTTTTACCGTGCCCTAAAGGGCGCTTCAGCGCACGGTTCATCAGACCATCACCACCTGTCTCTTTCCTGCGAGATATGCCTCGAATTCACCGCGAAATTTTTTAATGCCGCTCACCACCGGCGCGGCGCACGAATCGGACAACACGCAGATCGTTTTGCCCGTCATGTTCTCCGCGAGATCGAGCAGCAGATCCAGGTCTTTCGGCTTCCCCTGCCCCGCTAGGATCCGCTCGAGGATCTTCGTCGTCCACGCGGTGCCTTCCCGGCATTGCGTGCACTGGGCGCACGACTCGTGCGCATAAAACTTCGCCAGGCGCATGATCTGGTAGACCATGTCGGCGGAGTCGTCGAAGACGATCACTCCGCCCGAGCCGAGCATCGACCCTCGCTCGACCACGCCTTCGTAGTCGAGCAGACAGGCTTCGGTTTCCTCCCGCGTCAGGATCGGAACCGACGAGCCGCCGGGGATGCATGCCTTGAGCGTGCGACCCGCCGGCGGCCCACCGCACATATCGTAGATCAGGTCCTTGAGCGGGAATCCCAGCGTTACTTCGTAATTGCCGGGCCGCTGCACGTGACCGCACACGGAAAACAGCTTGGTGCCCGTGCTCTTCGGATTCGAGAGACAGAGGCTCTTATACCAGGCCGCGCCGCGCGTGATGATGTGCGGCACCGCCGCCAGCGTCTCGACGTTGTTGATCGTCGTCGGCAGGCCAAAGAGTCCAGCGGCGGCGGGGAACGGCGGCTTGATCCGGGGGTTGCCGCGCTTGCCTTCGATCGAGTTCATCAGCGCGGTTTCCTCGCCGCAGATGTAGGCGCCGGCGCCGCGGTGGAGATAGACCTTGATGGTGCCGAAGACGCCGGCCGCGTTCGCCTCGGCGAGCGCCTGCTCCATGATCGTCCATGGCTCGGTGAACTCGCCGCGGATGTAGATGTACACGACCTCGGCGCGGATCGCGTGCGCGGCGATCGCCGTCCCCTCGAGCAACGCGTGCGGCGTCCACCGCATGATCTCGCGGTCCTTAAAGGTGCCGGGCTCCGACTCGTCCGCGTTCACGCAGAGGTAGTGGGCCTTTTTCTTTTCCTTCGGCATGAACGACCACTTCAGGCCCGTTGGAAATCCCGCCCCGCCCCGTCCGCGCAGCCCCGATTCCTTGACGATGTCCGTGACCGCGACAGGATCGGTCTTGAGCGCCTGCGCGAGCGCCTGGTAGCCGCCGCGCTTGGTCCATCCTTTATAAGTGCGGGCGTCGGCGTCGCCGAAGTACTGCGACAGGACGACGGTTTCCTTGGGGTGGGGTTTGTGAGGGAAGCCCATTAGCGGTACTTCTTCACAATCTCCGGCACTTTCTCCGGCGTCACATTTTCCAGGAAGTCATCATTCACGAGCACCGGCGTCGCGAAGCCACACGCGCCCAGACATTCCACTTCGACGATCGTCCACTTGCCGTCTTGGCTCGTCGCTCCCGCGTCGCCCGCGCCGGTCTGCTCGAGAAACGCCTTCACGACCCCTTCGGCGCCACGGATGTTGCAGGGTGAGGTGGTGCAGACCTGCACGAAGTTTTTGCCGACCGGGTGCTGGTGGTACATCGTGTAGAACGTGACGACGCCCTTCACATACGCCGGCGTCACCCCGAGCACTTCGGCCACCTCGGCCATCGTCCGATCCGAGATCCAACCGCGCTCGCGTTGCGCGATCCACAACGTCGGCAGTAAGGCAGCCTGCTTGTTGGGGTAACGCGCCAGGATGGTGTGCAGCTCCTCGAGCGTCTTCCCGGTGAAGATGGGTAAGTAGTCCTCCAGCACCGTCATCGATCGACCTCGCCCATCACGATGTCCACGGAGGCGTTGATTGCGATCAGATCGGAGAGGAGATGGCCTTCAGCCATCTTCGGCAGCGCCGACAGATTGATGAAGGACGGCGGCCGAATGCGCCAGCGGACCGGCTTCGCCGTTCCGTCGGACACGAGATAGTTCCCCAGCTCGCCCTTGGGATTCTCGATGCCGATGTAGGCCTCCCCTACGGGCGCCTTCACCCCTTCCATGACCTGCTTGAAGTGGAAAATCATCGCTTCCATGTCGCTCATGGCCCGAGTCTTGGACGGCAGAATCACGCGCGGATCGTCGACATTGATCGGTCCGTCGGGAAGCCGGTCCACCGCCTGCTGAAGAATGCGGTTCGACTGATAGCATTCCTCGAGTCTCACGAGATACCGGTCGTAGACATCGCCGTGCTCGCCGACCGGGACGTCGAAGTCGTACGTCTCGTAGCCGAGATACGGCTTGTCTTTGCGGACGTCGTAGCCGACGCCGCTTGCCCGTAGCATCGGGCCCGAGAGCGAATAATTGGTCGCTTCGGCAGCGGTGAGTGCGCCGACGTTCTGCGTGCGCCCCACCCAGACCGCATTGCGCGTCAGCACGCGATCGATTTCGCCGAGTGTCTTCGGGAATGTTTGCGTAAACTCGCGCAGCTTTTCGACGAAGCGGTCCGGAATATCCGCCATCAGCCCGCCGACGCGCGTCACGCTGGTCGTGAGGCGGGCACCGGTCCACATCTCCTGGAGATCGTAGATCCGCTCGCGCTCCTGAAACGCCCACAGGAACGGCGTGAAGGCGCCGAGATCGATGGATGTGGTGCCGAGCCAGACCATGTGCGAGATGATGCGGCTCATTTCGCAGGCGATCACGCGCAGCACCGTGCAGCGGGGCGTGATGTCGATTCCCATCAGCTTCTCCGCCGCCAGCGCGAAGCCGACGTTGTTCGCCATCGGCGACAAATAGTCGGTACGGTCCGTGAGCGGGATGATCTGATTGTAGTGGCGATACTCGCCCAGCTTCTCGAACCCGGAGTGGAGATAGCCGACGTGCGGGATGCAGCGTACGACGGTCTCGCCGTCCAGCTCGACCACGAGCCGAAGCACGCCGTGCGTGGCGGGATGCTGCGGACCGATGTTCACCAGCAGATGCTCGCCGCCCAGGTCGGGCTCCTGCGTCGCCAGCGGGACGCGTGTGGGACGTCCCTCGGCGTCCACCCCCGGCGTGGCGAGTGCCATCTCGACGGTCCGCTTACTCATGGAGAGGGCGGTTCGGGGATGACGCCGCGCTCGCCGCGGCGCAGGCGATCACGCATCTCATCCGGTAGGTCGCCGGCGGCGTCGGCGATCGACAGCTCTTCGAGCGAATAGTGCGCTTCGGGATTCGCGTTCAGCGCTTGGCGGACCTGCTCCGCCCGCGAGAAACGGCCGCGGAGCGGGAAGCTCTTACGGAGGGGATACCCTTCGGCGTAGGTCTCCCACATCAGGATGCGGCGCAGATCGGGGTGGCCTCGGAACGTGACGCCGAACATGTCGAACACTTCTCGCTCGAGCCAATCGGCGCCGTGCCAGAGCTCCCACACCGAGTCGACCCAGAGCTCCTCGGAAGGATCGAGCTCCAGTTTGACCCGAATGTCCGCGCGTCGCTTGAGGGAGCGCAGGAAGTAGACGACTTCGAGCGGGCGTTCGCGGTCGCGGTATTCGACCGCCGTGACGTCGACGAGGTAATCGAACTCCTGCCCCGGCGTTTCTTTGAGCCACGTCATCACGTCGAGCAGCCGCTCGCGCGGGACGTAGACGATCGTCTCGCCGTCGCGCGCGACCGCTTCACGCAAGGCGCCGGGAATCACGAAGAACGAAACTGGTGGACGGAATTGCCAAACGGCTCGGAGATCTCGTCGATCGTTTCGGGCGACAGCCGCAGACCCTTCTCATCGAGCGGTTGCTCATCACGGCGCCGCACGGCGTCGAACAGCGACTCGCCTTTGATCTTCTTGTGGAGGAGAAGAATACCGTACAACAGTCCTTCCGGACGTGGCGGGCAGCCGGGGACGTAGACGTCGACCGGCACGATCGTATCGATGCCCTGCACCATCGAGTAGTTGTCGAAAATACCGCCGGTCGAAGCGCAGGCGCCCATCGAGATGACCCACTTGGGTTGCGGCATTTGATCGTAGATGCGGCGGATCACCGGCGCGAGCTTGAACGGGAGCCGGCCGGCGCAAATCAAGACGTCCGCCTGACGGGGCGAGAAGGCCTGGCGCTCCATGCCGAAGCGCGCAAAGTCGAACCGGCTCGCCGCGGTGGCCATGAATTCGATGGCGCAGCATGCGGTGCCGAACGGCATCGGCCAGAGCGAGTTCGCGCGCGACGAGTTCACCGCCCAGTCGACGAGATCGTGGAACTTGGCGAGCAGATAATTCGAGCTGTGGACTTCCCCGACTCGTTTCATCTCAGTCCCATTGAAAAGCGCCGCGCTTCCAGACGTAGATGTAGCCCACAAACAGGATCAACAGGAACACGAGCATTTCCACCAGGAGGAATCCCATGGGCACCGTGCCGTTGCCCAGAAAGATCGTCGCCCACGGGATCAGAAAGACAGTCTCGATGTCGAACAGGATGAACAGGACAGCGACCAGATAGAACTTCACGGAGAACCGTTCGTGCGCGCTGCCCAGCGGCGGCATGCCGCTCTCGTAGGGGCGTTCCTTCACGTCCGTCGGCCGGCGGGGGCCCAGGAAATGGGATGCCACGATCATCGTCGTAGCGGCGACAATGGCCAGGCCCACTAACATCAGGAGGGGGATGTAGGGCTGCATCCTAGCTCGTGAAAAATTTCACTAGTGGTTGCTGGAAGCTATTTCCGGTGGAGGGGGTTGTCAACCGAATCGAGTGGCGTAAGTGACGGCGCCACCGTTACATTGCGCCCCCATGTCGATCAAATCCGATCGCTGGATTCGGCGCATGGCCAAGGAATTTCGCATGATCGAGCCGTTCGCGGACCGGCAAGTGCGCGACGGCGTGATCTCCTACGGCGTCTCGTCGTACGGGTACGACATGCGGGTCGCGCCGGAGTTCAAGATTTTCACGAACGCGTTGTCCGCCGTCGTCGACCCCAAACACTTCGATCCCAAATCGTTCGTGGAATTCAGCGGCGATGTCTGCATCGTGCCGCCGAACTCGTTCGCGCTCGCCACGTCGGTCGAGTACTTCCGGATTCCGCGCAACGCCCTCACGATCTGCCTCGGCAAGAGCACCTATGCCCGCTGCGGCATCATCGTCAACGTGACGCCGTTCGAGCCGGAGTGGGAAGGCTTTGTGACGCTCGAGATCTCCAACACCACACCCCTGCCGGCCAAAATCTACGCCAACGAGGGCATCGCGCAGGTGTTGTTCTTTACGGCCGATGAAGGAGACGAGTGCGAGATTTCTTACAAGGACAAGAAAGGAAAATATCAGGCTCAGAGAGGCATCACACTGCCGAGGTTGTAAGGCTCCTCGATCCGGCCACGGTGATCAGGGCGCTCGCGGCCACGAGAATCGCCAAGTCAGGTGTCCAACCGAGCTCGGTCGCCGGCACCACCATCTGTAGCATGTACATCACAAAATCAAACAATCCCAAGACCAGGCCGAGCAGCAATGTGTATTGCAGCATGCGGCCCAGCCGGCCAAGCAGGCTGCCCGTCACGAGCGCGACCGCGCCCTGCGCCGCCGCGATCCCGACGGCGGCCACCGCGCCGCTGAAGAGCGTCTCGAGGAAGGCCGACCGGCCTGGATGGTAGCTGAAGAACGAAGTATGGATGAGCGCGACGACGAACCCGGCAACCGCGGCGCAGATGGTTGCCCAGATCGCGTAATAAGTGATGACTCTGGTACGGCTATCGGTATCCGTCATAAGACAATCTCCGGTCTTTCCGAATTTACCGCAAAGCGGCGGCGGCCTCCACCAGGGCGGCGCGCGCCTGGTCTACGCGAGTCACCAGATCCGCCAGCTCGCGATTGGCAGTCGCGGCGTCGGCATAGCGAATGGCTTCGTTGACCGTCGGGAACGCCATCGTGGCGTAGCCGTTATCGACGTCCGCGGCGAATTGCAAGCTTCGGAACCACGGACGCGTGACGAGTCCCGCGGGCCGTGTGAGCCGCCGCTCCACCTGCATCAGGGCCCGATTGGCGCGCTGCACCCGGAGCGTATCCCCGCCACCCGATCGGCTCAGCATGCTGTCGCGAGCCGAGTCGAAGGCACGCGCTACGGCAGTGAAGCGATCGAGCGCGTCTTTTAACGGCTGCGTGCTCACGCTCGCGGTCCACTGTTTCCGGGCCGTCCCGGAATCGAGCTGCGCGACCAGTGCACTCATCTCCGTGCCGAATGCGGCGTAGTCAAGCGGGAGCAAGTCGCTGTTGGCGAGGCGCGCGAGAATCACGCCGACGAGCTGGGCGCCGGCGCGATGCGTTTTGTAGCCCGGATCGCCGAACCGCGTCATCCAATCGTACGAGTCATACATCGAGTGATAGATGCCATCGGGACCGTCGAACCCGATCCCGCCCGCCGGAATGCCGAGGTGATGATAGAAACCGGCAAAATCCGATCCGCCGCCCAGATTCCCGAACGTCAGGGCCGTCGTGTCCCCCTTATGCGCCTTGAGCCACACGTCGTACACGGTACCCGGTCCGACCGGATCGGCAACGACCCGCGTGGCGGAGCGAAAGAGCGGCTTGAGCGATGGCGATCCAGCACCGCTGAACGTCGGCCCGGAGAACGTGCCGTCTTCGTTGATGTATGCGACGACGTGCGCGCGCAAGGAATCTTCGAGCTCCTCCACCCACTCGGTCGAGCCGATGAGGCCCCATTCCTCTGCATCCCACGTGCAGAAGACGAGCGTCCGCGCCGGCCGCAGTCCCTCGCGGGCGAGCGTAGCGAACGCTCGTGCCGTTTCGAGCACGGTCACCGTTCCACTCACGTTGTCACGCGCGCCAGGTCCCCAGGCATCTCGATGGCCGCCGACCACCACCCACTCATCGGGCCACCGTGCGCCGCGAATCATTCCGACGGTATTCCAGATCTGGTGGAAACCACGCGCCCCGCGCTCGGTTTTCACTCGCAGCCGCGCGCGCACTGGGCCTGGTCCGGCGTGATACCGGAACGGCAGCGCACCTTCCCACGGCTGCGGCACCGACGGCCCTTCCAAGGGCTCGAGCAGCCGGCGGGCATTGCCGTAGCTCATCGGAATGATGGGAATACCGGGAATGTCGAGTGAATCCTCCGACAGGCGCCGCGCCCCGTCCGTGGAGGCCCATCCGGGCGTCGTGGGATCGCCATTCCCGTTCATCATGCTGCCGCGTTGGATTCCCCCCGCTGGGCGCATCGGACCCTTGGGGTAGACGTCGCCGCGGAAGTACCCGTCCTCCTGGGGATCGGAGTAAACAATGAGGCCAACGGCGCCGCGTTTCTGCGCTTCGCGTGCCTTGATGCCGCGGAACGAGCGGCCGTAGCGTGCGATCGCGATCTTGCCGCGCACGCTGATGCCCAACGAATCGAGCGTCTTGTAGTCCTCGATCAACCCGTAATTGACATACACGACTTCGGCGGTGACATCACCGTCGCCCGTGTAACCGTTGAACGGCGGTACTTGCGGCCCTTTGCCCGGCTCGGGCAAGGAGAGCTGGGCCGCCTTGGCGCGCGGGCCGGGAATCACCCAGGCGGCGACGACTTCCGGTTGCGGGATATAGACCGTGTATTCCTTGCTCCACGCGTCGACGCCCCAGGATCGCAGATGCTGGAGGACGTAGTCGCGCGTCGCGGCCTGCGCCGGCGTGCCCGCCATGTGCGGCACCGCCGAGAGATCGTGCGACATTTGCCGCACGCTCGCGGTATCGGGGATGGCGATGAGACGCTGCTCGAATGACTGAGCGGCCAGACGGCCTGACGGCCCGACGGCCAACAACGCCAGCAGTATCAGCGGCCGTCTCATTGTGGCGGCCGCAACACGCGATCAATTCGCGCCTGGAGGTCTACGAAGTGCGCGCGCGTCATCCGGTCGGCAGCCTTTGGCGCCGCCGCGCGCAGGCTCGTTTGCAGACCCTGCAGCTCGAACCGCGCGAGCGCGCGAGCATCCGTCGGCCGGGTGGTCGCGGTCACGCCGGGGAAGGCGGCGAACTGCGGAGGCGGCGCTGTCACGAGCGGCGTGTTGATGAGGCGGTCCATTTGATCCACGAATGCTTGCTGCAGATTGCGCCGGTACGCATCCACGGACGGCTGCGCCGACTCCACCTCGGAGAAGATGCCACGACGGACGTCCGCAAACAGATCGGAAAGTGTGTATGCCGTGCCGGCGGGCAGCGTTCCGCCCTGCTCCGCCAGCCGTGAAAGCCGCTGATCCTGAAACAGCGCGCTCAACAGCGCCGTTTGGCGCAGGCGAATCCGATCCACAAAGCCACTCGGCTCGATGCGCCGCAACACCTCGGAGTCGAGGAAATAGGCCGGCGTCTTGAACGCCTCTTCATTTAAGAACCGCACCGCCTCCGACTGGCGATCCTTGGGAACCGCTGTGTGAATCACGCCGGCCTGATTGGGATACTTCTCGTGCCGCCACACACCACCGATGACGACGGCGACGTGGTTCATTTCGAGCCCCCATTGCCCCACTAGGCGGTCATATAAATCGGTCAGCAAGTCGTAGTCTTCGAGTTTATCCGTCGTGGCTGCAGGTAAGAGCATCGGCACAAGCCGCTTGATATTGGCCAGCCCGTAGCGTGTGGCTTTTACGGGGTCGTCGCCGAGTGCTTCCGTCTGGGTGCGCGGATCGATGCCGTCCGGGTTGCCGAACCGGAGCCAGGGCCGGGCATCCTGCAAACGCGCGAGCGAGTCGAGCACGGGCCGCTCCGCCTCGGGCCGATTGGCGCCGGGAACGCGGCGATAACCCCAGTCGATGGCGTAATAGTCCCAGGGTCCGAGCTTGGGCATCAGCTCAGCGGAATCACCCGGTTGCGCGACGTAGTTGTTGCGCGCGTAGTCCATGATCGAATAGGACGTGCCGTTCGCGCGCGTGTAACTGGCGCTGCGCAGCGAGTCGACGGGATAGTAGCCGGACGAAAGCTGATTGTGCGGCAAGCCGAGCGTGTGCCCGACTTCGTGCGTCGCCACGTACGCGACCATCTTCCCCATTAAGGTGTCGGGCAATGGTAGCTGCCTAGCCCGCGAGTCCACGGCGCCAACCTGGACCCAGTACCAAGCCTGCAACAGGCTCGTGATGTTGTGGAACCAACCGATGTGCGACTCGAGAATCTCACCGGTGCGCGGATCGCTGACGTGCGGACCATACGCGTTCTCGATCGTGGATGGCAGCCAGCGGATCGCGGAGTAGCGCGCGTCGGCGAGATCGAACTCGGGGTCTTCCCGCGGCGTCGGTGCGGGCTTGGCCGTGATCGCGTTCGAAAAACCTGCCGCCCTGAACACGGGCTCCCACGCTTCGACGCCTTTGATGATCCACGGCACCCATTTGGACGGCGTGGCGGGATCGATGTAGAACACGATGGGCTTGATCGGATCGCTCACAGCGGCATTCGGATCTTTGGGCTCGAGCCGCCAGCGCGTGATAAAGCAGCGCGTCGGCACGCGGGCGTTTTCGGAACCATAATCCTCATAGCTCACGGAGAAGAATCCCACCCGATTGTC
>MNDR01000022.1 GCA_001915025.1 Gemmatimonadetes bacterium 13_2_20CM_2_65_7
CTCGGCCTCGAGATGTCGGCGTTGAAGGAAGGCGAAGACATCATCGAGCCGCTGCGCGAGCGCATCGTTGGCTGCGTAGCACTCGAGGAAGTGATGGATCCGCACGAGCTCGATGAGGACGGCCGGCCCAAGGTGCTGGTCGAAGCAGGCAAGCTCGTCATCGAAGAGACCTCGCAGGCCATCGAGGATGCGGGGATCGAGACGGTGAAGATCCGCTCGGTTCTCACCTGCGAGGCGAAGCGCGGCGTATGCCGCATGTGCTACGGCCGCAACCTCGCCACGATGGACATGGTGGACCTCGGCGAAGCGGTGGGCATTCTGGCCGCGCAGTCGATCGGTGAGCCGGGTACGCAGCTGACGCTGCGGACCTTCCACATCGGCGGCACGGCGGCGCGCATCGCCGAGCAGACGGTGCGGAAGACGAAGGTCGAGGGCGTCATCGAGCACGGTGACCGCCTGACCTTCGTCGCGACGCCCGACGGTCAGAGGGTCGTGACCAGCTACGAAGGCGAGCTGATCCTCAAGGCCGCCGCGCACACCGCCAGCGGGCACGTAACGGCGGCGCAGAAACTCGCCGTGCACTCGCGCTTCCAGGTGCCGCTGGGCGCCACGTTAATGGTCGATGACGGCCAGCAGGTGGCGAAGGACTCGGTGCTGTTCACGTGGGATCCCTACACGAACCCGATCATGACGGACGTGGCGGGCCTCGTGCGCTTCGTCGATATCGTCGAAGACGAGACGGTGCGGGAAGAGCTCGACGAAATCACGGGCCGACGCCAGCGCGTGATCATCGAAGACCGGGAGAAGAAGCTCCACCCGCACATCGAAGTCGTCCAGAAGAAGGGCGACAAGGAGAAGCGGCTCCGCGACTTCGTCATTCCCGAAGGCGCGCAGCTCACGGTGGAGGACGGCCAGGAAGTGTACGCGGGCCAGGTGCTCGCCAAGGTGTCGCGAGAGGCGTACAAGACGCGCGACATCACGGGTGGTCTGCCGCGCGTCGCCGAGCTGTTCGAGGCGCGCCGGCCGAAGGATCCGGCGACGATTTCCGAGGTCGACGGCGTCGTCCGGTTCGGCGAGATCAAACGCGGCAAGCGCGAGATCTGGGTGCATCCGGAGGAAGGCGAGGCGCAGCTGTACGAGGTGCCCGCCGGGAAGCACTTGCGCGTGCACGAGGGCGACCGCGTGCGCGCCGGCGACCGTCTCACGGAAGGCCCGGTCAACCCGCACGACATTCTGCGGATCAAGGGGCCGCGCGCCGTACAGGAGTACCTCCTGAACGAAGTGCAGGAGGTGTACCGGCTCCAGGGCGTCAAGATCAACGACAAACACATCGGCGTGATCGTGCGCCAGATGCTGCAGAAGGTGAAAGTCGTCGATCCGGGCGACACCGATTTCCTGGAAGGTGAGAACGTGGACAAGCTCATCTTCACGGAGATCAACGAGCGGACGGTGAAGAAGGGCGGCAAGCCGTCCACCCGCGAGCCGCTGCTGCTCGGCATCACGAAGGCGAGCCTGACGACGCAGTCGTTCATCTCCGCCGCCTCCTTCCAGGAGACGACGCGGGTGTTGACCGACGCGGCGATCCGCGGCGCCAAGGACGATCTCCTGGGGCTCAAGGAGAACATCATCATCGGGCATGTGATCCCGGCGGGGACCGGCATTTACCGGTATCACGACATCGAGATCGAGCCGCCGGAGGGCTTCCAGCCTCCGACGCCGCCCGTCGAGGCCGCGTTGCCGGGGACGGGAGCGGCACCGAGTCCGTTCCCCGAGGAAGTGGAAGCGAATTAGGAGTAGAGTCGGTCTAGTGCAACCAGCGCCCGGGATTCCTCCCGGGCGCTGGTTGTTTCATTCGACGGCAGGTTCACCAGAACGTCGTCGCTCGTAGCGAGTGATGGTGGCCGTCGTTTCGTCATAGCTGAGCAGCTCTCCGAAACGGCCCCAGCCCACGAACGTCGCGAAGACTTTCTCGTAGTCCTCCTGCGGCATGCGCATCACGATGGTCTCCAACACAAAATCGCGATCGATAGAGTGTTTCCGCCGCCGCCGGAGTACGTCAGCGATCTCGCGGAATAGCGAGAGCTTGAGCAGCTGCGCGCGCCAAATTTTCTGTCGCTGCTCGGGCGGCGCTTGGACGAAGCGCCGCCCCTCCGACTCGAGAATCACCGCGCTCTTGGGTGTGTCCACGAAATTCAGCATCTCGGCGGCCTTCACGACCGTGATCAGGTGACCAAACTCCTGGTTCGTTTGCGCGGCAATCCGAAACACGTCGCCCTTGCCGCCGCGCGCGTCGAGGTATTCCAGCAAACCCACGATCTCGCCGGGGGATACATGAGGGAGCGGTTCGATGAACGTCGCGTCGCGCGTGGCCGCGGTGGGTGCGACGTCGGGGAGCTCGCTTCCCGTGATGACCCCATACAGTTGGTTGACGAGCGCGAGGCATTCCGTGGATTGATAGTCGCGCGGCCGCGGCAGCTCGTTGCGCACGACGGTGCGCACGCGGGCGGGATTCGCGCCACCCAGCACGACAATGCGATCCGCCATGAACGCGACTTCCCGAATATCGTGACTGACCATCAGGATCGAAGACGGATTGCGCTCCTTCCTGCTCCAGATGTCGAGCACTTCGGCGCGCAGACTTTCCGCGGTCAGGGCGTCGACCTGGCTGAACGGCTCGTCCATAAAAAGGATTTCGGGGTCGACCACGAGGGCGCGTGCCATGCCCACCCGTTGCTTCATGCCACCGGACAGCTCGCGCGGATAGGCGTCCTCAAAGCCGCCCAGGCCCACGCGTCCGATCGCCTGCTCGGCGCGCTCGGCGGCTTCCGATCGCTGCACCGCGCGTGCATCCAGCACGGTTTGGACGTTTTGCCTGACCGTCATCCACGGAAAGAGGGCAAAACTCTGAAACACGATCGCGACACCAGGATTCAAGCCATGCAGCGGCTGGCCGCGATACAGCACGTCACCGTGACTCGGTTTGATCAGGCCGGCGAGGATCCGCAACACCGTCGACTTTCCGGAGCCCGAGGGACCGAGGAGCGCCACAACCTCGTTGCTGGCAACCGCAACGGAAATGTCTTCGAGGACCCGGAGTGGCTTGCCGTTGGGCAGGACGAAGTCGTGCGACACGTGACGCGCCTCGCACAGGATCTCCGGTTCATCCAGACTCGGCGCTTGCTTGCTGGGATTGACGCGCTGCGCGTTCATGTCATTTGCTGAGCGAGAACCGCTCTTCGGCCAGGCGGTAGCACCAGCGCCACACGGTCCGATTGAAGGCCACCACCAGCACCGACATCACGAGAATGGCGGCAGCCAGGTGGGGAAAATCTGCACGGGCAGCCGCGCCGCTGATTTCCGCGCCGAGCCCCGGTGCGCGGAGGGCCTGTCCCTTGAAGGTGACGAATTCTGCGACGATGCTGGCGTTCCATGCGCCTCCCGCCGCCGTTACCCATCCGGTCACGAGATACGGAAATACGCCGGGGAAGTACAGCGTGCGGAAGCGGTGCCAGCCGCTAAGTCGGTAACTCCGCGCCGCTTCCTTCAGATCCGCCGGGATCGCCGTCGCGCCGGCGATCACGTTGAACAGAATGTACCACTGCGTTCCGAGGAGCATGAGCAGAATGCTGCCCCAGCCTAGAGATACGCCGGCCCACTGGAGGACCGCGATGACCAACGGAAACAGCATCGGGGCGGGGAATGCGGCGGCGATCTGCACGACCGGCTGTAACACGCGCGAGAGCCGGTTGGACAAGCCAATCGCGATACCTGCAGGAAGGGCCCACACCGTGCCGATCAGCGTGGAGATGAGTACCCGGCCGAGTGTGATGAATCCTGCCGCGATAGAGGCGCCCCACACCCGGGCCGGCACCTGGTGCAGAAGATGCACGAGTTTCACGCCGCCCCAGGCAAGGACGGCGAGGAGAATTCCCAACGCAAGGAAGGAGAGCCGGCCGGCGCTCCGCTCGGCGACTTGCGGCACGGGGGCGGCGCTCTCGGCGACCGCGACTGGTTGCCGCGTGAATCGGCGACGGATCCGACGGGCCTGCCACCGCAGCGCGCGAATGAGCCGCGATGCGCGGAACCAATTCAGAAACCAGGACGTCATGAGCACCTGCTCTCCGCCTTCTTCCACCCGGAACTTCTGTGCCCACACGACAACCGGACGCCACAGCAGTTGGTCCAGCACCACGATCATCGTCGTCATGGCGACGATTGCCAGCACCATCGCGCTGCCGCGCCCCTGTTCGACCGCGACGCTCATGTAGGAGCCGATGCCCGGCAGCCGGAAGTCTCGCTGGCCCAGTTGGAACGATTCGTTGATCATCAGGAAGAACCAGCCGCCTGCCATGCTCATCATGCTGTTCCACACCAGCCCGATGCTTGCGAATGGCAGCTCGACCTTGCGCAGCCGTTGCCACCAGTTGAAACGGTAGACCGTCGCCGCCTCGCGGAAATCGGAGGGAACGGAGCGCAACGAGTGAACCAGGCTGAACGTCATGTTCCAGGCCTGGCCCGTGAAAATCATGATCACCGCCGCCAGCTCGAGCCCCACGTTGCTGTGGGGAAACAGCGCGACCAAGGCAAGGATGAGACCAGGCATGAATCCGAGGACCGGGATGCTCTGCAGGATGTCGAGGAGCGGAAGCAATAGGCGTCCCGCGACGCGATCTTTGGCGGCCCAATAGCCATATACGAGCGTGAAACCGAGCGACAGGACATAGGCGAGCAGACCACGGATCAAGGAAAACATCGTGTAGCGAGGCAGGGCGCTTGGCGACAGGTCGATGGCGATGCTCGGCCGGTGGACGCCGGTCCACTCACGCCCGAGGTCGATGAACGTGAACAGCAATCCGGCCAGCCCGACGACGAGCAGCAGGTCCACCCACGGGATCCGGCGCGCCCGCCCGAGCTGTTCAAAGGCTTCGCTGAGTAGCCGTTGCACGTGAGAGAAAACCTGCCCTTCAGAGGATTAGTAACAAGAGGCGCCCAGTATTGCTCGCTCGCCAGGTTGTGAGCCCCCTCCTACTCTTATGCGATGGCCCAACACGGGGGCGCCCACGTCGATCATGGATGAGAAGCCACTCACTCCGGCGGCGCGAGCCGGGCTCGTGGTGAATGCGGCCATCACGATTCTCCTGTTTTATCTCACCGCGATCTTGTTTATGGCGGGTTTTGGCGCGCTCGCGCTCCTTCTACTGGGAGCAGCCGTGTTGGCGGCGCGGTTCGGCATGGCCGCGTTCGTCGCGCGCTTGATGCGGGTCCCGGTTCGCCTGCTTGGCATCCTCGGGCGGCGGCTCTGGTTGTCGTCCGGCACAACGTACCGTGTCGCGCTCATGCCGAACGATGCGCCGGGCCTGTTCGAGATGTCCCGTGGGCTCTCTCGGCGATCGGCGGTGGCGCCTCCCGAATCGATCTCCATCGAAATGCACATGAATGCCTGGGTCCATTTGCGCGGCTACCGGCGTGGAAGCGGTCGCCCGAGCCTCGGCATCGGCTTCGACTTGCTGGCGGGGCTCACCGTGAGCGAAGTCGAGGCGGTTCTGGCGCATGAGCTGGCCCACGCGCGTCTCGTCCAGCGCGGATTCAGCCGCTGGCTGAAGCGGGGCCTCGCCCGACTGGGTCAGGTTACGACTGAACTATCGGCCTGCGCGGCAGCGTACCGGCAGGCCAACGCGACGTCCGACCTTGCGGAGACGACCGTGCGCGTGTTCGACGGGCTTACGCGTCGCGCGGCGCGGCTGGCAGCGACCTACTCCCGGCAGGACGAGTTCGCGGCGGACCGCGGCGCCGTCGAGCTATGCGGTCCCGCCGCCATCAGGTCGGCGCTCGCGCGACTCGAGGTCTTGGGCGACGTCATCACGGGGCTTCCTTGGAGTGAACGACTGGCCCGGCTCCAGCCGGGCGAACCCTTCACGGCGTGGCTCGTGAGCGAGCTCGCCGGTCCGGATCGTGGGGGCGGTCAAGAATCGCTGCGTCACGCCGTCGATCCGTATTCGAGCCACCCCGCCTTGCGCGATCGCGTCGCCGCGATGCCGGCCGACGACGCGCCGCTGCGCGACACGCGACCGGGCATCGCGCTGCTCGCCGATCCCGATCGCGTCGCCGGCCGCCTGGTCTCGGAGATTCAACGCGTCATCGCCCTTCAGGAGGAGAAGGACACCAAACAGCTTATTCGCGACACACGCAAGTTGTGCCGCCCCGAGGGCATCGGCCTGGTGTCGTTCCTCGGCGCCATCGCGATCCTGGTGGGGCTCGTCGTCGGCGTGATCGGGGCCACCGATGGATTCCCGCTCGATACGATGGGGGCAGCAGCCGCTACGCTGGCCGCCGGCGTGGTGCTCGTCCGCTACCCGCGCCACCGCGATCGCCGGCTACTACCGGTTCCGGCATATGGAACGTTGTCGCACCCGCGTCCGGCTGAGACGCAAGAGCAGCTGCGCGCCGCGGAGGAAGCAGTTGTCGCGGAGCTGCGGGCGTCCGCCGCGCGCGAAGGGACGCGGCGCGCCCGCCTCGCGATGCTGGTGGGCACGAGCTACTCGGCCCTGCAGGATCGCGATTACCTACGCGCGCACGTCGCGGCGCGGCTGGCGCTCGAGCTCAAGGCAACGTCGATCGAGGCGAGACTGGCGTACGCCATCGCCGCGGCCGGTCTCGGGAACGTCCAGCAGGCGCAGAACAGCCTCGGGATAATCAAGCGGAAGGTGGGCTTCCAAACGCTCGCGACCAAGTGGGGCGCCGCGTGGGCGCTGAGCCTGCTCGACGACTGGGGCTGCGAAGGTCTCCTGCAACAGCTGCAGGATCACCAGCCCCACGTCGCCACCTACGCGTCTCTGCTGGCGCTCGCCCAATTCAACCGCCACAAGCTGCAGAGCGGCATCAGAAACGCGGAACGGGGTGTGGTGCTCGAGCCGGCGAACCGGGCGTCCGTTTTTCTCCTTGCCCACCTGCTGCTGCTCGCCGGCCGAACGACTGACGCCGCGGCGCGACTCGACCCTCTGCAGGAGTATGCACGGACCGACACCAACACGGCGTTCTTGATGGTGCAACTGCGCTTGATGCAGCGAGACACGCCTGGGGCGGTGCAGTGGGCCGACGTGGTTCGTGGCCTCGATCATGATGGGGCCTATTTGATCGGCCTGGGGCAGGCATTCGGGGTCGCCAGGCTCGCGGAACCCGCGGCCACTTTTCTTGGAGCGGCGGCCGAGGCGCGGTTCACGCCGGAAGCGAACATCGGCTTAGCAATCCTTGCTTCACTGCGCGGCGATCGGACGGAGGCAAGGCGCCACCTCCTGACCGCGCTGAAATTCGAAGGGGCCAGATTCACGAGGGGACACACCATGGGCGGTGTGTTTCACGAAATCCTCGGCCGGCTCAATGGTCTCACCGAGCTGCGGCTCGACTGTACCGCCTGGATCGCGACGCTCCCAGCGGGGTCGCTGGCGTTGTCCGGGCGATCGATCCTGGTGTGCGCGCCTAGCGAGTCAACCGCGCGAACCTATCTCGAGACGATCGTGACGGCGATGCAGGGCAGTGAATCGGCCGGTGATTTGTCGGGTGTGACCTGGCGAGCGGCACCGAAAGACCAACAGCCCGACCGGCCGGTTCCACCGGGCGTCCATTCGGTGCTCGGATAGCGCGGCGCCCGGGTTCCGAGGCCACACGCGATTCTGACCCTTGACCTAAGTCGAACTACCTGCTTAGTTTCGCGGGCTTCGGAACAACGTTTTGGATTTATTACGAGGGGTATCTGCCGACTATCAATCAGCTCGTCCGTCACGGCCGGCGCGACGTGGAGAAGAAGGAAAAGGCCCCGCATCTGCGTGGCAACCCGCAAAAGCGGGGTGTGTGCACGCGCGTGTACACGACCACGCCGAAAAAGCCGAACTCCGCGTTGCGCAAGGTGGCACGGGTGCGGCTGACGAACGGATTCGAAGTGACGGCATATATCCCCGGTGAGGGGCATAATCTGCAGGAGCACTCGATCGTAATGATCCGCGGCGGCCGCGTGAAGGACCTGCCGGGCGTCCGCTACCATATCATCCGCGGCACGCTCGACGCCGCGGGAGTGAATGAGCGCAAGCAGTCGCGCTCCAAGTACGGCGCGAAGCGTCCCAAGGAGGCCGGGAAGTGAGCCGTAGAAAGAGTTCCGTACGGCGTCCGGTCCCTGCCGACCCGCGCTACGACAGCCAGACCGTCTCGAAGTTTTTGAACAACCTGATGGTGTGCGGCAAGAAGTCGTTGTCCGAGCGGATCTTCTATCAGGCGATGGATATGATCGAGCAGCGCACGGGACAACCCGGCGTGAACGTGTTCAAGCAGGCGCTGTCGAACGTGAAGCCGGCGCTGGAAGTGAAATCCCGCCGCGTGGGCGGCGCGACGTATCAGGTGCCGGTCGAAGTGCGGCCCGAGCGGCGCACGGCGCTGGGGATGCGCTGGATCATACAGTACAGCCGCGCGCGCAAGGAAAAGACGATGGCGGAGCGCCTGGCCGCCGAGCTGATCCTCGCCTCGAAGGGTGAAGGCGAGACGATAAAGAAGAAAGAAGACACGCACCGGATGGCGGAAGCCAACCGGGCGTTCGCGCACTACCGCTGGTAGTAAAAATTCGTCAACCCCGCGGCGCTGCCGCGGGGGTTAGCGGAGCGATACCGGCCCAGAATGGGTGCTGGTCGCCCCGCGTTTTTGCTGAATAAAGGGACTTGAATGCCACGCACCACGCCGCTCGACAGGATTCGGAACATCGGCATCATGGCTCACATCGATGCCGGGAAAACGACTACGACCGAGCGTATCCTCTATTACACGGGCCGCACCTACAAGCTGGGTGAGGTGCACGAAGGTACGGCCACGATGGACTGGATGGAGCAGGAGCAGGAGCGCGGCATTACGATCACGTCGGCCGCGACGACCGCGTTCTGGACCCGCCTCAATCAGCAGTACCGCATCAACATCATCGATACTCCCGGGCACGTGGACTTCACCGTCGAAGTGGAGCGCAGCTTGCGCGTGCTCGACGGCGCCGTCACGGTGCTCGACGCGGTCGGCGGCGTCGAGCCGCAGACCGAGACGGTGTGGCGCCAAGCGGATCGCTACGGCGTGCCGCGGATCATCTTCGTCAACAAGATGGACCGCGTTGGCGCCGACTTCGACATGTGCCTCAAGATGGTCCGCGAGCGGCTCGGCACGAAGGCCGTGCCGATTCAGCTGCCGCTCGGCTCAGGCGAGCTGTTCACCGGTCTCATCGATCTCGTCCGCGAGGTCGAGATCGTGTACGATGACGACACCCTCGGCAAGAAGTACGTCGAGGGACCTGTGCCGGCCTCGCTGCGAGAGCGCGTCGCGCAAATGCGACACGAAATGATCGAAGCATGTGTCGAAAGTGACGACGCGATCCTGCACAAGTATCTCGAAGACCACGCGCTGACCCAGGAAGAAATCCGCACCGTCATCCGCAAAGCCACCATCACTGGACACATCGTGCCGGTGATTTGCGGCGCCGCGTTCAAGAACAAAGGCGTGCAGGCGTTGCTCGACGCGGTGGTCGATTATCTGCCGTCGCCGGTGGACATCCCGCCGATCAAGGGGCATCTGCCGCATCACGACGCGACGCACGCCGAGCGGCCGGCCGCCGATGAGGCACCGTTCGCCGCGCTGGCGTTCAAGATCATGACCGATCCGTATGTCGGCAAACTGACGTTCTTTCGCGTGTACAGCGGCGTGCTGAGCGCCGGCTCCTACGTCTATAACAGCACCAAGGACCGCAAGGAGCGGATCGGTCGGTTGCTCCAGATGCACGCCAACAAGCGCGAAGAGATCGAGGAAGTGCGTGCGGGTGACATCGCGGCCGCGATCGGGCTCAAAGACACGCGCACCGGCGACACGCTCTGTGAGGAGTCGCATCCGATCATTCTCGAGGCGATGCGGTTCCCGAACCCCGTGATTTCCGTCGCCATCGAGCCGAAGACCAAGGCCGACCAGGACAAGCTGGGGATTGCGCTGGCCAAGCTGTCCGAGGAAGATCCCACGTTCCGCGTGCACACCGACGCGGAGACGGCGCAGACGATCATCAGCGGCATGGGCGAGCTGCACCTCGAAATCATCGTCGAGCGGATGCGCCGTGAGTTCAAGGTGGACGCCAACGTCGGCCGCCCCCAAGTCGCCTATCGCGAGACGGTGCGGAAGCGCGTCGAATACATCGAAGGGAAGTTCATCCGCCAAACCGGCGGCCGCGGGCAGTACGGCCACGTGGTCATTCACCTCGAGCCGGGCGAGCCGGGCACGGGATTCGTTTTCGAGGACAACATCGTCGGCGGCACGATCCCGAAGGAGTACATCGGGCCCGTCGAGCAGGGCGTGAAAGAGGCGCTCGAGAACGGCGTGCTGGCCGGCTACCCCATGGTCGACGTGAAGGTCGAGCTCGTGGACGGCTCGTTCCACGACGTCGACTCGAGCGAAATGGCGTTCAAGATCGCCGGCTCGATGGCCGTCAAAGAGGCCGCGCGCAAGGCGCATCCGATCCTGCTCGAGCCCATCATGGACGTCGAAGTCGTGACCCCATCGGACTACATGGGTGACGTCATCGGCGATCTGTCGGCGCGCCGCGGCAAGATCGGCGGCATGACGCAGCGCGCCGACGCGCACATCGTCGCGGCCAGCGTGCCGCTATCGGAGATGTTCGGGTATTCGACCACGCTGCGCTCGATGAGCCAGGGCCGCGCGATCTACAGCATGGAGTTCAGTCATTATCAGGAAGTGCCGAAAGCAAAGGCGGAAGAGATCGTTTCGAAAGTGAAAGGCTAAAGAAATGGCAAAGGCGAAATTCGAGCGGAATAAGCCGCATGTGAACGTGGGCACGATTGGACACGTCGACCACGGCAAGACGACCTTGACGGCGGCGCTGACCAAAGTCTCGGCCGACAAAGGTCTCGGTACCTACGTGAGCTACGATCAGGTGGCGAAGGCGTCCGAGTCTCAGGGGCGGCGCGATGCGACGAAGATTCTCACGATCGCGACCAGCCACGTCGAGTACGCGACGCCCGCGCGCCACTATGCGCACGTCGATTGCCCGGGCCACGCGGACTACGTGAAAAACATGATCACCGGCGCGGCGCAGATGGACGGCGCGATTCTCGTCGTGAGCGCCGTGGACGGACCGATGCCGCAGACGCGCGAACACATTCTGCTCGCCCGTCAGGTGAACGTCCCTTCCATTGTGGTCTTCTTGAACAAGTGCGACCTCGTCGACGATCCGGAGCTCCTGGACCTGGTCGAGCTCGAGGTGCGCGAGCTGCTCTCGAAGTATCAGTTCCCGGGCGATGACGTCCCGGTGATTCGGGGCGCGGCGTTGAAAGCGATCGAGGGCGATAAGCAGTGGTCCGGAAAGGTCGAGGAGCTGCTCGCGGCCCT
>MNDR01000085.1 GCA_001915025.1 Gemmatimonadetes bacterium 13_2_20CM_2_65_7
CCATGCTCATCGGGAATCGGCACGACATCGGGATCTCCGTGCTGCAGCCGGCCTACACCATGGCCGCGGCGATTGCGAACGAGTTCAGCGAGGCGACGACAGACATGTACCGCTCCGCGCTATTCGAGGTCGGGCTGGTGCTCTTCGTGCTGACCGTCGCCGTGAACGCGATCGCCCGCATTCTCATCTGGCGCGTGGCGCGCGGTACCCCGGCCGGAAGTAGCGCGCTGTGAGCGCGCGCGCCTTTCGTCGTCAGCTGGTCAGCCGCGCGATGACGGCGCTCGTCGTCGTGCTGTCCCTTATCGCCGTGCTCGCCCTCGTGGTCATCCTGGGCGACCTTGTGGTGAAGGGCGCCTCGTCGATCGATTGGGCGTTTTTCACGAAGAGTCCGGTCCCCGCCGGCCAGGCGGGCGGCGGCGTCGCGAACGCGATTGTAGGAACCGCGATCGTCGTTGGGATGGCCGCATTGATCGGCGTGCCGATCGGCGTGGGCGGCGGGATGTACCTCGCGGAGTATGGCTCGGGGCGCCTCGGCTTCCTGGTGCGGTTCATTGCGGACGTCCTGAACGGCACTCCGTCGATCGTCGTCGGTGTCGTCGCGTGGACGTTCATCGTCAAACCGACGCATCGGTTCTCGGCGCTCGCGGGCAGCATCGCGCTCGCGATCCTCATGATTCCGATGCTGGCCCGGACCACCGAAGAGATGGTGCGCCTCGTCCCGAATTCGTTGCGGGAGGCAGCGCTCGCGCTGGGCTATGCGCGGTGGCGCACATCGATCAAGGTCGTCGCCCGCACGGCACTCGGCGGCATCGTCACCGGGTGCCTGGTGGGCATCGCGCGCGTCGCCGGCGAGACGGCTCCGCTGCTCTTCACCGCACTGGGCAATCTCAACTTCACGCTCTCGGTCACACAGCCAATGCAGACGCTGTCGTTGCAGATCTACGTCTATGCGACGGGCCCATTCGATGAATGGCACCGGTTGGCGTGGGCATCGGCCCTCGTCCTGATGGGCCTCGTGCTCGTCATTTCTCTCACGGCCCGCTGGGTCACGCGGCAACGCTATGGTCGCGTCCGCTAACACCCGGCTGCGGCTCGAGACGGTTCGGCTCACCGCGCTCTTCGGGCACCACCGCGCCGTGCGCGACGTGTCGCTCCTGTTTCCCGCGCACACCGTCACCGCCATCATCGGTCCGTCGGGTTGCGGCAAGAGCACGCTGCTGCGTTGCCTCAACCGCATGCACGAGCTGACACCGGACGCCACCGTGGTCGGCGAGGTGTTGCTCGACAACGTGAACGTGTACGCGCGCGATGTGAATCCCATCGAGCTGCGGCGCCGCATCGGGATGGTGTTCCAACAGCCGACGCCGTTCCCGACGATGTCGATCTACGACAACGTGGCGGCCGGCCTGCGAGTAAACGGCAAACGTCCGCGTCGGGAGATGGACGAGGACGTCGAACGCGCGCTGCGGCAGGCCGCCCTGTGGGACGAGGTCAAGGATCGGCTGCGGACCAGCGCGCTCGCCCTGTCCGGTGGCCAGCAGCAGCGCCTGTGCATCGCGCGCGCGGTCGCGCCGCAGCCGGAGATTCTGCTGCTCGACGAGCCCACCGCGTCGCTCGACCCCGCCGGCACGCAGCGCATCGAGGAGCTCTGTCATCTGCTCAAGCGGTTGTATACGATCGTGATCGTGACGCACAACATGCAGCAGGCCGCGCGCGTCTCCGACTACACGGCGTTCATGTACCTCGGCAATTTGGTCGAGGTGGGACGCACCAATGAGCTGTTCACCAAGCCGAAGGTCGAGCAGACGGAAGCGTACATCACGGGGCGGTTCGGATGATCACGATGACGGCGGCCCTGGAATCGCACAGCTACAGCTTCTGGTACGGCCCGACCCAGGCCCTGCACGAGGTGAGCTGCGCTATTCCCCGGCAGGCGATCACGGCGCTGATCGGCCCCTCGGGGTGCGGGAAGACGACATTCCTGCGGTCCATCAACCGCATGCATGATCTCACGCCGGGAGCTCGACACAGCGGCGACATTTTGCTCGACAGCGGTTCGATCTTCGCACCGGGAACTGACGTCGTGGATTTGCGGCGGCGTGTCGGAATGGTATTCCAGCGGCCCAATCCCTTCCCCAAGTCCGTGTATGACAACGTCGCCTACGGGCCGCGGCTCAACGCGCTGAGCGCCGAGCATGAGGTTCCCGATCGCGTGGAACGCGCGCTGCGCCAGGCCGCATTGTGGGATGAGGTCAAAGACCGGCTCCGCGAGCCCGGTACAGCGTTGTCCGGCGGCCAGCAGCAGCGGCTCTGCATCGCGCGGGCACTCGCGAACGAGCCGGAGGTGCTGCTCATGGACGAGCCGTGCTCGGCGCTCGATCCAGTCGCGACGCAGCGGATCGAGGAGCTGCTCGTTGAGCTCAAGCAGGCCTACACGATCGTGCTCGTCACGCATAACATGCAGCAGGCCGCGCGAGTCGCCGACTTCACGGGATTTTTCTATCTGGGCCGTTTGGTCGAATTCGGTGAGACCGAGCAGGTCTTTACGCGTCCCACCGACGAGCGGACGGAAGCGTACATCACGGGGAGGTTCGGTTGAACGCCCAAGCAACGAGCCATCGCCACTTTCACGACGAGCTCTCCGAGCTCAAAGTGGCGCTGCTCAACATGTCGGGCGACGCGCAAGCCGCGCTCGCCGCGGCGGTCGAAGCCGTGCGGCAGCGCGACGGCGACAAGGCGCGCGAGGTCATCGCCGGCGATCGGGATGTCGACCGGCTCGAAGTCGAGGTCGAGGAAACGGTGATCCGGCTGCTCGCTACTCAGCAACCGATGGCCCGCGACCTTCGCTTCCTCGCCGCGGCCATGAAGATCGCGAATGACCTGGAACGGGTCGGCGATCATGCCGTCAACATCGCCCAGTCCGCGGAGCGACTACTTGCCAGCCGGCCGATCGTTCCCGAGCCCGAGCTCGTCGAGATGGCGCGGCAGGCGCGGACCATGCTCGCCGATGCGCTCGATGCCTTCGTGCGAGGGGATGCACAGGCCGGCCGCGCTATCTGCCGTCGCGACGACAGCGTGGATGCGCTCCATCAATCGATGTTCCGCATTCTGCTCACGCACATGATGGAGGACCCGCACATCATTGGGACCGCGATGGAGCTCTTTCTCGTGAGTCGCAACCTCGAGCGCGTGGCGGACCTCGCGACCAACATCGCCGAAGACGTCGTGTTCCTGGTCGAGGGCAAGTCGATCAAACACCACGCCGAAGACATGGAGGGGGAGGGCGGCAAATCGCGATAACGATTCTGTTTCTCTGTGTGCGCAACTCCGCACGCAGCCAGATGGCCGAAGGTCTCGCGCGTGCGATGGCCCCTCCCGGATACCGCTTCCTGAGCGCCGGCTCCGAGCCCGGCGACGTCAATCCGCTCGCAATCGAGGCCCTGGCCGAGCAACAGGTCGACATCTCGGACTTCCGCGCGAAGGGCGTGGCGAGCATCTCGCTCGATCAGGTGGATACGGTCGTAACGCTGTGCGCTGAGGAGGTCTGTCCCGTGATACCGGGTCGCGTGCGGCGGCTCCATTGGCCGCTACCCGATCCCAAGGACATCGCGAGTTTCCGCGCGGTCCGGGACGAGCTGCGAAAGCGTCTACCGGGACTGTGGAATCAGCCGATGGAACGGTAGCGGTAGTATCCTGCCGGCGGCGTGGGACGCCGGCGCAGCACCTCATCCGACGCAAACAGGCGAATCAGCAAGAGTCCCGCGAGAAAGCCACCTACGTGCGCGAAGAACGCCACGCCCCCCTTCTGGATCTCGCTGAGCCCCGCGAGTGCGCTCAACAGTTGCAGAACGGCCCAATAGCCCAGCATCACCCACGCCGGCAGCGCGACGGACGTAATGTAGATGGGCAAAATGATGAGCGTATGCACCCGCACGTTGGGATAGAGCAGCAGGTACGCCCCCAGCACGCCACTGATTGCGCCCGAGGCTCCGACCATTGGGACAATCGAGTGCGGGCTCAGCAGCGTTTGCGTCGCCGCCGCCGCGATTCCGCATAACAGATAGAAGACGATGAATTTTCCGTGGCCCATCGCGTCCTCGATGTTGTTCCCGAAGACCCAGAGGAACAGCATGTTGCCGATGAGGTGCAGCCAACCGCCATGGGTAAACATCGAAGTGATCACGGTCCAGTACTTCGGCGCGACACCGACCAGGCAGGCCATGCCAGGCGCGAGCTCCACGCCGCTACCCGGCTTCGCGGTACGCAGCAGCTCGCCCGGGATCAACCCGAGCTCGCACACCGACCGCGCCAGTGGCCCCTGTGCCCCCGCGCCCTGTAGCAGAATGAAGACGAGCGTGTTGGCGATGATGATCGCGACGGTGATGATGGCCGGTTTTTCGGTAGGATTCTCGTCCCGGTAGGGAAACATGCGGCAGAATCTAGGCAGTCAGGCGGTTGAGCGGTTGGGTGGTTAACCGCCTGCCTTTTTGGCATTTTAAACGGGCACGATGCTTGCCCTCTGCGACCCAGAGCATCAGGTCGGCATCAAATCCCTACCAGGAGCTGAAAGTATGGCTGAGAAGATCATCGGCATTGACCTCGGGACGACCAACTCCGTCGTGGCGGTCATGGAAGGTGGCGATCCCGTCGTCATCCCCAACGCCGAAGGCGGCAGAACCACCCCATCGGTGGTCGCCTTCACAAAAGACGGTGAGCGACTCGTTGGGCAGGTGGCCAAACGGCAGGCGGTGACCAACCCGCAGAACACGATCTTCTCCATAAAACGGTTCATGGGACGGCGCCTCGAAGAGGTCAGCGAAGAGATCAAGCGCGTCCCCTATAAGGTTACACGCGGCCAGAACGGGCTCGCGTCCGTCGAAGTGATGGGCAAGACGTACACGCCGCCTGAGATCTCGGCGATGATCCTCCAGAAGATGCGGCAGACGGCCGAGGACTATCTCGGCCACAAAGTCGAGAAGGCCGTCATCACGGTCCCGGCCTATTTCAACGATTCGCAGCGCCAGGCGACAAAGGACGCCGGCAAGATCGCCGGTCTCGACGTGGTCCGGATCATCAACGAGCCGACCGCCTCGGCCCTCGCTTATGGCCTCGATAAGAAGAAGGAAGAGAAAGTCGCCGTCTACGACCTCGGCGGCGGGACCTACGACATCTCGATTCTCGAGCTGGCTGAGGGAGTCTTCGAGGTCAAGAGCACCAACGGTGACACACACCTGGGCGGCGACGATTTCGACGCCCGCGTCATGGAGTGGTTGGTTGGGGAGTTCAAGCGGGATCAGGGAATCGATCTGTCCAAGGATCCGATGGCGCTGCAGCGCCTCAAGGAAGCCGCCGAGAAGGCAAAGATGGAGCTGTCGTCCGTGATGCAGACTGATATCAACCTGCCGTTCATCACCGCCGATCAGTCTGGGCCGAAGCATCTCAACCTGTCGCTGACGCGCGCGAAGCTCGAGCAGCTCGTTGACGACCTGGTGAAGCGCACGATTCCGCCCATGCAGCAGGCGCTCAACGACGCCGGGCTCAAGCCGTCGGACATCGACGAGGTGATCCTGGTCGGTGGCCAGACGCGCATGCCGAAGGTCCAGGACATTGTCAAGAACTTCTTCGGGAAAGAGCCGCACAAGGGCGTGAACCCCGACGAAGTCGTGGCGATCGGAGCCGCGATTCAGGGAGGCGTGCTCGCAGGAGAGGTGAAGGACGTACTCCTGCTCGACGTGACGCCTCTCTCGCTCGGCATCGAGACGCTGGGTGGCGTGACGACCGTTCTGATTCCGCGCAACACGACCATTCCGACGAAGAAGTCGGAGGTGTTCTCGACCGCGGAAGACAATCAGACCACCGTCGAGATTCATGTGTTGCAGGGTGAACGGCAGATGGCGCAGGACAACCGGACCATCGGCAAATTCCAGCTCACCGGAATTCCGCCAGCTCCGCGGGGCGTGCCGCAGGTCGAGGTGACGTTCGACATCGACGCGAACGGCATCTTGCACGTTTCGGCGAAGGACAAGGCGACCGGCAAAGAGCAGAAGATCCGGATCGAAGCCTCGTCGGGTCTTGCCGATAAGGACATCGACAAGATGGTGAAGGAGGCCGAGGCGCACGCCGCGGAAGACAAGAAGCGGCGCGATGAGATCGAGCGTCGTAACCGCCTCGATACCATGGTGTACCAGGTCCAAAAGGAGTCGAAGGACTGGGTCGACAAGCTCGAGGCGGGGCTCAAGACTCGGCTCGATGCGGCGATCCAGTCGGCGCAGCAGGCGCTGCGCAGCGGCAACGCCGACGAGATCAGTAAGGCGCTCGACGAGCTGCAGCAGGCCTACTCCGCGGCGGGCGCGTCACTGTACGCGGCCCGGGGTGCCGGCGCCGGTGCAGAAGCGGGCGTCGTGGACGACGATAAATCCAAGAAGTCTTAAAAGGGGGAACGGATGTCGGTGAAGACGCGGGACTGGTTGAAGTTCGGAGCTCTGGTGGCAATGGCGTTTGCGCTGGGACTGGCATTCGCCTCGGCATTCAAACTGCCTGCGCGCGGCGAAGCCGCGGTGCGCTCGGTGCTGCAGGACACCAGCCCCCCCCGGGCGCTGCCGCAGGCCAAGGCCGCGGTCGATCTCGGCGACGCGTTCGCATCGGTTGCCGAGCACGTGAAGCCCGCGGTCGTATTCATCAAGTCGGAGCGCCGCGAGCACGTGAGCAACCGGCGCCTGCCACCGGGATTTGAGGATTTCTTCCAGGTCCCGCGCCGTCCCCAGGTCGAGCAGGGATCGGGGTCAGGCTTCATTGTGTCCCAGGACGGATACATCCTGACGAACAACCACGTCGTGCAGGGCGCGGACCGCGTCACGGTTCGCCTGTTAGACAACCGCGAATTCAGCGCCAAGACCGTCGGTACCGATCCATCGACCGACGTCGCAGTCATCAAGATTCAGACGACGGGCCTGCCGACCGTGCGTCTCGGTGATGCCGACTCTACCAGGATCGGCAACTGGGTGCTCGCGATCGGCAATCCGCTGGGCGAAGCATTCACATTTACCGTCACCGCTGGGATCGTGAGCGCGAAGGGGCGACTGCTCGCCGGCCTCAATAGCAGCCGGTATGCAATTCAAGACTTCATTCAGACTGACGCGGCCATCAACCCCGGCAACTCGGGCGGGCCGCTCGTCAACGTGCGTGGCGAGGTCATCGGCATCAATGCGGCCATCGCCAGTCCGACCGGATATTACGACGGGTACGGGTTTGCCATCCCGATCAATCTCGCCCGCACCGTGATGACGCAGCTGATTTCGACCGGTCACGTCGACCGCGCGGTCATGGGTGTGCAAATCCGGCCGATCACACCGGAAGACGCCGAAGACGCGAAGCTCCCGCAGATCCGCGGGGTGGTCGTCGACGTGTTCAACCCGCCCGACGATTCGCCCGCCAAGCGTGCAGGGATTCAAGAGGGTGACGTGATCACCGCCGTGGACGGGCAGGAAATCGAGTCCGTGGCGCAGTTGCAGCAGCGAGTCGGTTTCAAAAAGCCCGGTGAAATCGTCCAGGTCAGTGTCGTCCGCAAAGGCGGTGTGCGGAAGACGATCCCGGTGCGGCTGGCCGCTGCGCCGTCGAGCGAGCCCCAGGAAGTTTCCAGCAATGACGACCGCCCGAGCTCCCACGATTCGGCGCCGATGGACAATACGCTGGGGATTTCGGTCGAGCCGCTCTCGCAGGAGAATGTCCGCGATTCGGATCTCCGGCAGGTCATGCGGTCAGGCGGCGGCTTGATCGTCTCGCAGGTGTCGCCCGACGGCCCGGCGTATCAGCGCCTGTCGGATGCGAGCAGCGGCTATAGCAACCCGGACATCATCCTGAAGGTCAATGGCGTCGCGACGGGCTCACGAGCCGAGCTGCGCCGCGCGTTGGCGGGCGTGAAAAAGGGTGACATCGTCACCCTGACGGTGCTGTACAGTACAGCGGATGGATGGCAGCAGCGGATCGTCCGGCTACGAGCTAACTAGGGACTCGGGATTGGGGCTAGGGAGTCGGAGTGCAAGGGCGAGTCCCTAGCCTCGAGTCCCTAGCCCCTAGCCCCCAATCCCCGGTCAGTCAGCATCACCACCGCGGTCGCCGCCAGCCACATCACAAACAGCGCCTGGCCATAGTAGAGGAAATTCGGCGAGAACTCGTCGAATACTATGGCCACGGCGCCATTTAGTGCCGCCACGACCCACGCGATCCACGCCAGCCAGCGCGGCCACACCATGCCGTTCCGGATCGCCCAGCCGAACGTGTAGGCAACAAGACCGAGCATGAACGTCGCCAACCGTTCAGCCGCGAGGCCCGCGGGGTGCAGCATGTCATAAACGAACACGGCGTGCGTGCCGGCGAGCCCCGTGTCCGCGGTCGTGAACGCCCGCGCGAGCTGCCAGCCGGCGCCGACCATGAAGAGGATATTCAGCGACCAAACCGAGAAGCCGAAGCCAGCCAGGAGAATCCCGGCCCGGCCCGGCGCCGATCCTGCCGTTTCGCCGTGGCGCAGCGCGACGCCGATCAGGCCCGTGTACATGAAGGCCAGTCCGAACAACAAGGACCAGTGAATGGCGCGCCAGTGCGCGGTTCGCGCGATTGTGCTCAGCTGCGCCGCTCCGTCACCGGTGAGCAGTGGGTGCATGAGGCCGCCGATCCCCGACAGCAGCACGCCGATGAGCAGGCACAGTCCGTAGAACAAGGGACGGCGCGTCACGACGATTCTCTCCCCGAGTTCCGAGTCGGGCCTAATCTAGCACGCACTTGTCGCCGCGATATATTGACGGTCCGATGGATCTCAATCGCATCCTGCGCGAAGGCTTCATCGCCGGTTGCATCGGCGCCGCGGTCGTCGCCGTCTGGTTCCTCATCGTAGACACCATCAACGGCCAGCCGTTCTTCACACCGGCGATGCTGGGTGGCGCGCTCTTCCCCGGAGCGCATGATCCCAACGCCATCGTCATCGAGCCCGGTCGGATCTTTGGGTACACGATGATTCACGTCAGCGCGTTCGTGGTGGTCGGCTGCATCGCCGCGGCACTCGCCGCGGAGGTCGAATACGCGCCGTCGACGTTGTTTCTGGTCATCGTTGGTTTTTGCTTCTTTGAGGTGGGGTTCTACATTCTCGTCGCGCTACTCGCCAAACCGCTGATCGGCTACCTGGCATGGTGGAATGTCGCCATCGGGAATGGCCTCGCGGCACTCGGCATGGGCTATTACCTCTGGCGGGAACACCCTCGCATCGGTGAAGAGCTGCGCCGGCACCCGCTGGGCGAAACTGAGGACGGTGAGTAATGCGAAATGCGGAAGTCGGAATGCGAGATTGAAGGGCTAGTTTCGAGCACCATCCTGCGATTTCGCATTCCGCATTTCGAATTTCGCATTTCCATAGGCTTCTTCCGGTACTCGCGTTTCAGCATCCGATCTCTGATCCCAAACGGAGTATCGGAACCAGATGACGCTCATCACGATCCAGAGCATCAGTCCGCCCAGCACCCACATGAGCAGGCCGCCAATCTGTTGATCGTCCATGGGCGACAGGTTCCACACGCGAGGCGCGGCCGCGTAAAACGGATAGAGCACCGAACCGGAGAGCGTGATCAGCGCTCCCGTGATCGACATCGGGATACCGAGCAGGAACAGGTACAGCATCTGGAGCAGATGCGGAATCCGCGGCAGCTCGGGAACCGGTGAGAGAACCGGCCACCACATCACGACCGCGGTGGTGAGAAAGATCAGGTGCTGAACGATGTGCAGGTTGTGATTGCGGAGCGCCGCTTCGTAGAGCGCCGGTGCATGCCAGATGGTGATCGGTCCGGTGAACAGCAGTGCCGCCCACAGCGGGCGCGTGACGACGCGACCCAACGCCATCACCCACCGTGGTCTGAGCAGCGGCCGCACCACCCACGCCGGCGTCCCGTAGAGCAGCAGCGGCGGGAAGACCAAGGTGAGCAACAGATGCTGCGCCATGTGGGCGCTGAAGAGGTATTGGTCCGACAGATTGTGGAGCGGCCCGTTGAGCGCGCCAAAGAGCACGAGCAGTGATCCAGCGAACGCGGCGATCTTGCGGCGCGACGTGCCGCGCAGACCTCCCCAATACGCGTAGAGCCCGCCCAGGAGGACGAGCCCAATCACGACGCTGGGATGCAGGTCCCACCGATTCCAGGGACTCACACGCCGGTCCGCAGACGCAACGCTCCATAGAAGATGAAGAGCAAGCTGACCATCACCGCGAGCGCGAGCAGCAATGGCCCGCCGAACAGCAACGCGAAGAAGCGGCTATCGAACTTGAGATGCATGTAGAACATCACGACCAGCGTGAACTTGAACGCCGATAGCACCAGCAGGACGGGGACGAGCACCGTATGGAAGGCCGGAACGTAGAACACGCCCACCTCGATCAGTGTCACCATGACGAGGATTGCGGCAACACGGAGATACGTTCCGGTCGTGGCGTGTGCTTGCCCGCTCATCGCGTGATTCCCGTCGCGTTCATTGAATGAGATAGACGACCGTGAAGATCACGATCCACACGACGTCGACGAAGTGCCAATACAGTCCCGTGATTTCCACGGTGATTGCCTGCCCTGGCCCCAGCTTTCCACGCAACGCCTGCACCCAGAGCGTCAGCAGCCAGATCACCCCCACGGTCACGTGCGCGCCGTGCGTGCCGGTGAGCACGTAGAACGTCGAGCCGAAGAGGTTGGTGGTCAGGCCCAGGCCTTCGCGCACGAAATGACTGAATTCCCAGAACTGCCCGCCGAGGAAAACCAACCCGAGCAGCGCCGTGACGAGCAGCCAGAGCTTTCCCTGTTTCATATCGCCGCGCTGCACGGCAGCGAGTGCGAGCACCATCGCGAGGCTCGACATCAGCAGATCAAACGTGCTGAACGACGTGAACGGAATATTCAGAATTTCGTGTGGGTATGGCCCCACCAGGCTCCGGCCCTTGTAGACGAGGTAGGTGGAGATCAATGAGCCGAAGAGCAGGCACTCCGAGCCGATGAACGCCCAGAACGCCATCTTGCGGCTGTCGAGCCCCATGCTCGTGCGAAGCGCGTGCGCGCCGGAGTGTGAGTGTGCCATCTCACATCTCGAAGGGCTCGTAGGCCCATCGATAAATGCCCACGATCACGACCGCGGCGCCCACGAGCACGATCGGGAGCAGGCGCGACAACGCGCCGATCGCCATCACCGGCAGTCCGAACGCCGTGATCAGCGGCCACCACGATCCTCCCGGAACATGGATTGGAGCTGGTGGTCGCTCGGGCAGCGGCTCCATGGGCGCGTGGCGTTCGGTTTGCCATAGCGGGAGCCGGCTCGCGACCGTCGGAATGACGGTGAAATTGTAGACCGGCGGCGGCGAGGGTATCGCCCATTCGAGCGTCGCACCACCCCACGGATTGTGCGGCGCAGTGATCGGCCGGCGGCGGGTGCTCAGCAGATTCCAGAAAAGGATGAGCGTCGCGATCCCGATGATGAATGCGCCGGCCGTCGAAAGCTGATTGAAGCGGGTCACGCCGAGGTCCGCCGAGTACGTATAGATCCGCCGCGGCATGCCGAAGAGACCGGCTAAGTGCATCGGGAAGAACGCCAGGTTCATGCCGATCACGGTCAGCCAGAAGTGCCATCGGCCCAGTGTCTCCGACAGCATCCGGCCGGTCATCTTGGGCCACCAGTAGTAGATCCCCGCGAACAAGCCCAGAATCGTGCCGCCGAACAGCCAGCGCGGTCGTGAACCGCAGTTGCCCGCCCCACAGCGTCCCGATCCAGTTGAAGATCTTCACGCCGGTCGGGATCGCGATCAGCATCGTCGTGCCCGCGAACACCGAATCGGCGATGGGTCCCAGTCCCGTCGAGAACATGTGATGCGCCCACACGCTCCAGCCGAGGAAGGCAATGACGACGCCCGAGTACACGACGACGGTGTAGCCGAACAACGGCTTCCGGGAAAACGTCGGCAGCACCTCCGAAATGATGCCCATCGCTGGGAGAATCAGGATGTAGACCTCGGGGTGGCCGAACATCCAGAAGAGATGTTGCCACAGGATCGGATCGCCGCCGCCAGCGGGCACGAAGAAATGGGTGCCGAAGAAGCGATCGAACATGAGCAGCACGAGCGCGACCGTGATGACGGGGAACGCCGTGATGACGAGGAACTGCGTGACTAACGTCATCCACGTAAATGGGGGAAGACGCAGCATCCGCATTCCCGGCGCCCGCATGTTCAAGATCGTCACGATGAAGTTGAACCCGGCCGCCAGCGACGCGATGCCAAGGATCTGGAGTCCCAGTAACCAGAAATCGACGTTCGGTCCAGCTGAGAACTGCCGGGACGTGAGATTCGCATACGCGAACCACCCCGCATCCGGTGCGACGGACAGACGGTCGGCGCCGAACAGCGGTCCCGCGATGAAGCTCGCGTTCAGCAGCAGCCCCCCGAGCAGGAAGACCCAGTAGCTGAATGCGTTGAGACGCGGGAAAGCGACGTCGCGCGCGCCGATCTGGAGCGGGATGATGAAGTTGAAGAACGCCGCGGACAACGGCATCAGCGCCAGGAACACCATCGTGGTGCCGTGCATGGTGAACAGCTGATTGAACGTCTCGGCGCTCACGCCGATGCCCTCGGGCCGCACCAGCTGCGCGCGGATGACGAGCGCCTCAGTTCCGCCCATCAGGAAAAAACCGAACGCTGTCCAGAAATAGAGGAGCCCGATGCGCTTGTGGTCGGTGGTGGTCAGCCAGCTCTTCATTTCAAGCTCTGGAGGTAGGCGACCACGGCGTCGAGATCCGCAGCGGAGAGGCCTTGCGGCGGCATCAGGGCCCCCGGCTTGAGCGAGGGCGCGTTCGTGATCCAGCGGCGCAGCATGTCGGTGGTGTTCGGAAAGAGCGCGCCCGCGATTGTCGCGCGGCCGCCGACGTGCGTCAGCTCAGGTCCGATCTTCCCTTGCGAGATGCCGGTGATCGTGTGACAGGCGATGCATGCGCTGCGACGGAAGACCTTTTGACCCCGCTCAGCGGGTGATCCCTGTGCCGGTGCCGCCGGGCCGGCGCGCTGGCGGTCTACCCACGCCTGGAACGCCGTGTCGAGCTGCACAACGACGCGCAGCCGCATGTTCGCATGCGAGGCGCCGCAGAACTCGGCGCACTGACCCCAGTATTCGCCGGTCGAGTCGGCGCTGAACTCGATGCGGTTGATCCGACCCTGGATGAGGTCGCGTTTGCCGGCGAGCCGCGGCACCCAGAAGCTGTGGATGACGTCCGCCGACGTCATCTCGAGCTGGACTGGAGTCCGCACCGGGACATGCAGCTCGTTCGCCGCCCCAATCCCCAACGTCGGGTAGCGATACTCCCACCACCATTGATGGCCGATGACCTCGACCCGCAACGCACCCTCGGGTGCGTTGCCCGCGGTCTCGAAAATCGTGCGCATCGTGGGAACGGCGATGAACACGAGGATCAGCGCCGGCGCGAGCGTCCAGCCAATCTCGAGCGCCGTGTGACCATGCACCGGCTTCGGCGCCGCGGCACCCGGTCGCGCGCGGTAGCGCCCGATCGCGTACAGCAGCAGCGCTTCGACGACGAGGAAGACGACCACTGCCCACCAAAAAATGTTGGTGAACAGGTGGTCGAGCGAAGTGCTGAAATCAGATCGCGGCGCGAGCGCCGACTGTGGAAACGGTCCGCTGCAGGCGGTGAGAACGACCAGGACGACAGCAAGGAGCAGCGGCACGGCGTGAAAAACTAACGGGGCGGCGGGGCGGCCGGAAACCCCGGGATTTCAGTCGGCGTCTCGCTGATGGACGACTTCGCGCCGGTGCCTTGCGCCTTCAGCTCCATCACACCGCCGTCCTTCAAGTTTCCTTTGACCATCGCGAATTCCAGGTCGGGCCGGACCCACACTTCCAGCGCCGTGCGAGGATGCTTCATATGGAGAGCCCGGAAGTGACCCGCGGGCACCGTCACGTCCTCCCATCCAACGACGTCCATCTCCTGACAATCCCGCGCGATTTCGGCCGTCACATTCGTCCCGGGCGTCGCATTGACGATTTGCACTATTTGTGGCGGCATCTTCATTGCTGGCTTGTCTCCGCTTTTCATGATGACCGCACGAACGCCTACTTTGGAGCCGAGGCTGGGCACCAGCGTCTGAATAATCATCTTCGCGTTGGGGTGCTGCGGATCCTCGATCGTCACTTCGTACCAGTAATACGTGGTGCTCTCGTGCGCCTCCTTGCCCACGACTGCCATGCGCAGCGTGCTGCCGTTGGTTTGTCCACCAGTCCAGTTGTACGTGGCCCAACTGCCTACGGTGAAAGCGTGGTTTTCGACCTGGCTGCAGATGCGTTGCTTGTCCGCCGCCTGGGACATGGCGGTTCCGGCGAGCACCGCGCTGAGAGCGAAGATGAGGAGAAGAGAGGTGACACGGGGACGGATCATGAAACGGCTCCGCGAGGCTTGGGGGACGACATCAGGACTCGGGAACCTATACATTTCGGGGAAGTTTGCGACCGTGGCGGAATTGGCAGACGCGCCAGCCTTAGGAGCTGGTGGGGCAACCCGTGGGGGTTCGAGTCCCTCCGGTCGCATCTGGGGGCTGGGGTCTTGGGCCTAGGGATTTGCAAACACATGCCTCAGGCCCCCAGGCCCCAACCCCTAGGCCCCGCTGTTAGATTTTTCCGCACATGCCGGACATTCTCGTCAAGAAAACACGCGTCGAACCTGGCGAAGCGTCGCTCGAGGTAACCATTCCGCCCGACAACGTGAAGGCGGCCGAGGAGCGCGCGACGAAGGTGTACCAGCAGCGCGCCCGCTTGCCCGGCTTCCGGCAGGGCAAGGTACCGGCCGCGGTGGTACGCAAGAAGTTCGCGGACGATATCCGCCAGGAGACGCTGCGCGAGCTCGTGCAAGAGAGCTGGCGCGTCGCGCAGAAGCAGGAAGAGCTCAAGCCGATCGCCGATCCTCACATCCACAACCTCAAGTGGGAGGACGGCGCGCCAGTCACGTTCGAGTTCCACGTGGAGTTGAAGCCGGAGCTCAAGCTGCAACGGCTGGGCGGTTTTCGATTGACGCGGAAAGTTGCCGCGATCACGGCGGCTCAGGTTGAGCAGCAGTTGAACACGATGCGCGAGCAACGCGCGCCGTGGACGCCGGTCGCAGGCGAAAAGCCCAAGTCCAAGGATCTCGTCGACGTCATCATCGCCACCCGCGAGAACGGCGAAGCACCGCCCAAAGACCCGCAGCCGTACCAGTTCGTCCTCGGCGAGGGTCGTGCGATTCCGGACGTCGAAGAGCGCATCATGAACCTCCTGCCGGGGGAATCGGTGGATGCGACCGTGCGCTTTCCCGATGACTTCGCGGAGGAGGCGAAGCGCGGGCAGACGCGCGACATCCGTCTGACACTGCGCGAGGTGAAGCGGCAGGAGCTCCCCGCGCCGGACGACGGGTTCGCTCGCGAGATGGGCGACTTCGAATCGCTCGAGGCGTTGCGTGCGACGATCGGCGCGGATCTCGGCAAAGAGGCCGAGCGGGAAGCAGATGCGCATGTGCGCACCGAGCTGATCGATCAGATCGTGCAGGCGAACAGCGTGGTCGCGCCGCGGCCGCTGGTCGAGCGGGTGTTGGGCGCGTACGCGCAGGCCTATGAGGTCCCGGAGGAGCGGTGGCAGCAGTTCGCACAAGAGTTCCGCACCATTGCGGAAGCGCAAGTGCGACGCGATCTGGTGCTCGATTACGTCGTCGAATCGCAGAACCTGCGCGCCACCGAAGCCGAGCTGGACCAAAAGGTCCAGGAACTCGCCGAGCGACGCGGCATGCCGGCCGCGCAGCTGTATGCGTCGTTGGAGAAGGCCAAGCGGCTCCGTGATGTCGCGCGGAGCATCACCGAGGAGAAGGTGTTCTCCTATCTTTTGTCGCAGTCCACCGTGGAGCAAGCGTGACGACGAGCGAAAGCCACATCTATCCCCCGTATATCATCGAGCGCTCGAGCCGTGGCGAGCGCACCTATGACATCTTCAGCCGGTTACTGATGGACCGCATCGTTTTCCTGGGCACGTCCATCACCGACGATGTCGCCAACATCATCATCGCGCAGCTGCTGTTCCTGGATGCCGACAACCCCGAACGGGACATTTACCTGTACGTGAATTCCCCAGGTGGCCTGGTGTCATCCGGTATGGCGATTTACGACACGATGCAGTTCCTGCGCGCGCCGGTAAACACCATCTGCATGGGGATGGCTGCCTCGATGGGCTCCTTCCTCCTCACCGCCGGCCGCAAGGGGAAGCGCTCAGCGCTGCCGCACGCCCGGATCATGATGCACCAGCCGTCGGGCGGTACGCAGGGCACAGCCTCCGACATCGAAATCCAGGCGCGGGAGATCCTGTTCCTGCGGCGCAAGCTCAACGAGCTGTACGCCAAGCACACCGGCAAGACCGTGGAGAACATCGAGAAGGACATGGACCGAGACCGCTTCATGTCCGCCGAAGAAGCGAAAGAGTATGGACTGATCGATCACGTCATTTCGAACTACGAAGAAATCAAGGAAGACGGGAAGGCTAAGAAGTGAACACTTGCGCCGCCAGACGCGCCTTCCCATACTAGGAAGACGATGTCTCACGACAAGCATCTCCGCTGCTCCTTCTGCGGTAAATCCAAGGATTCAGTCCGGAAATTCATCTCCGGGCCGTCGGTCTACATCTGCAATGAGTGCATTGCGCTCTGCAATGAGATCCTGGCGGAGGATGAGGAGCGCGAAGTCGCGGAGGCAATCACGCAGGTCCCCACGCCTGCGGAAATAAAGGACGTGCTGGACCAATACGTGATCGGGCAGGACCGCGCCAAGAAGACTCTCGCCGTAGCCGTCTATAACCACTACAAACGCATCAATTCCCACTCCGGTCGCGACAACGACGTCGAGCTCGACAAGAGCAATATCCTCCTGATCGGGCCGACCGGCGTGGGCAAGACACTCCTGGCGCAGACCCTGGCGCGCATCCTGGACGTGCCCTTCACGATCGCCGACGCGACCACGCTCACCGAAGCGGGCTACGTCGGTGAGGACGTCGAGAACATTCTGGTACGGCTGCTCCAGTCCGCTGACTTCAACGTCTCCGAGGCCGAGCGCGGCATCGTCTACATCGACGAAATCGACAAGATCGCCCGCAAGTCCGAGAATCCGAGCATCACGCGGGACGTCTCGGGCGAAGGCGTGCAGCAGGCCCTGCTCAAAATTCTGGAAGGCACGGTCGCCAGCGTCCCGCCGCAGGGTGGGCGCAAGCATCCGCAGCAGGAGTACATCCAGGTCAACACGAAGGACATCTTGTTCGTTTGCGGCGGCGCGTTCGACGGCCTCGAGAAGATCATCGAGTCGCGCACCGGCCGGCGGCAGATCGGCTTTACAAAAGAAGAGGTCGAAAAGGGCGTCGCCGAGAAGCTGAAGAAGAACCCCTTTGTCGACGTCGAGCCTGACGATCTGTTGCGCTACGGCCTGATCCCGGAATTGGTCGGCCGGTTACCGGTCACGGTGCCGCTCGATGCGCTCGACGAGGACGCGCTGATTCGGATTCTCACCGAGCCCAAGAACGCGCTCGCCAAACAGTACCAGAAGCTGTTCGACCTCGAGGACGTCCGCCTGACGCTCGAGAAAGATGCGCTGAAGGCGATCGCGGCGAAGGCGATGAAGCGCGGCACCGGCGCCAGAGGGCTGCGCGCCATCCTCGAAGAGATGATGACGGAAATCATGTTCGAGCTGCCGAGCCGTGACGACGTCCGCGAAGTCGCCATCACCGCTGAATGCGTCACGTCGGGCCGCGCGCCGTTGCTCGTGACCGAGCGTCCCCGCCAGAAGAAAGAAGCCTGACCGACCCACGGTACATTGGCTCATTCCCGCGAGCCGATGCGCTGCTCGATCCTCCACTCCCGGAAGTCGCGTTCATCGGCCGCTCCAACGTCGGCAAGTCGTCGTTGCTCAACGCACTCGTGGGGCAACGGATTGCCAAGACGTCCGGGACGCCGGGAAAGACCCGGGCGCTCAACGTCTTTCAGATCGGCGCTTCACACTACTTCCTCGACCTGCCAGGGTACGGGTACGCCCGAGCCGGGAAGGAGCAGCGGGCAGGCTTTCGCCGCCTCCTGCGGTACGCCCTGGAGCGGGAGCGGCTGCGCGGCGTGGTGTGGCTGCTGGACATTCGCCATCCGCCCTCCGTCGATGACCGCGCCATGCAGGACGCGCTGGTGGAAGGCGAGACGCACGTCCTTGCCGCGCTCACCAAGGGTGACAAGCTTTCGACAGCCCAGCGACGCGCGCGCGAACGCGAGCTGCGCGACGAGCTCGGGCTTCCCGAGGATCAGGTGATCGCGACGAGCGCGAAAACCGGCGAGGGAATCGCGGAGCTGCGGGAAGCAATTGAAGGGCTGGTGAGAGGAGCTGCGTGAGGCACGTGGCGGTTGGGCGGTTGGGAGGTTGGGCGGTTCGCACAGCGGGGGTTCTTTGCCTTCTAACCGCCCAACCGCCGAACCGCTTAACCGCCCAGGATACGATTTCCCCCGGCTACGGTACGCTCCGTCGCGACGATATCGTCGTGAGTCTCTCCACAGGCACCGTCGCGGTTCAGGTCCTGCCGCTCGACGAGCAGGTCATCCGGCTGCTTGCTCCTGATACCTATCGCTCGCTGCGCCAGCTCATCCAGAGCCGGTCGGATGACATCGCCGCAGCCGCGCGCCTCGCGAACACGGAACATCCCATGCTCGTGATGGTCACGTTCCTTGGCATCGTGCCCGCGGCCCGCTTCAATCCGGACGAGCTGTTCATCACCAGTCGGGGTCGGCTGTTCCGGCCGATCGGCATCGTGCCGCTCTCGCCAACGTGGAGCTCGTATCAGCTCGACGCGCGCCAGCAGGCGGTGGCGATCTATCTCTTCGAGGAGGGGATTAGCGTGCGGGAACAGATGACCATCAGCTACCAGGGCCTCGCGAGCGACGTGTGGACCCGCTCCCTGCGGCTGCTCAATGAGGAGCGGGCGCGCGTCAAGGCACGCGCCCAGTCGGACGCAGGAACCGCTGCCCGAGGTCCGTAGTCGAGCGCACGCCCGCCGAGTCGGCACATACCACGCTCACCCGCGACCACGTCGGGGGCTGCCCGAGTCGCAGTGCCAACGCCAAAGCGCTGTCACATCCAACGACCATGAAGGCCGCCGCCCAGGCATCGGCGGCGGCCGCGGTGGCTGCGAGCACGGTCACCGATCGCACAGTGGCCCCGTGCGCGTTGCGTTGCGACTTCGTGCGCACCGAGCCACCCCACATCTCGACTGCGCCGAGCGAGCGCAGCGTGTTGTCAGGATCGGGAATGCCGACGGACCGGTGCGTCGAGCGAGTGGCCGGGCCGATCCAGCGAAACTGCTCGCCCAAACCAAGCAGCGTACTGTCAACGACGGGCCCCAGCGCGAGGGCCGCGCGATCGAGCGCATATCCGATCGCCAGGCTGTCTGGCGGGAGCGCAACCCCGCTCTCTCTGCGCACCTCCTCGCGGACGGAATCGAGTGCCGCGATACGGATCCTCTTCCGTAACAATGAATCGATGCGATGCACGGAGTCGCGCGCGGCATCAAGCGCCCGTGCAACCCGCGTGCTGTCCGCCCCCCCCGCCCCCCATGCAGCGGCCGACAGCGTCGTGCCCATCAGTGGCCACGCACGCGAGATGGGCGGACGCGGCTCGCGACCGCAGGCTGCGATGAGCAGACTGAGCGCGCACGACCGGGCGATAGCAGGCTCGAGATTGATTCTCAAGAACGATAGTAGAATATAGAAGAGCATGAACATGTGGCGAGAACATCCGGTTCTGAGTGCCGCCGTCGCCCTCCTCGTCGTTGGAGTGGCGGCGTTGCTGTGGCGTCTGCGCCAGCGTCTGATGCGCTCGGAGCACGAGCGCCGCCGCGCGGCCGAGGAGTTGAATCGCCGGCTGTCGGAGCTGTTCTCGCTCCAGGAATTGTCATACGTCCTGTCCGACTCGCTCGAGCTGGACCGCATCGTCGAGCAGGTCGTTCGCTATGCCGTTCGCTTCCTCGATGCGCAGGGCGCGCTGCTCGCGCTGGTCGGCGAGGCAGCCGGAGACCCGCTCCAGGTCGCCGCAGCCGAAGGGACCTTGAGCGCGCTGCGCGGGCGCACGATCCCTGGAGACGACAAGGGGCTCGTCGCCCGTTCCACCGGGCGTGAGCATCTCGAGCTCGTGCGCAACTCGGGTCCCGAGCCGACCGAAGTGGTCAATGGTGTTCAGGCGGCCGCGGCAGCCGCCGTCCCACTGCGCTCGCACGGCGCCGTCATCGGCACGCTCCTGATCACCGACCCGCGGGAGGGGGTTTTCGTGCCCGAGGATGTCCGTCTCCTCTCGACACTTGCGACGCATGCGGCGGTGGTTATCGCCAATGCGCGCTTCTTCGAGATGGTGCGGCGAGCGAAAGAGCAGTGGGAGACGGCGTTCGACGCGCTGAGCGAGGGCATTGCGGTGGTCGATGATGAGGGCCGGGTGCGCCGTGCCAACCGCGCGCTCGCCGGCCTCCTGGGCGTTGCGCTTCCCAGTGTCGTCGGGGCCTCACTCGGTGAGGCGCTCCTGGGCAAGTCGCACGGGCTGGCCGACCTGCTGGCCGCGGCGCGGCGCGGTGAGCGCCCCGCCCCGCTCGTGGCTCGCTCCGACCGGTTGCGGCGCGCGCTGCGGGTGAATGCGGCTCGCATCCCCGGCGCGACGACCGAGCAAAGCACGGTCGTCCTCGTCGAAGACGTCACGGAGCAGCAAGCGCTCGAGACACAGCTCGTGCAAAGCGAGAAGCTGGCGGCGGTGGGGCAGCTGGTGTCGGGCGTCGCGCACGAGCTGAACAACCCGCTCACGTCGATCGCGGGACTTTCGGAGTTTCTGCTCGAGCAGAAAGAGCTCGGCAAGAAGGATCGTGGCCACCTCCAGGTGATTCAGGAACAGGCCCAGCGGGCCGGGCGGATCGTGCGCAATCTGCTGACGTTCGCGCGCAAGGGATCGGGTGAGCAGCAGCCGGTCGACCTCAATGA
>MNDR01000009.1 GCA_001915025.1 Gemmatimonadetes bacterium 13_2_20CM_2_65_7
GTTGTCACCCTTCACGGCACCGATGTGGCGTTGCTCGATCGCTCTCGCCCCGCGTGGTTCGTAGCGCGTCGCGTCCTCAAGTCCGCCGCACGCGTCACTGCTGTGTCAGCATTCCTCGCCGAGCGCGCCGCGCGCGCCTGCGGGATCAGCATCGCAGATATCGTCGTCCAGGCGATGCCGATGTGTTCGCGTTTCCGGCGGCGGGTGAGGGACTCGGTCTCGCTGCCGTGGAAGCGTTGCTGCTCGGCATTCCGGTGGTCGCCGCCAAGGATGGCGGCGGCGTGACGGACATCGTGCCATCGTCGGGCGCCGGCCGGTTCGTGTCCGCCGACAATCCGCGCGAGCTGGCGAACGCGATCGCCGAGCTCGCCGGAAACGCCGAGAACCGCCGTCTTGCGGTCGCGGCCGGAGCTGCCTTGCGGCGCCGCCTCGATCCCGCCGTCGTAGCCGAACGGTTCGAAGCGATTTATCGGACGGCGTTGGAAAAGTCACGGCATGGCTAACCCGCGCCGCTGGCTCGTGTGGCTCGCGCAGCTCGTCATTGCGGGCGTCGTGGTGGCGATGGTGTGGCGCACATTCGCTGCCAACTGGCGGGAGTTCACTTCGCTGCACGTTGCACTGGCCCCAAAGCCGGGCTGGATCGCCCTCTCGGTCCTCGCGGTTCTCGCAACCTACGCAATCCAGATCGAGTCGTGGCGCCGGATCCTGGCGGGGTGGGGACAGCGACTCGCTTACGGTCGTGCAGCCCGGATCTGGCTCCTCGTCAACCTCGGGCGTTACATCCCCGGCAAAGTGTGGAGTGTCGCCGGACTGATCGTGTTGGCACAGCGCGCCGGCGTGGAGTCGTGGGCAGCGGGAGCATCGGCGTTCGCGATCCAGGCTGTAGGCATTGGCACGGCCGTGGCGCTCGTCGGCCGACCAGTTTCGCGCACTCCCGCTCGCAGCGGTCGCCGAGAGTGCCACGCTCACCTTTGGGAGCTGGGTCACGTACGGCGTGGCGTTTTGGCTCCTCGTCCCCGGACTCGGCCTCACTGGGGGCGGGCATCTGTCGTTGCCTACAGCCGCGGGCGTGTTCGCCCTGGGGTACATTTTGGGCCTGCTGGCGCTGTTCGCCCCCGGCGGCGTCGTCGTGCGCGGGGTGACGTTCATCGGGCTCCTCACGCCGGCGCTCGGGAGCGGAGGCGCCGTGGCCTTGAGCGTGGGATCCCGGGTGCTGCTGACGCTCACGGAGGTCGCCGCGCCGCTCATCGTGCTGCTCATCACAGGACGGACCAAGGAGGACGCGGGTGTACGAACCTAAGCGCCCCACGCTCGCGGCCGGCGGTTGGTTCACACTCTGGGTGGTGTTGCTCTCGCTGCCGATGCTCCAGGGCAAGTGGCTCGCCTCGCCGTGGAGCGACCAACACGCGGCGGGCTACGCGTTCCGCTTCTGGGGCGCCGAGTGGTGGCACCGCCTCGGACACGTGCCGCTGTGGAATCCAGAGCTGTTCGGCGGGCTGCCGTTCGTCGCCGCCGGCCATGGCGACATCTTCTACCCGACTTCCTTCCTGCGTCTCGTCCTGCCCGTCGCGACGGTCGTGAATCTCGGCTTCGTGATTCACTACATCCTGGCGGGCCTGTTCACGTACTGGCTGCTGCGACGGCTGCACTTGTCATGGACGGGATCGGTCATCGGCGGACTCGCTTACGAGCTGTCGGGGCTGATCGCGTCGTATCCGTCGCCCGGCCATGATGGGAAGCTGTTCGCGTCGGCCGCGCTGCCGCTCGCGTTTCTGGCGCTCGTCATGGCCCTCCGCGACAAGCGCTGGGAAGGGTACGCGCTGCTCGCGATCGCGGTCGCGCTGAGCCTGTTGGGACACTTCCAGATCGCGTACTACCTGCTCATCGGGGCAGGGTTGTTCGCGATATACCTCACGTTTGGGGAGAACACGAGTGAGCCCGGGGCGCAGAAGTATCTGCGACTTGTATTCACGCTGGGAGCGGTCCTACTTGGCTTCGGTCTCGCGGCGATCCAGCTGCTGCCGTTCATCCAATACATACCGTTTTCGCCGCGCGCACAGGGCTATCACGGGTTCGAGGGGTCGACGTCCTTTGCAATCCCGTGGGCTCATGTGCCGGAATTCTTCTTCAAGAACTTCGCCGGGTCTCGCGAGACGTATTGGGGTCCCAATGGCTCCTACCAGGGCTCGATGGGGCTGAAGCTTCACTCGGAGTACTTGGGACTTCCGGTCATCGCGCTCGCGGCACTCGGTGCTTTAGGGAAGGATCGGCGACGACTGGTGCTCTGGATCGGCGGCATCGGGCTCCTCTTCCTACTCGTGAGCCTCGGCGCTGCCACGCCGTTCTACCAACTCTGGTGGGCGCTCATGCCCATGGTCAAGAAGACGCGGGCCCCGGGCATGGCGTTCTTCGTAGTCGCGTTCGTGGTCGCGTGTTTCGCGGGACTGGGCGCGGAACGCATCGAACGCAAAGAAGCCGGGAAGGCATTCACGCCCTGGCTCGCCGTGGCGGGCGTCGTCGTACTGCTCGCCGTCAGCGGAATTTTCGGCACCATGGCGGAAAGCCTCGCTGGCGCACTCGCGCCTGCGGCCCGCACCAACGCCTCAGCGATCATGTGGGGTGCTTTCAGCAGTGGAGTCGCGCTCGCGCTCACGGCGACCATCGCGCTGGCGGCCGTCCGCGGTCGGGTCACACCGCAGGTGTGCGCGCTCACCCTCGCACTCGTGGTCAGTGGCGATCTCTGGCTCAACGCCCGGCACTTCTGGACCTACTCGCCGGCCCCAACGAGCGACCTGTTTCGCGCCGATCCGGTGACCGACCGACTCAAGAAGGCGCCGCTGCCATATCGGGTGCTCGACCTCGTCGCCCTCGCGACGCCAGGCGCCGCCCACGGAGACGTGTTGATGGCGTTCGACATTCCCCAGGTGTTGGGCTATCACGGGAACGAGCTGCGCTATTACGATGAATTGCTCGGTCGGGACCAGGGTTGGTCGAACCTGCAATACGTCCGCACCTGGGACTTGCTCGCGGTGCGGTACGCCATCGCGCCGGTGCGGGGACGGAACGACAGCATTCCGGGCTATCGCCGGGTGCTGGACTCGGTACCGATCTCGGTCGGTCGAGAGGCCAACCTGTTCGAGCGCGTGACGCCGCAGCCCTACGCCCGCGTGGTGCCGGGGGCTTTCAAGGCGCAGGATTCGAGCCAGGTCGTGCCTTTGCTGCTGGACACGAGACTCGACTTCAATCGCCTGCTGATCTTCACGCCAGACCAGGCGGTGACGCCCGCACCGATTCGCGAGATGCCGGCGCCCAGCCCCGCGCGGGCGACGGTCACCGCGTGGCAACCCGGACAGATGACGATCGCGCTGGATCCCGCGCCGCCGGGCCCGAGCTACGTGCTCGTGGCGGAGAACTGGTATCCCGACTGGCACGCGACCGTCGACGGCACGCCGGCCGCGGTACTTCGCGGCAACTACGCGCTCCTCACGGTGCCGGTGCCCGCAGGCGCAAAGCGCGTCGAGCTGGCGTTTCGATCCCACGCCTACGAGACAGGACGGCTCATCTCGCTCCTTTCGCTCGGCGTGCTGTTCGCGCTCGTGCTCGCCCCGGCAGCGATCCATCGCAAACGAAATGGGTGAGCGGGCGGAGCGGGCGGAGCGGGCGCTGATCGTTGTCCCCACGTACAACGAGGCGGCGAATCTGACGACCCTCGTGACGCAGGTTCTCGAGCAGGATCCGCGGCTCGAGATCCTGGTCGTGGACGACAACTCTCCCGACGGCACCGGGGTCATCGCGGATGAGACAGCCAGGACCAACCCTCGCGTCCATACGATGCATCGCGCAGGGAAGCTCGGACTCGGGACGGCGTACATCGCCGGGTTCAGGTGGGCGCTGGAGCGCGGCTACGATTACGTCTTCGAGATGGATGCCGACTTCTCACACGATCCGCGGCACCTCCCCGAGTTTCTCACGGCTATTCAGGACGCCGACCTGGTGCTCGGCTCGCGTTACTTACAGGGCAGGGTGACGGTCGTCAATTGGCCGATGGGCCGGCTGATGCTATCGTATTTAGCCAACATCTACGCTCGCTGGTTCACGGGACTCAGGATCTGGGACCTGACGGGCGGGTTCAAGTGCTTTCGCAGGCGCGTACTCGAGGGGATCGACCTGTCCCAGGTCGGCTCCAACGGGTACGCCTTTCAAATCGAGATGAGCGTCCGCGCATGGCGAAAAGGGTTCAAGCTCCGGGAAATCCCGATCGTGTTCGTCGACCGGACCGAAGGTCAAAGCAAGATGAACAAGGCCATCGTGCGCGAGGCAGTATGGAAGGTCCCACGCCTGCGGCTCATGGTGTGGTTCGGCCGCATCTGATCGGACTGCCGATCTACAAGATGACGGGATCGGGAAATGATTTCGTCATGCTCGATGCGCGCACCGCTTCGCCCGACGATTGGAATGCCGAGGACATCCAAGCCGTGTGCGCGCGGGGCACCGGCATCGGCGCGGACGGCATCGTGTTCGTCGGGCCGGGCTCGCAACGGGGCGCCGCACGCATGATCTACTACAACGCCGACGGCTCCCACGCGGCGATGTGCGGGAACGCCGCCCTCTGTAGCACCACGCTCGCCGTTCACCTTGGGCTAGGATCCGCGGATGGCATGGACCTCGAGACGGATGCGGGGACCTATCGCAGCCGCGCGGCCGGGACGGACACTGGACGTGCCGAGCTCCGGCTCGCCCCGGTCGACGCGCCTGTCACCGTCCGCGGGCTCGCGCTTGCCGATGGCGAACGTCGGGCCGTACTCGGACGCGTCGGCGTCCCGCACCTCGTGGTCGTCGTGGAAGACGTCGATCGGGTGCCACTGATGGATCGTGGCCGGGCGCTCCGATTCGATCAGTCGCTGGCGCCGGAAGGCGCGAACATCAACTTCATTTCGGCCGATGGACCGGCGCACAACGGGAAGCCGACATGGCGGATGAGGACGTACGAGCGCGGCGTCGAGGGTGAGACGCTGGCGTGTGGGACCGGCGCTGTGACGGCCGCCTGCGCGATTCAGGATTGGGGACTCGGAGCGCTGCCGATCGACATCCAGAGCCGCAGCGGCCGGATGCTGACGATCCGAGCCACGAAGGCCTCCAACGGCTCCTACGACGATGTCTGGCTGGCCGGGGAGGGGAGAATGGTGTTCAGAGGTGTGATTACATAAACCGCTTGTCCACATTCACACACATCTCAACTTAACATAACATCTATTATACGAAGTGCTGTGCTACGAAACCGAGCCCTTTGTGAGCTCCCCCAGACGCACCTTTGCCTCGGTCACAGCCGACTCTTTTGGGAAGTCCTTCACAATCCGTCGATATGCGGCAATGGCCCTGGCAGTGTCTGCGGCGCTCGTCCAGGCTCGACCCGCATCAGACAGTAGCTGGGCCCGCTGGAAGTCCAGCCGGGCCGCGCTGGAGGCCTTCTCGTAGGCCTCTGCGGCGTCTCTGAAGCGTCCCAGGTTCTCGTATGCTGCGCCAAGCAGGCCGTAGGCCTGAGACCGATATGCGTGCCCCGCGCCCGATGCCCAGTCCTGCAGGACAGTGACCGCCTGCTGCGGCTGTCCTTGCAGCAGCCGCACGTTCGCCAGCAGGAGGCGGCCCTCTTCGGCGGCGTTCGTGCCGTCGTAGTTCTCGACCACCTTGGCGAGCTCGCTCGCAGCAAGCGGGAGATTCTGGTTCTCGAAGGCGAACCGCGCGCCTTGGAGCTCTCGGCTCGCGATCTCTTCGGCCCGCCGCTTGGTGGACAGCTGCCAGACAAACAGCACGGCCGCGATGACGATGACCGCGCCGATCCATGAACTCAGCTGCTTGTGCCGTTTGACCCAGGCGACGAAACGGTCCGAGAACCCCTCGCCCGTGCCTCCCACTACCGGAGCAACTGAAGCGGCCGTGGCCTTTGTTGCGGTTGCCATTTCAGTTCTTTTCTATCTCGGATGAAGTACGAATGTCCATGCCCCTGGGGTGACTCGAACACCCGGCCAACGGTTTAGGAAACCGCTGCTCTATCCACCTGAGCTACAGGGGCATATCCGGGGGCGTAAGCGCCGAAATGTACGCGAGTTAGGCGTAGTGCAGCAAGGCCTCGATGCGCCGTCCCTGCAGCCGCTGCCGGCCCTTCAAGAAGTCCAGCTCGATCAGAAAGCTGAACCCCACAACCGCCCCGCCGGTGGCGCCAACGAGCTGCGCCGCCGCGTTTGCGGTCCCTCCCGTTGCCAGCACGTCATCCACGATCAACACCCGATCGCCCGGCTGGACGGCGTCGTGATGCATCTCCAGAGCGTCGGTGCCGTACTCGAGCTCGTACTCCACCCGCTCGGTGGCGGCGGGCAACTTCCCCGGTTTCCGGATCGGTACCAGCCCCGCCCCGAGATCCAGAGCGATCGGCGCGCCGAACAGAAATCCTCGTGATTCAATTGCCACGACCCGCGTAATTCGCGCGCCGCGATACGGATCGGCCATCTGCTTGACCGCCTGACCGAACAGCTCCGGATCCAGCAACACCGGTGTGACGTCGCGGAAGATGATCCCGGGCTTCGGGAAGTTGCGGACGTCGCGGATCGCGCGCTTCAAGTCTTCCACGAGAGTCTTCCCCTCCCCCCCCGGAATTACCTGATGTCAAACGATGTAGGAAGATGCAGCTCAACTGGAACTTGAAGACGTTCGACGTCAGCGACGTCCGCGTGCGGCGGGCCCTGCCGGAGCTTGCTCTCCAGCTTCTCGAGCGCGGTCTCAGGACCCTGAGAAACTACTTCAACTGCGCCATCGGGCAGATTCCGCACGAAGCCTCCCAGCTCGAGCCGCTCGGCTTCACGCATGACAAACCACCTGAACCCCACGCCCTGCACCCGGCCACGCACGATCCAGCGCCGCGCGCTCACGACGGCAGAGCGTTGCGGCTGCGTCGGCGCCTCACGTAGATCAACACCACGATCAAGGTGATCGGGATGAGCGCGAGTATCACCCACGTGACGTAGCGGTGAATCTCCTCGCTGCGCAGCACGCCTTCATGCTGGCCGAGGAAGTATCCGATGAACGTGAGAATGGCGCACCACGCCGCGGCGCCAATGCCGGTGTAGAGCACGAACTTTGGCAGCGGCATGCGATGCAGCCCAGCGGGAATCGAAATGAGATGGCGAATCACCGGAAACAGACGGCCGATGAGCGTGCTGATCTCGCCGTGCTGAGCAAAGAAGCGCTCGGAGCGCTGGAGATTCTTTTCACTCAACAACACGTACCTGCCGTAACGCTGTAGCAAAGGCCAGCCGATCAATTGAGCCCCGAAATAATTGGCCAGCGCACCGATGATGCTGCCGAGCACACCGCAGATAACCGCCACCGGAAAGCTCATCTGTCCCTTGGCTGCCCAATATCCGGCCGGTGGCATGACCAGCTCGCTCGGCACCGGCAGGATCGACGATTCCATGGCCATCAACGCGATGATGCCGGGATAGCCGAGGTCGAGCAGCGTCCGCAGCAGCCAGTCGATGAACCGTTCAAGCATCGAAGCCGTGCTCGCCGACGAGGGGAACGAAGCGGGCGTCTCCGATTGGCGTGGCCCGAATACCGGCGTCGGTGCGGCGAACGAGCGTCAGCGTCTGCGCGCCTTTCGCGCCCAGCGGAATGATCATGCGCCCCCCCCCCGGCGCGAGCTGCTCGACGAGCGGCGGCGGAATTTCCGGCCCGCCGGCGGCCACGAGAATGGCGTGATACGGCGCGTACGCGCTCCATCCCAGCGTCCCGTCACCGACGAGCAGCGAGACGTTCGTGACGCCCGCCGCCTTTAACGCCGCCTGAGCGCTCTCCGCGAGACCGCGCACGCGCTCGACCGTAAACACTTGAGCCGCGAGGGCCGCGAGTAATGCCGTTTGATACCCGGAGCCCGTGCCAATCTCGAGCACGCGCTCTTCGCCCTTCAAGCCGAGCGTTTCCAGGTACCGGGCCTGGGTGAAGGGTTGAGAGATCGTCTGGCCCGTGCCGATCGGCAGCGCGGTGTCTTCATACGCGCGATGGCGCACCGCTTCCGGCACGAAGAGATGTCTCGGCGTCGCGGCGAACGCCCGCAAAACCGCGAGATCGCGAATGCCCTGCGCTCGAAGTTGCTCGACGAGCCGCACGCGATAGCCACCATACGTGTCGCGGCTGCTGCCGGTCACTTCTTCTTCCCTCCGAGATCCCACTTCCTGACGACCTCGAGCAGCTTGTAATTCGTCAGGTCCACGTGCAGTGGCGTGACGGAGATGTACCCGTCCTTCAGCGCCTGGAAGTCGGAGTCGGCGCCTCCGGACCACGTCACGCGTCCGCCGCCGATCCAGTGGACCTCACGGCCCCAGGGGTCCTTCATCGTCGCGATCTCTTCGTGAAAGACCCGGCTGCCCAGGTTCGTGACCTTCACGCCCTTCACCTGATCCCAAGGGATGGGCGGCAGGTTGATGTTGAGCAGCGTTTCGCCGGGAAAATTCTCGACGCAGACGATGCTCTGGATCAGGCGCTCAAGTCCCTCGCGATGACTCTCGAGATGCTCGAGGTCGAAGCTGCCGTACGAAATGGCGATGCTCGGAATCCCGGCGGCCAATCCCTCCATCGCCGCGGATACTGTTCCCGAGTACAACACATCCTCGCCCATGTTCGGCCCGTGATTCACGCCCGACATCACCCAGTTGGGGCCCTCCGGCATAAGCGCGCCGAGGGCGAGCAGCACGCAGTCGGTCGGCGTACCGTCCACCTGGAAGGCCCCGTCGCTGCGCCGGTGGGCCCGCAGCGGTCGATGGAGCGTCAGGGAGTGAGATGTGCCGCTCTGCTCGCGATCGGGCGCCACGACGGTCACCTGGCCTACCGTGGCACAGACCTCTGCGAGCAGCGCGATTCCGGGCGCCAGCACGCCATCATCGTTCGAGACGAGAATCCGGAGGGGACTCATGTCGCGCCTGCCCCAACCATGATCCGTCCGGCATGCCGCGCGAAGACCCGCGCCAGACGCCACGTATCCGACCACGTCCGGAAGTGACTCGGCGGCCCGTAAATCGTGGGCACGGTGACAGAGGCGACTCGAAAACCGGCTCGCAACGCATCGAGCAGAAACGCCGTCTCGTACTCGTACCGATCGCCCGCCGGTCGGACCCGCTCGGCGACTGCGCGCGTGAAGGCGCGAAAGCCGGTCTGCGCATCGCTCACGGACTGACCGCCGATGCGGGTCGTGAGACGCGCTGAAAGCCAGTTCGTAAGGCGTCTGCCCAACGGCATGGTCTGACTGCGCTCGCGCGAGCCCAGGACGAGGTCAGCACTTCCGTCGGCAATTGGCGCGAGCAACCGACCGATTTCCTCAGGGGGATGCTGCCCATCGGCGTCGAGTGTGACAACGACGGCGGCGCCACGCGTGATCGCCTCATGGATGCCGTCTCTCAATGCCGCGCCCTTCCCCAGATTCGTATGATGTCGCAGCGCGACGTCTCGTACCGCCGCAGCCGTGCCATCGGTAGATCCATCGTCAACGACGATCACATGTGCTGATGGTAACGTCGCGCGCGTGCGCGCGACGACGGCGTGGATCGTTCGCGCTGCCTGATACGCCGGGATCACGACGGCGACCGGCAGCTCAGCGCCCCCCTCCACTGGCGGGGGCATTCGGTGAGTGCCCCTCGAGAATGCCGAGTACCGACTTCAGCTCGGCGCGGAGCTCCCTGACGGTTTCGGTGGCGAGGGCGCGCCGCGTTTCCGGCTTGAGCTCACCGGAACGCCGGTAGTGCTCGATCTTCTGCCTCGCGCCCTCGATGGTGTATTTCTCGGTGTACAGCAAATGCTTGACGAGCATGATCAGCTCGATCTCGCGACGCTGGTACACACGATTCCCGGAGCGGTTCTTGGCGGGATTCAGGAATCGAAACTGGCTTTCCCAGTAGCGCAGCACGTGCGGCTTTAGGTCGGTCAGCTGGCACACTTCCCCGATCGAAAAAAACTCCTGAACCGGTTGGATCGGTGAGCCACCAGTGGTCATTGCCACTGCTCCGCCTTCAGCTCGCGCTCCATCAGGTCCGCGACCGCCTGGCGGGGGGGGTTGTTCTGAAACAGGACGTTGGCGACTTCACGTGAGATCGGCAGCTCGACGCCGTGGCGCTCTCCCAGAGCGACGGCGGTGCGAGCGGTGTTGACCCCTTCGACGACCGCCTGTGTGCGCGCCAGGGCCTGCGCGACCGACTGCCCCTGCCCCAGCGCCACCCCCAACCCGCGGTTGCGTGACAGCGCACCCGTCGCCGTGAGAATCAGATCGCCGAGACCGGCCAATCCCGCAAAGGTCATCGGTTTGGCGCCAAGCGCCACTCCGAGCCGGGTTATCTCCGCTAGGCCTCGCGTGATGAGAGCGGCTCGAGTGTTGAACCCCAGGCCCAGCCCCTCGAGGATCCCAGCCGCGAGCGCAATCACGTTCTTCAAGGCACCACCCAGCTCGACGCCGATCACATCCGTGTGCGAGTAGACGCGGAAATTCGCGGTCGAGAAAATGCGTTGGGCGCGCTCGGCGATCCCGTGCTCAGCGGCCGCCGCGACGACGGCCGTCGGCTGACGTTGGTAGACCTCAAGCGCGAACGAAGGGCCGGAAAGCACTGCTATCGGCGTGCCGCCCGGCAGGACTTCGCCCAACACGGCGGACGGACGCTCCAGTTTTTCGGGATCAAGTCCCTTCGATGCGCTGACGACGAGCGGTTTGCCCTTCAGTGACCCTGCCACTTGGGTCATCACGGGCCGAACCGCGTGTGATGGCGCAGCGGAGACGATCACGTCCGCATCTCGCACCACGGCGCGGATGTCTCGCGCCGCGCCGAGGGTGGGAGCGAGCGGCGCGCCCGGCAGAAACATGTCGTTGACATGTCGCTGGTTTATACTCTCGACGACTTCCGGCTCGCGCGCCCACAGCGTGACTTGCTCGCCTTTGCGAGCCAGCAGATCCGCGAGTGCCGTGCCCCAGGCGCCGCCACCCACGACCGCAATGCGGGTCATCCGAGCCCAGCCTTCTTGGTGCGGAACCGGTTCTCAGTGCCTGCAACGAGACGAGCGATGTTGCGGCGATGCGCGAAGATGATCAAAGCCACCAAGCCAAGGCTCGCCCAGAAAACGTACGCAGCATTTGGCTGCAGTAGCGCGACCCACAACGGGACGCTTCCTACGGCGATGATCGAGCTCAACGAGACATAGCCCGTGAGCCACAGGCACACGGCCCAGACCGCCATCGCGATCAACACGGCGACTGGCGCGAGCGCCAGGAACATGCCTGCAGCGGTCGCCACGCCCTTCCCGCCTCTAAAAGTGACGTAGGGGGAGTACATGTGGCCCAGGACCGCGGCGCCGCCCAGAACGACAGGGAGCCACGTTTCCCCGCCCCCGAGCAGTCTCGGAAACAGCAACACGGAAATCGCGCCTTTGGCGATGTCGAACAGCGCCACGGGGATCGCGTACCTCCATCCGAGTATTCGGTAGACGTTTGTCGCGCCGAGGTTCTTCGAGCCATGGTCGCGGAGGTCGATCCCCCGCCCCAGCTTGCCCGCGATGTAGCTGGTCGGTATCGCGCCGAGGAGATAGGCGGCGACGATTGCCAGGATCGTAGTCAGCGGCGGCCTCGCTTGCGGCGAAACTTGATCGTCAGCGGCGCACCGGTGAATTCCCAGGCTTCGCGAAAACCGTTGTGCAGGTAGCGCGTGTACGACTCCGGGATCGCTTCCGGCCGGTTGGCGATGACAGCGAAGCGCGGTGGCCCTGTTCCCACTTGAGTCGCGTAAAAGAGGCGCACCGACTCCCCGACGGGCTGCGGCGGCTGTTGCCGGGCGAGGAGCTCCTCGAGCACGCGATTGACCTCCGCTGTGGGCACGCGCTTGTTGCGTTCTTCAGCGACCGTGACAATCGCCTCGAGCAGCTTGGAGACGCGCTGACCAGTCTTCGCGGAGACGTAGAAAAACGGAATGAACTCGAGGAACGGCGCTCGGGCCTTGATGTCCCGCTCGCCGTCTCTCGCCGTGTTGGTCACTTTCTCTTCGATCAGATCCCACTTGTTCACGGCGATGATGACGCCGGCGCCCCGCTCCCAGGCGTCGTTGGCGATCTTCAGGTCCTGGACGTGCATGCCGTCCTTTGCGTCTACGACCAACAGGCAGACGTCCGCCCGCTCCATCGCCCGTGTCGTCCGAAGCGTCGAGTAGAACTCGAGATCCTCCTCGACCTTGCTGCGCTTGCGCAGACCCGCCGTGTCGATGAAGACGAGGCGTCGCCCCTCGAATTCGAGCGGCGTATCGATCGCGTCGCGCGTCGTGCCCGGCTCGGCGGCAACGATCAGTCGATCCTGCCCGAGCAGCCGATTGACGAGGCTCGATTTGCCGACGTTGGGACGGCCGACGACCGCAACGTGGATTGCCTCGTCTACCTCCGCCGCCGGAGACTCGGGGAGCAACGACACCAGACGGTCGAGCAGATCGCCGCTGCTCTTGCCAACGGCCGCGGACACTGGGAACGGATCGCCCAGTCCCAGCTCGTAGAACGCGAGTTGACGCGTCTCGTCCGGCAGGTTGTCGGCCTTGTTTACGACCAGTAAGACAGGTCGATGGGCCTTGCGCAGCGACTGTGCGATTTCCAGGTCCGTCGGGTGAATGCCGGATTCGATATCCACGACGAAGAGCAGCACATCGCTATCGGCGATCGCCTGCTCCACCTGCCCACGAATCGCTCGATTGAGGGGATCGGTCGACCCCGGTATCAGACCGCCGGTGTCCACGAGCCAGAACCGGCGTCCGTTCCACTCCGCAGGCGCAAAGTGTCGGTCGCGCGTGACCCCGGGCTGCGCATCCACGATCGCCTGGCGCCGGCCGATGATCCGGTTGAACAGCGTCGACTTCCCGACGTTGGGCCGGCCGATGATGGCTACGGTGGGAACGGTCATACCGTGATCTCTTGGCTCACAAGCGCGTCGGCGAAGTCATACGACAGCTTGACTGGCATCGGAAGCTGCGCGGCGAGGTCGTGCGCCTCTACGTCGTCCATAAACAACAAGTCGTCGTTGACGGCCTCGGCAGGCAGCAGCGCGAGGTCCAGATCATCGCGATCGCGTAACGCCGACAGCACGGCCGCCGCGGGCAGCAAACCAGCCGTCGTCACGGACGATCCGAACAGCGTGTTCTCGAGCGCCAGGATCTCGAAGTGAGCACCTGTCGCGGCGGATAATTCACCGATCACCTGCGGCAGCAGCGGTCCCATCGCGGCTCCCGTCACGACCCCGATGCGTTTCCCCCGCCAGTTCTCTCCCTCGAGCGCTGCACGCGCATTCTGAATCCGCGTCTGGAGGTAGCGCACCGACCCAACGCCATTCTCGCGTTGCTCGAAATCACCGTACCACTCCACCGGCGGCAACGGCATGTCCGCCTGGAGGTAGAGATCGTCGGCGCCGTAGCACCACGGTATGCCCCGGTCCGCCACCGCCCGCGCCGCGCAGTCGTCCACGGTGGCCAACGCGGCACGGCATTCGTCACGTGTCGGCTGGCGCACCAGCGCGTGTTTGCTGAACTCGGTCAGCGCGACCGGTACCACCGACACGGACAAAACCGACGGGCCCAGACTGTACAAATCGCTCAGCGTGCGCACCAACTGTGCGCCGTCGTTCACTCCTGGGACGAGCACGACCTGCGTATGAAATGCGATGCCGCGGTCGATGAACCAGCGGAGCTGTGGAATCACCTCCGGCGCTTCGGGGTTACGGAGCAGCCAGCGGCGCACCACGGGATCGGTCGCATGGACGGAGACGTAGAGCGGCGACAGCCGGTATTCCACGATTCGCTCGAGGTCCCACGACTTGAGGTTGGTCAGCGTGGCGAAGTTGCCGTAGCGGAACGACAGCCGATAATCGTCGTCGCGGATGTACAGCACCTGCCGCATCCCCTGCGGATTGCCGTCCACGAAACAGAAGTCGCAATGATTCGAGCAGCGGCGGATGCGGGGCGCTTCGAGCGTCACGCCCATCGGGAGCGCCTCGGGGCGCTCGACGTCGTATTCGACGTCCTGCCCCGTCGGGAGCCGGGCCTGGAGCACGAACTGGTCGTCCGCGGTCAGGAATTCCCAGTCGAGAAAATCCTCGAGTGCGCGGCCGTTGACCGCGAGCAGCTCGGTTCCTGGGACGAGTTGGAGAGCGGCTCCCAACGTATCGGGAGCGACCGCCTGGACGCGAATCACTGCCGCCGCCTAGAGGTTCAAGGAGTTTCTGAAGCTAACGACGCAACTTCAACTGCTAATATCGCTTAGGAGGACCTGTAACGCCAGGCAACGAGCGCCGTTCCGGGAACGTGCAGCTCGATCGCGTGCGAGCCTTGAGGAGGGAGTCGAGGGATTTCAATCGCTTGTGTGACCTGCACGAGGCCCATCGCATCCAAGAACTCGAATGTCAGCCGCTGCACCGCAGATCCAGTACTTCCGGAATTCGTCGCCACGCCGGTCACGCTGTAACCCGTAGAATCCTGCTGGAATGTGCTGATTGCGACATCGACCTGAAGGCCACCTTCGGCGAGATCGCGGTACTTCTGGGCCGAGTCACGCCGGTCGCGCAGGTCCCAGCCGGCGGCAACGAGCCGCAATGTCGTGCGGTTCAGCGGATCGACGGCCGTCAGCCGTTGGGCGACAGGAAGGACGTTCGCCGAGTCGCGTAGTGCCTGGTAGGCATTCGCCAGGTCCACCAGCGCGTCGCGGTTGTATGGCGACTGCTGGAGTCCACGCCCGAGCAGCTTCGCGCTCACCGCGAAGGCATTCCCGCGGAGCGCCCCCTGCCCCGCTTCGATGAGCACGTCGGGAGCGAATCGGCGATCAGCCGGATAAATGGCAGCGAAGGCCGCATTGGCTTCCGCCAAACGACCGCTCTGAAAGTACAGATTCGCCAGGCCCGGCACGACGTCGGTCGCCTCCGGGTACGCTTGGAGGTAGGCGCGGTAAGCCAGGATGACGGGGTCAAGCACCGGTGCCGCGGCGCTGCTGTCGGCAGCGACGGTTGCGGCGCCACTTGCGAGGGCGGCTCGGCGATCCGCGACGGATTTTGCGCGCGCAGCGGAGTCGCGGCTAAACGCCTGCTGGTCGGCCGGCGCAAGTCGAGCGCCGCGCGCCCGACGCGAGGCAGAGGATGCCTGGACTCGGGCCAGCACCGCAGAATCAGCCGCGAGAAGGCGCTGAATCGAATCTCGGGAAAATCGGGTGTGCTGCCACTTCTGGACGGCGGGGTCGGCTTGCAGGCGACGGGCGTACAGGCGTGCCGCTTCGCCCAGGGCTTCTTTCTTCTGTTGCGCGAACGCCGTGTCATTTCCCGCTGCGGCGGCGGCCTGATTCAGGAATCCCGCGGCTGAATCGTTCTTGTTCTCCGACTCATAGAGCTGGCCGAGCGCCAGGAACGCGCGCGGATGCGCCGGTCGCAGCGACGCCGCCTGGCGCAACAGCAGCTTTGCCGAGTCGGGGCGGTTTTCCTGCCAGTTTCTGAGACCTCCGTTGAGGACGTCAGCCCAGAGTCGTGCCCGATAACGATCGACGTCCTCTTTGCACTGCGGCGCGAGCGCTGCGGCCTTCTGAAAGGCGGTGTCCGCGCCCGCGGCGTCCCCCACCTCCACGTAGTAGCGGCCGAAGTAGTACCAGACGGCGGGATTCTTGTCCTGCTTGTCGATCGTGATGGCGCGCGTCAGGATGTCCTTTGTTTCCGAAAGCATCCGATCGCGCGTCAACGGTTTGGAGGCTGCCGACTGCAGATCGACGATCGCGCTGTTGACGCGGAAATGGCCGGCCTTGATGTCGCAGGGAGGCTGCGGGGGGACCCACTCACGAGGAGCTTGGGCTCCAAGGGGACGAAGCGCCGCCAGGCTCAACGCGGCGCAAGCTCGCAGAAGGCGATGTGACGGCATGGTGGTATGTGTCAGAGCGGGCGACGGGATTCGAACCCGTGACGTCCAGCTTGGGAAGCTGGCATTCTACCCCTGAATTACGCCCGCAAACTATTTCATTTTGCTTGTTGAGAAATCGACTCCTTTGTGACAGCTAAGACCGACTGTTGCAAAATAAGAAATTTGACAAGCGATCGCCTCTGTACTGTGAAACGACGCTGCATTGCAATGAATTAGAAGAACGGTCGTGCTGAAGCCAGTGATAGTCAAGCCCAAACGTTGTCACTCTAACTTGCACTCAAGCAAAGAAAGTGGAGTCCGATGGTTGCATGTTCCTATCCTCACACTCGCAACGAAGACAGCACGCGCGGCCTAGGGAACCACTGGGACACGGCTCGGGAATTCGTAGATGAACTTCAAAAGCATCTCAGTGAAAGCAATTAGGTCATCCGCGTCAGTACGCCCCATCAGCACGATTTCATGGTTTGCCTCGTTACCCTTCTTCCGGATGTGGTCTACCCATCCCTTACCCTTCGGCGGCACATAACCATTCGCCGAGAGGTACTCGACGTATTCCATAAACGATTTGCTCGCCGGCGCGCCGAGGCCGACCGCAATATTCATAAGCAGCTTACGACAGGTCAGGACTGACGCCGTGTACGCCGAAACTGCGACGCTGTTTCGCGCTTCGCGATAAAGAGTCTCGATATCCGGCGGCAGTGCCTTTACCTCATTTCCTGGTGCTACGCCTGGGACCTGCTCCGATGGGGTCAAGTAGGACGGTTTGTCACAGTTCGGGCATACAAATACACGCAGGTTTGAGTCGATCTGGCTGTAGTAGCCCTTATTGGATGCAACAACTTTCCCACAATACCCACAGGTGTAACTGCGAGGCGTTTGGTCTTGTGCGTTACTCCAAGTCATCGTTCGATCCTCGTCCCCG
>MNDR01000059.1 GCA_001915025.1 Gemmatimonadetes bacterium 13_2_20CM_2_65_7
CCGAGCCGTACTAATTGCCCGTGAGGCTTGATCTCTCCGCAGTCCAACACCTCGGAGTGCTTGCCCACCACCACGAATCCACGCACTCGTCAGGAGGTTTTGCTGGCGACTAGCGCGACAGGGCCACACCCGTTCCCATCCCGAACACGGTCGTTAAGCCTGTCAGCGCCGATGGTACTGCCCTCGCGAGGGGGTGGGAGAGTAGGCCGCCGCCAGCGTCTAATCGAATGTCCAATGTCGAACACCGAATATCGAATTTCGAAATTCGGCCTTCGACATTGGACATTCTACATTCTGTGAGTCGCTGTCTTGATGCTCGTGACGATGATCGACATCAGCTCATTGATCATTGATCATTGATCATTGATCGTTGATCGTTGATCATTCGACTATGACCCGTTGCGGTACCATCGTCCTCGCCGGTCGACCGAACGTGGGGAAATCCACGCTCCTCAACGCGCTCGTCGGTGAGCACCTCGCGATCGTGTCCCCCAAACCGCAGTCCACGCGACTGCCCGTTGTCGGGCTGCTGACCAAGGGCGACACGCAATACATCTTCACCGACTCACCCGGCCTGCTCGAACCCGAGTACCAATTGCATGAAGCGATGCGCGCCGCCGCGCTGCGCGCGATCGACGACGCCGAAGTGATCGCGTACCTGCATCCGCTGACGGAGTATCCAGCTCCGCCACTTCCCATCGTCGCGGGTCTGAAGCTCACGCCGCGCGCGCCGATCGTGACGGTGTACACGAAGTCCGACCTCGCCCCGTCGCGGCCTGATACGCTGGCCGTTTCCGCGAAAACGGGTGCGGGCATCGAATCCATGCTCGCCACGTTGCGGGATCGCCTTCCCGAAGGTCCCTTTCATTACAATCCCGACGAGCTCGCCACGCAGCCGATGCGCTTCTTCGCGGCGGAGTTCATTCGTGAAGCCGCGTTCGAGCTGCTCCACGAAGAGCTGCCCTACAGCGTGGCCTGTGAAATCGATGAGTTCCGGGAAGCTGCCGAGCCGGTATATATTCGGGCGGTGCTGTACGTCGAGCGCGACAGCCAGAAGGGGATCGTCATCGGCGAGGGCGGCCGCACCATCAAGGCCCTCGGTGCCGCGGCGCGCGCCAAGATCGAGGCGTTGCTCGGCCAGCGCGTGTTCCTCGACCTGCACGTGAAAGTGCTCCCCAAGTGGCGTCGCGACGAACCCTCGCTCAAGCGCCTCGGCTACGCCGCCTCATGAGTCTCGCCCCCGACTTGCTCGAGATTCTCGTCTGCCCGAAATGCAAAGGCTCGCTCGAGCACCGCACCCAGCCAGCCGAAGCGCTCGTCTGTCACAACTGCCGGCTGATTTACGCGGTCGAGGACGACATCCCCATCATGCTCATCGATGAGGCGAAAAGCTTTTGACCCTGGGGCGGTTGGGCGGTTGGGCGGTTGGGTTCTCCCAATCGCCTTCCTCTTTCTAGCCGCCAAACCGCCAAACCGCCTCGCCGCTCAGGAGCCCCTCAACGCCGGCGCGCTGTTTCTGGTCTTTCCCGTCGGCGCGCAGGCCGTCGGGATGGGCCAGACTGCGACGGCCGCGGAGGGGAGAGGCGAAGCGGCGTTCTGGAATCCGGCGGGTCTCGCGACGCTCTCCGATGACGAGTTCGCGCTCCACAGCGCGACGCTCGTCGCCGGACGCAGTCACGTGCTCGGCGCCTACTTCCCCTCGCGCGGCATCGGGGTCATCGGCGGGGCGGTCTACCTCGTCGACTATGGCGATCTCGACCGCACCGATGCCAACGGCAACACGATTGCGCGCATCGCGCCGCGCAACCTCGAATTCGTCCTCGTACGCGACGAGTCTCGCCGGCTCGTTCGTCTTCGGCCTGAGCTACAAGCTCGTGCAGTTCCGCGTCGACTGCAGCGGCGACTGCCGTGATTTCCCCGCCGGCACCGGCGCCACGCACGCGCTCGACGTTGGCGGACAATTCCGCGTCGGTGCGGGCGGGCCGCTGCGGGTCGGCATCGCGCTGCGGAACATCGGTTTCCGCCTGCAAGTGCAGAACCAGGCCCAGGCGGATCCGCTCCCGACGCGGCTCGCGATCGGCGCGCAGTACGACGTGCATTTCCGACCACCGGCCGGCGCCGCGCTCAACCAAGCCTTCGACCTGAAGCTCGCGGCCGACCTCGATAGTCCGTGGGGGCAAGTCGGCCAGTCGGAGACGCGCCTGGGGCTGGACGTCGGCTATCAGCGGTTGGTGCGCGTGCGCGCCGGCTACGCGTTCGTGCAGGACGGGCTGAGCGGTCCCAGCGTAGGCTTGGGTGTCGAGAGCGGCTCACTGGGTGTGGACATCGCGCGCGCTTTCTTGACCGGCTCGGATCTTCAGGCCGAGAGTCCGACCTTCTTTTCCTTTAAAGTGACGTTCTAAATGCAGCGCGCGGGAACGATGGGCATGCTCGTCATGATGGCGTTGGTGGCAAGGGCAGTCCACGCGCAGGCGACCGACTCGGCGGCTGCCGCGAAGGACAGTCTGATTCGCGCGAGGATCTTCCTGCGCCCGCTCGCGTCCTTGCTGGTGCCCGGAACGGGGCAGCTGCTCGCGCACCAGGATCGCGGCGCCGTGTATCTCGCCGCCGAGGTGTATCTCGTTTCGCGGTTCGCGCAGCTCGACCGTGAAGCCGTCCGCGAGGCGGACCGGTTCAAGGAGCTCGCGTTCGACATCGCCCGCCGCCCGTACTTGCCCACCCAGCGCGACACCATCTTCGAGTACTTCGAACAAATGGAGCGCTTCATGGAGAGCGGGCGCTACGATGCCGGCTCCGGATCCGGTTTCGTTCCCGAGAGCGATCCGCGCACCTACAACGGGGCCGTGTGGCTGCTCGCCCGGCGCACGTATTGGGAGGATCCGAACGTGTCTCCCGATCCGGCGTCGAAGCCGTATCAGAACGCGTTGCAGTTTTACTGGGACCATGCGATCGGTCCCAGCTTTCAGTGGAGTTGGCGCGATCACTCGCTCGAGCATGAAGTCTTCAAGGAATCGATTCGCCGCAGTGATGACGCCTTCCGGCGTGCCCAGAATCAGGTCGGCCTGCTCCTCGCCAATCACATCGCGAGCGCCGTCGATGCGCTGATATCCGCCCGCCTTGCCGCTGTCTCCGGTCGCGATGCGACCGTACACACCACGATCGCTCCGGGGTTTGCTCAAGTTCGATTTACGCTGCCATTTTAAAAAAAAGTGGGTTCATTTGACACGGGAGGGGACGGGGCCTAAGTTTAGGCGGTTTCTACCCTTACGAGAGGAGTAAGGTGCGGTCGCGCCAAGCCATTCTCTTCTTTTCGCCGGCTGGACGGTCCGTACCTGACTTCGTGACCGCCTGGGTCAACGGGAGGGGACTCCCCGTGATCACAGTCCCGCAGGCGGCTGGGGTGGAGGAGCGCGTGCTGCGCGCGCTCCCGACGCTGGTCGTGGTCGATGCCGACAGCGGCGAGGAAGGGATGCAGTTGTGCGCCCGCCTGAAGGGCGACGCGTATACGGCGATCGTGCCGCTCGCCGTGGTGACCAAGCGCCATGCGACGGATCTCGTGCGCCGCTGGTTCGCCGCGGGGGCAGACGAAGTGATTACGCCGATGTTCGAACCCGGAGAGCAGGCGGGACGTCTCGAGGCGCTGGTGACCCGCGCGGAGCGTGACGTCGCGGTAAATCCGTCGACGCGCCTGCCGGGAACCACGGAAATCGAGCGGGCGATGCGGCGGCGTATGGATCTCGGCGAATTCTTCGCCGTTTGTTACGCCGATCTCGATCACTTCAAGGAATACAACGATCGCTACAGCTATAATGACGGCGATCGCGTGATCTATCTGCTCTCTCGCATTCTTCACGATGTCGTGCGAGGGATGATCGGGAAGGACGGCTTTGTCGGCCACATCGGTGGGGATGATTTCATTTTCATTCTTCCCATCGATAGTATCGGCACCGTCTGCACGGAGATTCTCGACGTGTTCGACACGCTGATCCCGTATCAGTACAACGAGCAGGACCGGCGGGCGGGCTATTATTTCGGCAAGGATCGGCGCGGGCAGCTCCACCGCGTCCCGTTGATGACGCTGTCGATCGGCGTCGTGACGAACCAGCACCGGCGGTTCACGCATACGGCCCAGGTGAGCGAGCTCGCGACGGAAATGAAGAGTTACGCGAAGACCCAGGCCGGGTCGGTGTTCGTCGTCGATCGGCGGCACGATCCGGAGCCAGGTGAAGAGGGCAGTCGAACCAGCGAGGCTTAGCGCGTGAACGTTACGTGTCCATCATGCGAAACGGTCTACCGCGTGGACCCGGCCAAGGTCCCGGCGGGAGGCATACGCGCGCGCTGCAGCGTTTGCAGTAATGTCTTCTCGGTGAGCGTGGACGGGGCGGTACCTGCCGCCGCGACCACACGAGCCGCCGCGGCACCACCAGCACCCCCGGTTCCTCCTCGGGCTCCGGCACCGCCTCCAGCGAGGGCGCCGCGACCCGCAATGGCTCCGCCGCCCTCACCCATCGCCCGACCTGCATCGCCGTCTGCGCCGCCCGCCCCGCCCTCCCCGATCGCGCGGCCGGCCATCGCTGCGCCGGCGCGACCGGCATCGCCGGCGGCAGCATCAGCCCCAGCCGCGGCCAGACCGATTCCGGCGCCACGCGCGCCCGCAGCGCCCCCCCCCCCCCCCCCCCCCCCCCACCTTCCGCCGGTGTTAGCACGCCGGGCAGACGGCCGACCGGTCCGTTGCGTCCGGTGAATCCGTTCATGGTGCAGGACCCGAAACAGAAAGCGCGGCGGCTCGCGCGGGCGCTCATCTCCGACATGCTCGTTTATCATCCGGAGAAGCGGCAACAGGGGATTCGCGACGGCACGCTGCCGCAGTTGTTCAAGGACGAAATCGACAAGAGCTGGCAGGAGTACGTCGAGCAGGTCGGCGCCGAGATGGCGCAGAGCACGCCGTTCTGGACCGAGGCGCTGAATGAGATTCTCGCGGGCGGCCACAAGCTTTTTTAGAGGAGTGACCAGGTGTCGTTAGCCGAACGTTTCGCAGATTTCGATCGCCGCCTCATCGAGCTCAGGAGCTTTCTTTGACGTCGACGGGAAGGCCAAGCGCCTCTCGGAGCTCGAGCAGAAGATGGCGGACGGCTCGCTCTGGGCCGACCCCGAGCGCGCCCGTCAGACGGTCGCGGAAGTCAAGTCTCTGAAGGGATGGCTCGAGCCCTACCACGCGCTGCGCAAACGGGTGGACGAAGGCCGGGAGTTGAACGAGTTGCTGGAAGCTGAAACGCACGTCGACCTCGCGTTGCAACGTTCTCTCGAGACTGAAGCCGATCAGATCGCCGTGCGGCTCGAATCGCTGGAGATGCAGAACATGCTCCGGGGGCCGGACGACGCCCGCGACGCGCTGCTCACGATTCATCCCGGCGCGGGCGGCACCGAGTCGCAGGATTGGGCCGAAATGCTCGTGCGCATGTACACGCGCTGGGCGGAGCGGCACGGCTTCGTCGTCGCGGTGCTCGACCTGCTCCCGGGCGAAGAGGCCGGCATCAAGTCTGCCGAGATCGAGATTCGCGGCCAATACGCCTACGGGTTGTTGAAGGCGGAGAAGGGCGTGCACCGGCTCGTGCGCATCTCACCGTTCGATTCGCAGTCGCGCCGCCATACCTCGTTTGCATCGGTCTTCGTCTATCCGGAAGTCGACGACGAAATCGAAATTGAGATCAAGGACGACGATTTACGTATCGACGTGTTTCGCGCGTCGGGCAAGGGCGGCCAGCACGTCAACAAGACGTCCTCGGCGGTGCGGATCACCCACTTGCCGACGAGCATCGTTGTCTCGTGCCAGCAGGAACGCAGTCAGGGGAAGAACAAGGCGACGGCGATGAAGATGCTGAAGGCGCGACTGTACGAGCGCGCGGTTGCCGAGCGGGAAGCCAAGAAGGCGGAGGTCGACAAGCAAAAGACCGACATCGCGTGGGGAAATCAGATCCGGTCGTATGTCTTCCAGCCATACACGATGGTGAACGACCACCGCACCGAGCTGAAGGTGAGTGACGTGCACAAAGTCATGGATGGCGATCTCGACCCATTCATCGAGGCGTTTCTGAAGCGCTTCGGGAACAAGGCCGCGTAATGACCGGATTTGTCGAGGCCGCGCGGCGCGAGAAGCTGAAAGAGCTCATCGAGCGCGGCGTCGCGCCGTTCGCGTATCGCTTCGATCGCAGCGCGACGGCGAACGCAGCGCTGGCGGCGTACCGCGGCGAGGATGACCAGACGAGGTATTCGCTCGCTGGGCGACTCGTGGCGCTGCGGCCGCACGGGAAGACCACGTTCGCGCATCTCGAGGATTCGACGGGCAAGATCCAGCTTTATTTCAAGGGCGATGAGCTGGGCGCGGATCAATACGGCGTCGTTGAGCTGCTCGATCTGGGCGACCATCTCGGCGTCGAGGGTCGCCTGATGAAGACGCGTACGGGGGAGATCACGCTGCGCGTCGCGCGATTCACGCTGCTGGCCAAGGCGCTCCGGCCGCTCCCGCTCGGGAAGGAAGACGCGAGCGGTGTGAAGCATGGTGAGTTGACGGATCCAGAGCTGCGCTACCGGCAACGCTACGCCGATCTCGCGGTGCATCCCGAAGTGCGCGAGGTGTTCCGGTTGCGCACGCGGATCGTGCAAGGAATTCGGTCTTTCCTGGATGCCAAGGGGTACCTGGAAGTAGAGACGCCGGTGCTGCAACCGCTGTACGGCGGCGCCACGGCCACGCCGTTCAAGACGCACTACGAGGCGCTCGACACCACCTTCTATCTCCGCATTGCGGATGAGCTGTATCTGAAGCGCTGCCTCGTGGGTGGGCTCGAGAGCGTGTACGAGATCGGTCACGATTTTCGCAACGAGGGTCTGTCACGCTTCCACAATCCCGAGTTCACGATGGCGGAGTGGTATCAGGCGTATGCGGATTACAACGACATGGCCGAGCTGACCGAGGAGATGCTGGCGGCTCTCGTGCTCGAGCTGTTCGGGAGCGCCATGCTGGAGCGTCACGGTGCCACGCTGTCGTTCGCCCGTCCGTTTGCGCGCAAAGACTATTACGCGCTGGTGCGAGAACACGCCGGCCTGGATCTCGGGCGCGCGCAGGACGCCGAGCTGCGCGACGTCCTGAAGCGGCATAACACACCGCCCGCGGAAGTCGCCGCGCTCAATGGCCCCAAGCTGGTGGACGAGGTCTTCAAGACCTGCGTCGAACCGAAGCTGGTGCAGCCGACGTTCGTGTTCGACTACCCGCTCGCCTTGTCGCCGCTGGCGAAGCCGAAGCGCGGCGATCCGACCAAGGTCGAACGGTGGGAGCTGTTCGTTCAGCATCGCGAGCTCGCCAACGCGTTCAGTGAGCTGAACGATCCGGATGAGCAGCGGCGCCGCTTCGAGCAGCAGGGCGTCTTGCGCGCGGCTGGTGATGTCGAAGCCCAGCAGCTCGACGAGGATTTCCTCCGCGCGTTGGAGTACGGCATGCCGCCGGCGGGCGGCGTGGGGTTGGGAGTCGATCGGCTGACGATGATCCTCGCCGACCAGACGAATATTCGCGACGTGATTCTCTTTCCCATGCTCCGACCTGAGTGATGCCGATCATTCTTGCAGCGGTGCGAGTGCTGTTGTTCGGGGCCGCGGCGTTCGCCGTCGCCGTCCTCGTCATGAACTGGCCCTCGCGTCTCGATCTCCGCGTCGCGATGCGCTACCTCAAGAGCCGCCGGTCGTCACGACTCCTTTCGCTCATCACCGTCATCGCCGTGGGCGGCGTGACGGTCGGCGTGGCGGCGCTGGTCTTCGTGCTCGGTGTGATGAACGGCATGCAGAATGATCTGCGCGAGAAGATCTTGGTCGTGAACCCGCATTTGCGGGTGCTGACGTACGGCGAAGGCCTGCGCCTCGACGATTGGCCGGACGTGCTGGCGAAGGTGCGGCGGACGCGCGGCGTGGTGGCGGCCGCTCCTTTTGTCCTGACGCAAGGCTTGATCTCCGCCGGCCATGACTACGCCGAAGGCGTCGCCGTGATCGGCGTCGAAACGGACACCGGATCGCGCGCGGTGACCAGCCTGCCGCGCTACTTCACCAAAGGCGATCTCGCGTTCCGTACCACGCAACCCGGCGTCGAGGGAGGGATCGCAGTCGGGACGCGGCTCGCGACCAAGCTGTCAGCATTCCCCGGCGACATCGTGACCATGGTCGCCCCGGCGGGCTCGCAGTTCAATCGCAGCCTCGGAGCGTTCGTGCCCAAGTATCGACGCTACGAGGTCACCGGACTGTTTGAAACCGGGATGTACGATTATGACAACAGTTACGTCGTCATGCCGCGCTTGGCCGCGCAGGATTTCGCCGGCCTCGGGTCCGCGGTGACGGGACTCGAAGTCCGGCTCGAGCATCCCGAAAAGGCGAATGCCTTCGCCCAACAACTCGAGACGCAGCTCGGCTATCCCTATCGCGCGCTCGACTGGCAGCTGCAGAATCGCGGCCTCTTCTCCGCACTGAAGCTCGAAAAGCTGGCGATGGGATTCGTCGTGTTTCTAATCTGCGTGGTCGCGGCGTTCAACGTCGTCGGCACGCTCACGATGGTGGTGCGCGACAAGACGCGCGAAATCGGCATCTTACTGGCGATGGGGATGCCCCGCGGACGGATTCGGCGCGTCTTCATTATTCAGGGCGTGTTCATCGGACTCGTGGGCACGGTGCTGGGCGCCGTGCTGGGCCTGATCCTAGGGTCGAGCGTCAACAGCGGCCACTTGATCCCGATTGACCCATCGATCTACTTCATCGATCACCTGCCGGTCCTGACCAATCCGCTCGACGCCCTGGCCGTGGTGGGAGCGAGCCTCGTCATCGCGACACTCGCGCCTCTTTACCCCAGCGTCCAGGCTGCGCGCATGGACCCGGTGCGCGCAATCCGCTACGAATGAACGCGCTCCTGGTGGGCCGCGGCGTGCGGAGGGTCTTTGCCGGAGGCGATGGGCAGCCGCTCGAAGTGCTGCGCGGTATCGACATGGAGGTGCGGCGAGGCGAATTCGTCGCGATCGTTGGCTCGTCGGGGGCCGGGAAGAGCACTTTGCTGCATCTGCTCGGCGCCCTGGATACGGCGACGGCCGGTGACATCTGGTTGGACGGATCGCGGTACGCGGATCTCGACGCGCGCGGCGCCGCGGAACTGCGGAACCGCAAGCTGGGATTTGTGTTCCAGTTTCATCATTTGCTGCGTGAGTTCTCGGCGCTCGAGAACGTCATGATGCCGCTGTTGATTGGCGGTTCGTCACCCCGGCAGGCGCGCTCGCGGGCCGAAGAGGTATTGTCAGAGGTCGGCCTGGCGGGACGCATGAGTCACCGGCCGGCTGAGCTGTCGGGGGGTGAGCAGCAACGCTGCGCGGTGGCCCGGGCGTTGGTGCACGATCCAAACGTCGTATTGGCAGATGAGCCGTCCGGTAATCTGGATCACGCCAATGCCGAGCGCTTACATGAAATGTTCTTCCGTCTGGCGCGGGAATACGAGACAGCGGTGGTCGTCGTGACGCACAACCGCCAGCTCGCCGGCCGGGCGGACCGGGTCCTATTGCTGGAGGACGGCCGGCTCACGATGGTGGGTTCGGTCGATGCGATACCCTGATGCTGTGCGATAACTGCAAGGAACGCGACGCCATCATCAACCTCACCCAGGTGGAGCACGATTCTAAAGTGACGCTCCATTTGTGCGAGCAGTGCGCCCAGCAGAAAGGCGTGGAAACCGGCGGCGCGGTCCTGAAGACTCCGCTGGGGGGCTTCCTCACCGCGCTCGGCAAAGGCGGCGGGGCAGGGGCGGGCGGAGCGTTGGTACCCGCGCCCAATGACGGACAGCGGTGTCCGTCGTGCGGCAGCACGCTGCGCGACTTCCGCGACTCGGGACGGCTGGGCTGCGATCACTGTTACGTCGCGTTCGACGCCCACCTGCGCGACCTGCTGCGGCGGCTCCATGGGTCGAGCCAGCACGTCGGCAAGCACTACGAGATGCCTGGAGCCGTCGGGTCCGATTCTGATCCGCGGAGTCATCTGTTGGATCTCAAGGCGCAGCTGCGGCGCGCCGTCGAAGGCGAAAACTTCGAGCTTGCCGCGGAGCTGCGGGACCGCATTCGGGTGCTCGAATAATGGATCTCTCGCTCCTGCCCGATGGCGGCATGCGCTGGCTGGACGCGTCGGGACCGAAGTCCACGATCGTTCTGTCGACGCGAATTCGTCTCGCTCGCAATGTGCACGGTATTCCCTTCAGCCAGCGGGCCAAGGACAGCGACCGAACGGCGGTACTGGACCGCGTGAGCGAGGCGGCCGGCTCGTCCGATCGGTTGTCGGCAGCGGTGACGTTTCGGCTCGACCAGATGGATCGGCCGGAACGGCAGCTTTTGCATGAGCGCCATCTCGTCAGCAAGGAATTGGCTGGTCTCGAGCGCGAAGCGCGGCCGCGTCCCGGCTCCGCGCTGCTCGTTCAGGACCAAGTCGGCGTGATGGTAAATGAAGAGGACCATCTGCGATTACACGGCATGTGGTCGGGATTCGATTTGGAAGACGCGTATGCCGAAGTCGCAGCAGTGGATGCAGATCTGGGGCGGCTCGTTCCCTTCGCGTTCCACCCGGAATTTGGCTATCTTACGTCGTGCCCGACGAATGCAGGAACAGGGCTCCGGGCCAGCGTGCTTATCCATTTGCCGGGCCTTGTTTTGACCAAGGAAATCAACAAGGTTCTGCAAGGGCTCACGCAGGTTGGATTAACCTTTCGGGGCTTGTACGGTGAGGGCAGCGAGGTCGTAGGAAACTTCTTTCAGTTGTCCAACCAAACCACGCTGGGGAAGACCGAAGACGAACTGATCGACCACCTCGGAAAAATCGTGCGGCAAGTCGTTGAATACGAAGAGCAGGCACGGGACGTGCTGCTCAGAACAGCACCAGAGGAAGTAGAGGATAAAACGTGGCGCGCTTATGGTCTGCTCAAGCATGCGCGCCGGTTGTCGTTTGAAGAGACGATGAATCTGTTGAGCGGTGTGCGGTTGGGCGTTGGGCTGAATCTGCTCCCGGGACCAGGGGTATATACGCTCAACAAGTTGTTGATCTACACTCAACCCGCGCACCTGGCAGCGATGGATGGCCGGTCTACCGGCGACCGCGAGCTGCCGACGGTGCGCGCTGCGTTTGTGCGGCGGCTGCTCGAAGCGGAACCCAGCTGAACGGCGAAAGGGTGAATTCGAAATCCCGATGAACGGCTACAATTTCACGGATCGTGTCCGGAAGGTTCTGCAGATGGCCCGCGAAGAGGCGGCCCGTCTGCATCACGAGTACGTCGGCACCGAGCACATTCTGCTCGGCCTGATCCGCGAGGGAGAGGGCGTCGCCGCGGCCGTGCTCACCAACCTCAACGTCGACCTCGAGGAGATCCAGCAGAAGATCGAGGAGACGGTGAAGAAGGGCAAAGCCGCAGCCGCTGCCGGGCCTGATCTTCCTTATACATCGCGCGCCAAGAAGGTGCTCGAGCTGGCGATGAGCGAGGCGCGCGAGCTCAATCATTCGTACGTCGGCACGGAGCATCTGCTGCTCGGCCTGCTGCGCGAGGAAAAGGGGATCGCCGCGCAGGTCTTGACCGACGCCGGCGTGAACCTGGAGCAGGCGCGCGCGGAGACGCTGCGGCTGCTTGGCAGCGAGATGCCGGCCACCCCCGCAGGCGGTGGGACGGGCGCGCAGCCCACGCCACCGAAGAGCGAAAAGAAATCCAAGACGCCTGCGCTCGATCATTTCTGCCGCGACCTCACGCAGCTCGCGGCCGAAGGCGCGCTCGATCCCACGATCGGGCGGCAGAAGGAAATCGAGCGGGTGATGGAGATTCTGTCGCGGCGCAAGAAGAACAATCCGGTCCTGATCGGCGAGCCCGGCGTCGGCAAGACGGCGATCGTCGAGGGATTGGCGCAACTCATCGCGGGCGGGCAGTGCCCCGACGCGCTGAAGGATCATCGCGTGCTGTCGCTCGACATGGCGGCGGTCATCGCTGGAACGAAGTACCGCGGCCAGTTCGAGGAGCGCCTCAAAGCGGTCATCAACGAGATTGCGCAGAACAAGAACATCATTCTGTTCATCGACGAATTGCACACCCTCGTCGGCGCCGGGGCTGCCGAGGGCGCCGTGGACGCGTCCAACATGCTGAAGCCGGCATTGGCGCGCGGGGAGCTGCAGTGCGTCGGCGCCTCGACGCTCAACGAGTACCGCAAGTACATCGAGAAGGATGGCGCGCTGGAGCGGCGGTTCCAGACGGTGATCGTCGATCCGCCGACGGTCGACGAGACGATCGAGATCCTCAAAGGACTGCGGAAGCGGTACGAGGATCACCACCGCGTCATCATTCCGGATGATACGCTGACCGAAGCGGCCAAGCTGTCGGAGCGCTACATCACCGATCGCTTCCTGCCCGACAAAGCCATCGACGTGATCGATGAAGCCGGTGCGCGGGCGCGCCTAGCGGCCCAGGTGCCGCCGCCGGAAGTCGCCGAACTGAAAGAGAAACTCGAGAACCTGAGCGGCGACAAAGAGGCCGCGGTCCGCGATCAGAACTTCGAGCGTGCGGCCTCGCTGCGCGATTCGGAGCGCGAGCTGCAGTCCGAAATCCGCCGCAAGCAGGAAGAGTGGGAGCGTGAGCGGCAGACGCGCCGGCCCACGATCAACGAGGAAGGCGTTGCCTTCATCGTGTCGCGGTGGACGGGAATCCCGGTCACCCGGCTTCAGGAAGCCGAGACGGCCCGTCTGCTTCGCATGGAAGACGAGCTGCATGAGAGCGTCGTCGGCCAGAACGAGGCCATCCAGGTGATCTCGCGTGCCATCCGCCGCAGCCGCGCGGGCCTCAAGGATCCCAAGCGGCCGATCGGGTCGTTCATCTTCAGCGGTCCGACCGGAGTCGGGAAAACCGAGTTGGCGCGGGCGCTGGCGCGCTTCCTGTTCGCGGACGCCAACGCGCTGATCCGCGTCGATATGTCGGAGTACATGGAGAAATTCTCGGTGAGCCGGCTGATCGGCGCGCCGCCCGGCTACGTCGGCTACGAGGATTCCGGAACGCTCACCAAGGCGGTCCGGCGCAAACCGTACTCCGTCGTATTGCTCGACGAGATTGAAAAGGCGCACCCGGACGTCTTCAACATCCTGCTGCAGGTGCTCGACGAGGGGCATCTGACCGATAATTACGGCCGCATGATCGACTTCAAGAACACGGTCGTGATCATGACGTCGAATGTCGGCGCGCGCGACGTGGTCAAGGGGAAGAGTCTTGGCTTCGGCCAACCCGATGCGCGCAACGAATTCGACCGCATGTCGGAGAAGGTGAAGGAAGAGGTCAACAAGGTCTTCAATCCCGAGTTCCTGAACCGGCTCGACGATGTGATCGTGTTCCACTCGCTCAACCGGGATCACATCGCGCAGATCGTCGCCATCCTGGCGCGCGACGTGCAAAAGCGCCTGGGCGAGGAAGAGCTCACGCTGCGCCTCACGCAGGCGGCGACCGATTTCCTGGTGGAGCACGGCTACGATGAGCACTACGGCGCGCGGCCGCTCAAGCGCGCCATTCAGAAGTACGTCGAGGACCCGCTGTCGGAGAAGATCCTCGTCGGAGATTTCGCGAAGGGCGACGAAATCGAGGTGGACGTCGCTCCCGACAAGGAGCGCCTGGCGTTCAGGGCACTCTCCGGCTCGAAGGCGTGATCCGCCAGCTCACACTTCCAATTGTCGTCAGTCTCGCTGTCCTTGCCCCGGGCCTGTGCATGGCCCAGGGCGGGGGCGTCGGTGGTGTCGCGGCTGTTGCCGTACCGGTCCCGGATTCGATTGCGGTCGTCGGCCAGCGGCGGGTGACCCCGGCCACGATCATCCAGACGAGCGGCCTCGTCCCGGGGCGCGCGATCAATTACCGCGATGTCCAGCGTGCCATCCAGGCTCTCTACGCGACCGGCCAGTTCAACGACGTCCAGATCAACCAGACGCAGACACCCGCAGGGAAGAACGTCCTGACCATTCAGGTGCGCGAGCGGCCGCAACTCGTCAAATGGGCCATTCGCGGGGTGGAGCGCCTGCCCGAACACGCCGTGCGGGACAAGGTGCAGTTCACCGAGGGCCGGCCGCTCGATCCCGCAGCGGTCGAGCGCGCGCGCGCACGCATCGATTCGCTGTATCACGCGCGCGGCTATTACCTCGCGCGCACGAAGCCGATTTACATCTACGACCGCGACTCTGCCGGCGTGCGCGTGATCCTCGACGTCGAGGAAGGCAACCGCGTCGCGATCGCGCAGGTCTCGATCGAAGGCAGTACCCACTTCACCGATAAGCAGATCGTGGCGCAGATGAGCTCGCGGGCGGAAGGGTTCTGGTGGTTCAAGTCGGGCGAGTACGACGACGACAAGCTCAATGACGATCTGCATCAGAAGCTGCCGCAGTTCTACGGCAAGCAGGGCTACGTTGATTTCCAGGTGCTCGACGACACGCTCGAGGTGCACGAGGGGACGGGGAAGGCGACACTCCGCGTCCGTGTGAGCGAGGGCGAGCCCTACCGCATCGGCACGTTCGAAATCGTCGGCAACCGGCGCTTCTCGACCGATGAGCTCGAGACCTTCTATCCGTTCCGCGAGGAGCAGCGGACCGGCCTGCTGGGC
>MNDR01000067.1:0-6578 GCA_001915025.1 Gemmatimonadetes bacterium 13_2_20CM_2_65_7
AATGGCGCTCGCGTGAACGGCCGGATCGCGCCGCTGCACCGGCCCCTCCGCAACGGTGACACGATCGAGGTGCTGACCAGCCCGCAGGCCAAGCCGTCCCGCGACTGGCTGGCGCACGTGCAGACGGGGCGGGCGCGACAGAAGATCCGCCAATGGATCAAGCAGGAAGAGCAAGAGCGCAGCGTCACACTCGGCCGCGAGATACTGGCGCGGGAAGTGCGGCGCCGGCGGCTCGATCCCCCCACGGCTGATCAGCTCGCACAGGCGGCGCTCACGCTGTCGCTCGGTGGGGCGGAGCAGGTGGAGGCGGCGATCGGAGCGGGCGACGTGCAACTCGGTCAGGTCATGAAAGCGCTGTATCCCGACCTTCCCGCCCCCCCCGAGGAGGTCCAATCCCCGAAGCCGACGGCTTTCGGCCGGGTCATCGAGCGGTTGCGCCTGGGGCGGGGCATCAAGATTCACGGCGTCGAGGGGCTGATGGTGCGCTACGCGCAGTGCTGCCAGCCTGTCCCTGGCGACCCGGTCGTCGGTTACGTGACGCAAGGCCGCGGCATCTCGATTCACCGCAACGATTGCCCCAATCTCCTGACGCTGTCAGGCGATGACGAACGCCGCGTCGAGATCGATTGGCGTGAGGTCGAGGGGGAGACGTTCGTCGTGCGGCTGGGCGTGAGTGGTGAAGACCGCCGTGGGCTGTACGCGGACATCTGCGAGGCGATCAGCGGCACTGGCACGAACATTCGTAGCGCCGAGCTGGCGTCGAAGGATGGCGTGGTGTACGGATCCGTACTGGTCGAGGTCGAGAATCAGACGCATCTCCACAAGGTCCTCAAGGCCGTACGCAAGGTGAAGGGCGTGACGGAGATTGCCCGGCGCGATTCGGGCTCCGCTGAAGTCGTCCCCAGTTAAGTTTCCTGTCTATGCCGTTTCAGCTCGGATCCGCACCGCCGCCGGCGGGAGATCAGCCTCGCGCCATTCGCGAGCTCAGCGCCGGGCTGCGCCGGGGCGACAAGTACCAGACACTGCTCGGCGTCACCGGCTCGGGCAAGACGATGACGATGGCGCATGTCATCGCCGACCTCGGACAGCCGACACTCGTCCTCTCGCACAACAAGACGCTGGCGGCGCAGCTGTACGGTGAGCTGAAGGCGTTCTTTCCGCAGAGCGCCGTGGAATTCTTTATCTCGTATTACGACTACTACCAGCCCGAAGCGTACGTCCCCGCAACGGATACCTACATCGCCAAAGACTCGTCGATCAACGACGACATCGAACGACTGCGGCTGCGCGCCACGTCCAGTCTCATGGAGCGCAACGACGTCGTCATCGTGGCCAGCGTCTCCGCCATTTACGGCCTCGGCGATCCGGAGCTCTACCGCGAGCTGCTCGTAACGGCGCAGCAGGGGCAGGCTCGCGGGCGCGATGCGTTGTTGGCCGACCTCGTGGCAGTACAGTACCAGCGCAATGACGTGGGCTTCGAGCGAGGCACGTTCCGCGTGCGCGGTGATACGGTCGAGATCTTTCCCGCCTACGATGAGCAGGCGGTGCGCATCGAGTTCTGGGGCGACGCAATCGAGCGCATCGCGAAGATCGATCCGCTCACCGGCACCGTCATTGTCGAGCTGGAGCGGTGCGCCATCTATCCGGCGACGCACTTCGTTACGCAGCGCGCCACGATCGAGCGCGCCGTGAGCTCGATTCGCGCCGAGCTGCATCTGCGGCTCGCAGAGCTGCGCTCCCAGAACAAGCTGCTGGAGGCTCAACGCCTCGAATCCCGCACCCATTTCGACATCGACATGCTGCTCGAGGTGGGGCGGTGTGCCGGGATCGAGAACTACTCGCGGCATTTCAGCCAGCGACTACCCGGTGAGCGGCCGGCGTGCTTGCTCGACTATTTCCCGGACGACTGGCTCTGCATCATCGACGAATCGCATCAGACGCTGCCCCAGCTCGGCGCCATGTACGAAGGCGATCGCTCGCGCAAGCAGACGCTCGTCGATTACGGCTTCCGGTTGCCCTCGGCGCTGGACAACCGGCCGCTCCGCTACGACGAATTTATGGGGCTCGTTCCCCGCTTGCTGTTCGTTTCGGCGACGCCGGGAGAAGATGAGCTCCGCCTCTCGGGCGGCGTCATCGTCGAGCAGATCATTCGTCCCACCGGGCTCGTCGATCCCAACGTCGAGATTCGTCCCGTGGCCGGCCAAGTCGACGATCTGCTGAGCGAAATTCGCCAACGCGAGAAGAAGAACGAGCGGGTGCTGGTCACGACGCTCACGAAGCGCATGGCGGAGGACTTGACGGACTACCTGCAGCAGCACGGCGTGCGCGTGCGCTACCTGCACTCGGAGATCGACGCCATCGAGCGCGTCGAGATCATCCGCGGCCTGCGGCTTGGCGAATTCGACGTCCTGGTGGGCATCAACCTGCTCCGGGAAGGGCTGGACTTACCCGAGGTCTCCCTCGTCGCCGTCCTCGACGCCGACCAGGAAGGCTTCCTCAGATCGGACCGGTCTCTGATCCAGACGGTGGGCCGCGCGGCGCGCCATTTGAGCGGCAAAGCCATCCTCTACGCCGACCGCGTGACGGGCTCGATGGAGCGCGCGCTCAACGAAATGAATCGCCGCCGGGAGACGCAGCTCGCGTATAACCAGGAGCATGGGATCACACCGCGGTCGATCGTCAAATCCGTGCTCGACATCCGCTTCGTCACGCGCGTGGCCGATGCCCGGATTGCAAAACCGGCGGCCGGCGCCGTCCGCCGTCCTACTGACGCGCGGGAGCGCGATGCGCTCATCCGGCTGCTCGAGCAACAAATGCAAGCGGCGGCCGAGGAGCTGGATTTCGAGTTGGCGGCGGTGCTGCGCGATCAGCTCCTCGAGCTCAAGGCCGATGCGCCTCTCCGCGAGCGAGCTCAGCCGGTTCGGTGAGGAGATCGGCGCTCGCCTCACGGCTCCCGCTGTCATCGGGTTGTCGGGTGAGCTGGGTACGGGCAAAACCACGCTCGTGCAGGCGATATGCCGTGGCCTGGGCGCGCGATCGCGGGCAACAAGTCCGACCTACGCTCTCGTCCACCACTACGCTGCCGGCGCGACCCCGGTCTACCACGTCGACTGCTACCGGCTGCGTCAGCCCGATGAAGCACGCGACCTCGGCTTCGACGACATGATCCGTGACCGCGCGGTGATTCTCATCGAGTGGCCGGAGCGCGCCGGGAGTTGGGCGCCGGCGCTCGACCGGCATTTTCAACTGTCGTACGATGCCGATCCCGCGCGTCGAGTGCTCGAGGAAGCTGCGTGAGCCGGACGCCCCCTCCCCCTCCGATGTGGCTGGCGATCGACACGGCGACGGAGATCGGGAGCGTAGCGGTCGGTACGCCCGAGCGTGTTGTTGGTGCGCGGTCGATGCGCGGTGCGCGCCAACATGCCGCCCAGATCGTTCCACTCATCCAGGAAGTCCTCGAGAATTCTGGAGTCCAGCTCGCGCAGATCTCAGGGCTGGTCGTCGGGGACGGCCCCGGTAGTTTCACTGGTCTGCGTATTTCGTGGGCAGTAGCAAAGGGGCTCGCTCAAGAGCGGGAGCTGCCACTCGTCGCCGTGCCATCACTGCTTGGCGCGGCACACGCTGCTGCAGGCGGACAAGCCGGCCCGATCGTTGCCTGCTTCGACGCGCTGCGCGGGCAGGTGTTCGCCGCGATTTACAAATTCTTCCCCGGTCGCGTCGAGACAGTCGTCGCGCCTGGTCTCTTTGAGGTTCGCGACCTTGCACAGATTGCGCCTCCCCCCGATCGGCCGTTGCTCGCCGTTGGCGACGGTGCGCAGCGTTACACCGCGGAGATTCTCGACTGGATCGGCCGGTTGCCCGTCGGCCTGGACACCGTGCCGCCGATTGCGGCATCGTTGCTGACGCTATCGGCGCTCGAGACAGCGCGGCGCACCCTCGACGCCTCGAGCGAGCCGATCTACGGCCGGCCCGCGGAAGCGCAGGTCAAATGGGAGGCCCGCCACGGTCGTCCCCTCCCTCATTCGTCCCGCTAAGCTCAGCGACGTCCCATCGGTCCATGCGATCGAGCAAGGCGTCTTTGCCGACCCGTGGTCGACGCAAGATTTCCGCGACTGTCTTTCGTCCGATGCACTGTTTCGCGTTGCGGAAACGAAGGACCGTGTCGTCGGCTACGTCGTCGCCCTCGACGCCGCCGACGAAGGAGAGATTCTCAACGTCGCTGTGGCTCCCGACGTCCGGCGCGGCGGGATCGGGCGCGCGCTCGTTCAAGAGGTCATCTCGGCGCTCGCTGAGCGAGGCGTCCGGCAGATTTATCTCGAGGTGCGCGAGTCCAACGCTGGCGCTCGGGCCATGTACGGCGCCCTCGGCTTCCAGGAAGTCGGTCGGCGTCCGGGCTATTATCGCCGGCCGGTCGAGGATGCCATCGTGCTCCGAGTTAACGCATAACTTTGGTACAAGTGGCGTATCTTTGATTGACAGAACGACTTGCGATTTATATAGTGTTGGGCACCCCTTGGACCCAACCCGCATTATCGCCGGAGGTTGTTGTGAGCCGCAGTCTCAATAAGGTCATTCTGATCGGGAACTTGGGTGCCGATCCCGAGGTGCGTAGCACGAATAGCGGTTCCCGAGTCGCCACCCTCTCGGTGGCCACCAGCAGGCAGTGGACCGGCACCGGCGGGGAAAAACAGGAAAAGACCGATTGGCACAGGGTTATCTGCTGGAATAACAAGACCGGATCCGGTCTCGCTGATGTGTGCGAGAAGTACCTCAAGAAGGGTGACAAGGTCTACGTCGAGGGGCGGATCGAATACCGCACCTGGGAAGACCGTGAGAAGCAAACGCGCTACGTCACCGAGATCATCGCGCGCGAGTTGATAATGCTTGGGTCCAGAGGTGGAGCCGCCCCAGTGGGGGCGGGGGCCGGAGCTGGGAAGGGGGCCGCTGAAGTCGGAGGGAAGGCCCCAGAATCGCTCGACGCGTTCCCGGAGGCGCTGGATGAGGAGGACGACGATCTGCCGTTCTAGCCGCGCCATACTACTGGCCCTGGCGGCGTTGCCGCTCGCGTGGACCGTCCTGCCGGCGCAGGACACCACGCAACATCGGGATACCACGCAGCAGGACACGACGCAGGCGGCCGCCGCCGCCCAGGGACAGCTTCCCGCGAGCCATACTGTCTCACGCGGTGAGACTCTTTGGTCCATCGCCCAGATGTATTTCAACGACCCACTGCTCTGGCCCGAGATCTATCGGCTCAATACCAATGTGATCGAGGACCCGCACTGGATTTATCCCGGTGAGGTCCTGAATCTCGCCGATGTCGTGACGGTCGCGCAGGGCGGCGACACCGTCACCGCCGTGCCACAGGATACGACTCACGTTGCGGCGGATACGGTGCGCGCGGCTCCCGGTGACACGGTCGCGGCGACGGTGCCGGTCGATACCGCGCGCGCGCCGATCGATACGATTCCTGCCGACACCACACAATTCGTCGTCGAGGCACCGCCGCCGACCGTCGCCGAGTCGTACGAAACGATTTTCGATCGCCGCCCCACCAAGACGCAACAGGTGCGGGATGTGCTGCGGGCGTATAGCCATCAACCGTACCACCCAGTGCGCGCCGGCGAGTTCTACGCCGCGGGCTTCCTCAGCGAAAACGAACGCCTGCCTTGGGCGCATGTCCTGGGAGCCACGGCGACACCGGCCATTCATCGTCTCACAGAGCGCACGAGCGCAACCACGTTCGAGGAAATCGCGATTCGGCCGCCGAGGAACGCCTCGTATCACGTCGGCGACTCGCTGCTGCTCGCGCGCATCGACCGGACGCTCGAATTTGGGCGCTGGGGCGACGTCGTCGTGCCGCTCGGGATCGTTCGGGTCACGTCGGTCCAGGAGCAGCAGGTGCTCGCGCGTGTCGTGAGGCAATTCGGCCTCATTCACGACGGCGAGCTGGCCATGCCGCTGGAGCCGTTCCACGATCCTGGTCAGGTTCGCGCGACACCAGTCGAGAAGGGCCTCGTCGGAAAGCTATTGGAACCGCGGGATCCGCATCCGATCGCCGGAGCCCAGCAGTTCTTCTTCATCGACAAGGGGCGCAGCGAAGGTGTCTCGCTCGGCGACGTCTTCGAGATCTACAAGCCGGCCGAAGGTTTCATCGGATCGGCGTCCGAAGAGACCCGCGCCGTACTCATGGTGGTCCATACCCGCGAGCATTCGGCTACGGGTTTATTGCTCCAGATCCTGCATCCGGGGCTCGATCGAGGTCTCCCCGTACGCCTGATCAAAAAGATGCCCTCCTGATAGGCGACCGGGCCCGCGGCCAGCGCGGGTCCGGTTCGTACCGGCCGTGATTGTCACCCTGCATCTCATTGTTCTGGCCCTGTACGGATTGGGCACAGCGCTCGCCTTGGCGCCCTTCCTGAGGCTGCCACCGTCGCCACGCGCGCTGAACATTGCGCTGCCGTGCGGCGGTGCCGCGGTGCACGTGCTGGCGATCTCACAACTCACACTCGTGGGACTGGGCCCGGCGCTCTCGATGTTGGCGTTGTGTCTGGTGCTGCTGCAGCTCGCCAGCGAGC
>MNDR01000067.1:6635-15841 GCA_001915025.1 Gemmatimonadetes bacterium 13_2_20CM_2_65_7
CTGGCCTTCATCGCGGCGGCGCTCTACCTGCTTCAGTTCCGGGAGCTCAAGGCCCGGCGGTTCGGGCAGGTCTTCCAGCTCTTCCCGCCACTCGAGCGGCTCGATCAGCTGAATCGATTCGCACTCATCGTCGGCTTTCCCACGCTGACGCTCGGCGTGCTGTTGGCACTCGGCTACGGCGCGCGCTTCTCCGGCGGTCTCCACGTCGCGAAGGCGCAGATCGTCTGGGGGATGTTCACCTGGGTCGTCCTCGGATGGGCGGTCTGGGTGCGCGTGGTGCGCCATTGGGCGGGCCGGCGCGCGGCATTCGCCAGCATCGCGGGGTTTTCTGCCGTGCTGCTCGTCTATGTCGCGCTGAAGCTTGCCCAGCCAGGCGTCGAACGGTTTCTATGAGCGACCACAGCGGTGTCGGCATCAAAGTCCTCGGCGTCAACCACCGCACTGCACCGCTCGACGTGCGTGAGCGCTTTGCGCACGGCGCGCATGAGGTGCCCGGCGCACTGGCGCGTGTCATGGCGGCGGGCGCGCAGGGTGGCGTGCTGCTCTCGACGTGCAATCGGACGGAGTTCTATCTCGTCGGCGAAGAGGAACCCGCATTCGAAGCCGTCTGGTCGCTGCTCGGGGAGCGCCTGCCGGCGGCGCCCGCCGGTGGATTACGAGAATACGGATATGTCGTGCGCGATCGCGAGGCCGTTCGCCACCTGTATCGCGTCTCTTCCGGACTCGATTCGATGATCCTCGGTGAATCGCAGATCCAGGGACAGGTCCGTGAAGCGTGGGAAATCTCGCGCGCTCAAGCTGGTCCGGTGCTGCACCGCCTGTTCCAGACGGCCCTGCACGTGGGGTCGCGCGTCCGCACCGAAACCGGTCTCGGCATGGGCACCGCGTCCGCGGCGTCAGCCGGCGTGGCGGTCGCCGGAAAGATTTTTGGCGATCTGGCGGGCCGCAGCGCACTGATTCTCGGCGCCGGGGATATGGCCGAGCTCGCGGCGACTTGTCTGAGCGACGAGGGGGTGCAGATCACGCTCGTCGCCAACCGCACGCAGGAGCGCGCGCGGGCCATCGCGGAACGCCTGGGTGGCCGCGCGGTGTCGCTCGAGGAAGCGTGGGCACACTTTGCGACGACGGACATCGCGCTCTGCTCGACGGCCGCGCCGCACGCGGTCGTCACCTGGGAACGCGTCGGTCACATCATCGCCGGCCGCGGTGGGCGACCGCTGTGCGTTCTCGATCTGGCCGTGCCGCGGGATGTCGATCCAGCCGTCGCGCAGCTCGAAAACGTGTTCCTCTACGATGTCGACGATCTGCAAACGGTAGCGGCGCAAGCCACCGCGCGCCGGCGCGACGAGATTCCGGCCGCCGAGCGAATCGTCGAGGAGGAGACCGATCTCTTCTGGGTCTGGTACGGCGGCCTCGGCGTCGTCCCGGCGATCAAAGAGCTCCGCAGCCGCATGGAAGCGCTGCGCGCGGCCGAACTGGAGCGAGCATTGCGGCAGCTGGGGACACTCTCGCCCGAGGATCGCGCCCGCGTCGAGCAGTTCAGTCAGGCGCTCATGAACAAGTTCCTCCATCAACCCACGGTGGCTTTGAAGGCGGCGGCCGAAGAAGGTCGCGGTTACGGCCTCCTCGAAGCGCTGCGGCGCCTGTTCGGGATGGAGTCCTTTCCCCCGTCGTGACGCGACGAGTCCTGGTCACGGGTGGGGCAGGGTACATCGGTAGCGTCATCGTAGATCAACTTCTCGAACGGGGATTGAGCGTCTTCGTGCTCGACGATCTGAGCACAGGACACCGCGATGCCGTCGCACGTCGCGCCAGTTTCGTGCAGGGCAATGTCGGCAACGGCGAGTTGGTCGAGGCCCTGCTCGGGCAGGAGCGGATCGACGCCATTATCCACATGGCGGCCTTCGCTCTCGTGCCGGAGTCGGTGGCGCAGCCGGGCAAGTATGTGACCAACAACGTGACCGCCGCCCGTGTACTGTTGGAGGCGGCGGTCCGGGCCAAGATACGCCGGTTCGTCTTCTCGTCGTCATGCGCGGTGTATGGGCATCCGGCGGTTATTCCGATTACCGAGGACTCGCCGCAAGCGCCCGTGAATCCGTACGGTGAGACAAAACGCGATTTCGAAAAACTGCTCGCGGACTATGGCCCGCGGAACGGACTTGGGGTGGTGAGTCTGCGCTACTTCAATGCAGCGGGCGCCACGGAACAGCGGGGAGAGGACCACGACCCTGAGACGCACCTGATTCCGAACATCCTGGCGGTGGCGCTCGGCAAGCAACCGGCTGTCTCGATCTTCGGGACCGACTATCCAACGGCCGACGGCACCGCAGTTCGCGACTACATCCACGTCGTGGATATCGCGGACGCGCACGTGCGCGCGCTCGAAGTGTCACTCGACAGCGGAGCGCCCGTCGCGGTGAACCTTGGGACGGGAGCGGGTCAATCGGTGCGTCAGGTTGTCGAAGTCGCGCGACGCCTCACCGGCCGCCCGATTGCAACCGTCGAGCGCGCGCGCCGGCCTGGCGATCCGCCCGCGCTGGTCGCGGCTGTGCAACGCGCGGCCACGGTACTCGGATGGCGGACGAAGCACTCGAGTCTCGAGGAAATCCTGGAGAGCGCCTGGCAGTGGCATCGGGCGCATCCGCAAGGCTACCGAGGGGGAGGGGAGGGAACCTGATGCTGCTGCTACAGGTCCGAGGCGCGATTCCCACGACACCGTGGGAATTGGTGCTGACGTCCAGCCGCGAAACGCAGTTCGTCTTGGCCATCCTCGCGGTCTTCTCCGTCGTCTCGTGGTATTTGATCGTGCTCAAGTGGTGGCAATTCCGCCGGATGCGGACCATGGGTGATCGCTTTCTGGCGGAGGTCGAAAAGGCGCCGCGCCTCGAGGACGCCTACCACGCGGCAATGCGCCTGCCTCCATCGCCGTACAATCGGTTGCTGCGGGAAGCGGTGCAATTCTTCTCGGAGCTTAAACCCGGCACGCTCAAAGGCACGAGTGGGGTCGTTCCCGCCGCTGCGGCATCATCGGCTGCGTTGACGACGACCCAGCTCGAAGCGTTGCGAATGGTGCTTGCCAAGGAGGTCGCTGCCGAGCGCGACGGGGCGGCGCGGTTCATCCCGTGGCTCGCCACGTTCGGCTCGGTGAGTCCGTTGCTGGGGCTGCTCGGCACCGTGCTGGGAGTGATGGATGCATTCATCGGCATCGCGGTCGGCGGCTCGGGGAACATCACCGCGGTCGCTCCCGGAGTGGCAGAAGCGCTCGTGACGACGGTCGGCGGGCTGGCGGTCGCCGTTCCGGCGGTCATGGCGTACAACATTTTCGTGAACCGGCTGGGCCTGTTCGCCGGCGAGCTCGAGGGCTTCGCCCAGGAGATCGTCGGCACGTTGGCTCGCGAAGGACGGATCTGATGGCCGGACTGTTAGGAGGTGGCGGCGGGGGACTTCGCGGACACGGAGAACTGCCGCTGAACGCCGACATCAACGTGACGTCGCTGGTGGACGTCGCGTTCGTGCTGCTCATCATTTTCATGATCACCGCGCCCATCATGCAGGGCGGAGTCGATGTGCGGTTGCCGCGCGCGCAGGTGCGCGCCATCGAGCCGAAGCAGGGACTCGTCGTGACCGTGGACGCCGATGGCAAGATCTATCTCGATCAAGCCGGGCTCTCCTACGACGATTTCCGGGCCACGTTCCCCGCCTTTGTCCGAACGAAACGGCCCACAGGGGTGTATCTGCGGGCCGACGGTCGGGTGGCATACGCCCGGGTCGTGCAGGTGCTCGCGGTGATTCGCGGAGCGGGCGTACGGGATGTCGGTCTCGTAGCGGAGCCGGAGACGATCAATCGATGAGAGGACGCAGTCGCGCGCAGGTACCGGTGGGCATGGCGGTGACGGGCACGCTCGTCGTGCACGGGCTCGTCGGTGTGTTCCTGTTCGCTACACCCGCTGGCCGGGTCCGGCTGCCGCCGACGTACACCGTCCGCCTCATTGCCGCGCCGGAGGCGGACCTCGAAGCGCGCAAGGCGCCGGAAGCATTCGAGCGACCCGCCGAGGAGAAGCCGGCACCGGTGCCCGCCGCGAAGACTCCGCGCAGCACCGTCTCGCGGGCGACGCCGCCGCCGACGCGCGATCAGACGCATCGCGAGGCCGCGCCACGAACCACACCGACGGCGCAACCCCTGCCCGGCGAGAAGCCATCGACAGGCAACGACGTCGCGACGGTGAGCACGGAAGGCATCGCCTTTCCGTTTCCGGAATACTTGCAGAACATCGTGTCGCAGGTGTTGCGGCGGTGGCAACGGCCCGCGCAGAGCACGCCGCTCGAGTCGGAGGTGTCGTTCTTCGTGCACCGCGATGGCTCGGTCACCGACCTGCAGTTCATCCGCCGCTCCGGCAACTTTGCGTTCGATCTCGAGGCGCAGGGGGCGGTGGAGGAGGCGGGGCGATTTAAGGCGTTCGGCGCGCTTCCCAACGGCTGGACCGCGGACGTGTTGTTCGTGCGGTTTTACTTCTCGGGGCAACGGCAATGATGGCGGTTGGGCGGTTGAGCGGTTGGGCGGTTGGGCGTCCGGCCGGGCATGGTAATGTTGCCGCGGAAAGGCATGGGACTCGATTCGGTTCGCGCCATCGTCGCTCGCGATCTCGACTACAGCGATCGCTTCGAGGTCATTTCACTGCCCGGTGGCGATTCGATCCGCCTGGCGACGCCATCGTCTGGTGGCACGAAGACCGCCCACAGCGATCGCACCTTATCCGCAGCCTTGAACTACCCACTGTATCAGGCGCTGGGTGCCGACTTCGCACTCGATATCACGGCGGCCGGAGACACCACCGTGGGGACGCTACACGACATCGCGGCAGCGGGCGTGCGTCGGACCGTGCGCGCGGTCGTGCCGCGGTCGACCGATCCGGAGTTCCGGCAGGCCGTGCATCGGTTGGCCGATCAGATGGTCCAGGCTGCCCTCGGCACTGCGGGAATAGCGGCGACGCGGGTGCTCTTCGTGAAAGATGGGAAGGTCTACCAGATCGATCAGGACGGCGCGGATCAGAAGCTCGTGTCGTCCTCGGATCGACAGGCGATGTCGCCGGCGTGGGAATCCGACGGCCGGCGGTTCGCCTACATGGAGTTCCAGGCGGGCCACGGCTGGTTGTATGTGCAGGAAATGGCGACGGGGAAGCGTAGCGCGGTCGCGACGACGGGGACCGCACTCGATTTCACGCCCGCATTCTCGCCTGACGGACAGACGCTCGCGTTCAGTCGGGCAACCGAAGAAGGCACCGACATCTACACAATTAACGTCAAGAACAACTGTTGTTTACGGCGCTTGACCGTAGGGCACTTTTCAGACAACTTGTCCCCGACGTTCAGTCCCGACGGACAACGCATCGCGTTTGTCTCGACGCGCCCGGGTCTGCCGCAGATTTATGTGATGGCGGCCGATGGAACGGATCAGCAGTTGTTCGCTCCGTTCGATTATGGCGTCACCGGCGCGTCCAACGCGCCGGAGTGGTCGCCCGACGGGCAATCGGTGGCATTTCACCGGGACGTGGCAGGGACGCTGCAGGTGTTCGTGCTGGACGTACGCACGCGTACGGTCCGTCAGCTCACCTCGGTGGGGCGTAACGAGGATCCGACCTGGGCGCCCGACAGTCGTCACCTCGCCTTCGTTTCCGACCGGTCAGGCTACCGCCAGTTGTGGATCATCGATCTTGAAACCGGCCGTATCCGGCCGCTGCTGCAGCAGAGCGGCGCGCGTTTGCCGGCTTGGTCTCCACGGCTTTCGGAGGCTCCTTCTTCCACCCCGTGATCGGAGAGACAGGATGAAATCGGTATCGTTGCTCCTCGTGATTGGCCTCGGCGTCGCCATCGGGGCGGGCGCGTGTGCCTCGAACCCGCCGCCGCAGACGGCTCCGCAACCGAACGCGGACTCGGCGGCAGCGGCGGAGCGGGCGCGGCAGGACTCGATCGCCGCGGCGCAAGCCGAGGCGGACCGGCGGGCGCGCGAGGAAGCGGAGCGCGTGGCCCGGCAGCGGGAGGCGGATTCGATCGCCGCACTCAGCCACACGGCCGAAGAAGTGCGCGCCACGCTGGCGACGATGATCCACTTCGACTATGACAAGGCGACCATCCGTTCCGAGGATGCGGCGATCCTCGATCAGAAAGTCGCGATTCTGCAGGCCAACGCCAATCTCCGCATCCGCGTCGGCGGGCATTGCGATGAGCGCGGCTCGGACGAGTACAACCTGGCGCTCGGTAATCGCCGCGCGCAGGCGGCCAAGCAGTATCTCGTCAGTCACGGGATCGACGCCGGCCGCATCGAGACGCAATCGTGGGGCGAGGAGAAACCGCTCGCGCAGGGCCACGACGAAGCCGCCTGGTCGCAGAACCGGCGCGACGAGTTCGAAGTGATCAGCGGTGGCGATAACCTCCGTCGCCCGTCGTAGCGCCGTAGTCCTGCTCCTGGGGCTCCTGGCCGGATGCGCGCTGAAAGGCGACGTCCGGAAAGTCGAGCTCCAGGACCAGGATCTGCGAGCCGATCTGGCGAAGAGTGACGCGGCGCGGGCGGCGGAACGGGACACCATCCTGGCCGCCGTCCGGCTGTTGCAACAGGCGTTGGCGACGCAGCAGGCGTACCTCGTCCAAATGCGTGGCGACCTGCGCACTGAGCTGCTTTCGGTGCAGCAGCAGCTCGTCTCGGTGCAGGAGCTGACCGGGCAGAGTCAGCAACGGCTGACCGAGCTGCGCTCGCGCATCGAAGCGCGTAACCAGCAGCAAGACAATGCGGGACCGTCGGGGGGCGCGGGCGCCGGCGGCACGCCGGTCGGTCCGTCCGGCAATCCTGCGGGCCCCGGTCCCGATCAGATGTACGACCTCTCGCTGCAACAGTATCGCCGTGGCAGCCTCGCCACGGCGCGTCTCGGCCTCCGCGAATTCTTACGGATCTTCCCCACGCACGAACGGGCTCCCGACGCGCTGTATTACGTCGGAGAGAGCTTCGAGCAAGGAGCCCCCGATTCCGCCGCTGCGGTGTACGATCAAGTTGTGAAGAACTATCCCAACTCATCGCGCGTCGCCTCCGCGCTCTACAAGCTCGGCCTCCTCGCCGAGCAGCGCGGCGACCGCGCGACCGCGCGGAAGTATTACTCCCGGGTGATCGCCGGGTATCCCCGCTCTCCCGAAGCCGATCTCGCGCGTCAAAATCAGCAGCGCCTCAGACCGTAACATCCGAGGGGCAAGTGGCTGACACTGTAACGCCCCCGCCGGCTCCAAGTCCTTCGCGCGGTGAGATGCCGTTTCTCGATCATCTCGAGGAGCTGCGCTGGCGCATCTTGTGGAGTCTGCTTGCCATCGTCATCGGCTCGGTCGTTGGCTGGTTCCTGCTCGACCGCATCGACGTCATCGAGTGGCTGAAACGTCCCATCGCTCCCTACCTGCCGGGCGGGCGACTCATCTTCACGAGCCCCGCCGAGCCGTTCATGCTGACGGTGAAAGTGGCGTTCGCGCTGGGCTGCCTGGTGGCGTCTCCGGTCGTCATCTATCAGATCTGGGCATTTCTCTCGCCGGCATTGTACGAGCGTGAAAAGCGACTCGTCGTGCCGGCCCTCGTCGTCGGTGTCTTTCTGTTTCTCGTCGGCGCGATCGCGTGTTATCAGTGGTTGCTGCCGGCTGCTCTTCGGGTGTTGCTCGGGTTTCAGCGCTACGATCTGAACCCGATGATCACGATCGATCGCTATTTCGGGATGGCGGTGCCGTTCGTGGTGGGATGCGGGCTCATCACGGAATTGCCGCTCATGATCACGATTCTCGCAGCGCTCGGGGTCGTCACGCCGGAATTCCTGGGACGGCAGCGGCGCTACGCGATCGCCATCGCTGCCGGGCTGGCGGCGATCCTCACCCCCCCGGATGCCGTCTCGATGCTGTTGATGCTCATTCCGCTGCTGTTGCTCTATGAGCTCAGCATCTGGTGCGCCTGGATCGCGAGCCGCCGGCGCGCGCGTCGCGTGGCGGCGGCGACCATCGTGTTGTTGCTGCTCGGGACGGGCGCACTGGCTGCTCAGAATCCGCCGCCGGCACCGCCCGCCCCGCGCCCGCCTCCGGCGTCGCGGGTCGGACGCCCGGTCCAGGACACCAGCGCAGCAGCGCGACGGCAGCTCACAGGCGACAGCACAGGGGCACGAAACGGCAGCGTCGACACGGCAACCGCGCGCCGGCTCGGCCTGCCGACCGGACCGAGCCGCACCTTTCCCACTCCCGATCATGTGATCGACTCGTTGCTCAAGTTGCCTGGTTACCGCATCACCCGTTACGTGGCCGAGACGCTCGTCGTGCAGGGCGACAGCCAAACCATCTTCCTGCGCAGGCAGGCGTTCGTCGAGCGCGAGGGAACGCAAGTCGAGGCCGACTCGATTCGCTACCACCAAGCGAGCTGCCGGCTGAATGCCGTGGGCGACCCCAAGCTCTTCGACAAGAGCACTGTGCTCGTCGGGGATCCGATGGACTACGACACGTGCGTGCGACGCGGCATCGTGCACGACGCGCTCACGGATTTTCAGCAGGGTGGGGTGACGTGGTACGTCCGCGGCAACCTGTCTGTCGACTCGGGATCGACGCGTGTCTACGCCGGTTCCGCGAACTTCACGTCGGATCCTCAGCCTGTCCCCGATTACCATTTTGCCGCCGGACAGGTGAAGTGGATCAATAAGCGCACCATGATCGCGCGGCCGGCCGTGCTCTACGTCCGGGACGTGCCGATCATGTGGCTGCCCTTCATCTTTCAGGACATTCGCGGCGGCCGGCGCAGCGGCATTCTGTTTCCGCGCTTTGGCCTGAACGATCTGGTCCGGCCCACACGGCATTATTCGCGGCACTTTTCCGACCTCGGCTACTATTTCGCGCTCAACGATTACGTGGACGTGCTGTTTTCGGGGGATTGGTACGCCGGGCGGTACGTCTCGATGCATGGGCAGGCACAGTACCGCTGGCTCGACCGGTTCATGCAGGGGTCACTCGGCTACACGCACAGCACGCAGCTGGACCAGCAGTCGACCAATACGGGCATTTCGTGGAGCCATTCACAGCGCTTCGATTCGCGGACCGACTTCAATGCGAACGTGACGTATTACACGAACGCGTCGATCATCAGGCGGAACTCGCTCAATCCGTATCAGGTCACTTCCTCGGCGTCTTCGAGCTTGAGCTTCAAC
>MNDR01000081.1 GCA_001915025.1 Gemmatimonadetes bacterium 13_2_20CM_2_65_7
GTTTTCCACGTCCTGGCGTGACAGGTGGCCATCCTGTGCCTGTATCGTTTACCGTGAAGATTCAGCAGTTCGGGGGCGCAGGGGTGGGTCACTGGACGTTCGAGGTCGGTGGGAGACTCTTCTGCGTCGAGCTTCTGACCAGCGGGCAGATCGTCTACCGCCCCGAGTGAAGACTGGGCGGAGCTAAGGGCACCCCTGGGCCTGGGACGGGACGTACCGCTTCAGCAACAAGGGCGACAGGGACGACCGGCGCCTACGGCAATGGCACTACCACCGCTCGAACCGGTACGCCAGCTCCGGGCCGTCATCGCCCTCGTACGCGAGCTGAGCAATCAGCAGCGCGAACGGTTCGGTGTAACGCGCGATCCGTAGTGGTCCAGCGTCCACCGGATCGAAACCGACGTCCCGGATCAGCTCCGCGGCAGTTTTCTTGCTCTTCGGATCGTCCCCGCAATACACGAGGCTTGGTTTCGTGCTCTTGCGCCGTCCCTCGAAGACATCAAACAGCACCTCGCTCGGCACCGTGCCGAAAGCCGACACGACGCGAGCCTTTGGAACCTTCTTTGCCAGCTCCTCCGCGCCCGACGATGTGTGAGCGACGACGAGGTCGGTGTCGTCGGCATTCATCGGTAGCGAGCAGCTGACAATGACTTTGCCCGACAGGTCACCCGCCTGCTTCAACACGTCGTCGATGCGCGACCAGTGCACCGCCAGTAGGAGCGCATCCGCGTCCTGCGTCGCTTCAGCGGGTGTGCCCGCGCGCGCCTTCTTCCCCGCGTCTCGCGCGAGCTTGTTCAGTTTTTGCGTGCTGTGCGAGTAGCTGAACACGACCTCGTGCCCGGCACGCGCGAAAATCGTGCCGAGTTTGCCGCCCATCAATCCCGAACCGAGAATGCCTATTCGCATTGTGATCTCCCAGGCGGAGGGCTAGCTGCGCAGGACTTCTCTCACGACCCGCTGCGCACTGGCGATCGCGCCGTGGACCGTCGCGTTCTGGCCATCGGATTCCGTGGCTTCCCCCGCGAAGAAGAGCGTCCCATCGAGCGGCGCCCCCAACTCCTCCCCCGCGACGCTGCCGCCGACAGCGGCATAGCTGTAGGCGCCGCACGAGAACGGATCGGCCTGCCAGTCGTGACTGAATCCGCCACGCAGTCCTTGGTGCAGCCGCACCGGGTCGATCCCCAAGACGGGGGTCACCGCGTCGACCGCGACGCGAACCTGCTGCGCCTCGCTGAGCCCGGCGAGAGCGCGCGCATGGAGACCCCCGGCCCAGGCCGTCACAACTGGATACGGCGGCGGGCGACTCACCCACCATGCCGGAAACGGTGGTTCGCCCGTGAGCAGGAACCCGTCGTCCGCAAGACGATCTTGTGTCGCCCAGACCTCGCTCTCGAGACACAAGCTGACCCGCACGGCCGCTCCCATCTCCAGCACGCGCAGCGCCTGTTCCTTGCCGGTCAGCGTCGGCGTGAAGTGGAGTGCTCCGGCCTTGAGCACGCCGAGTGGCACCGTGACGATCGCCTGCGGCGCCGTGAACTCCGCGCCGGCGGCGGTCCTGATAAGCACCCGCTTCCGCCGCCATTCGACGGCCGTCGCCACGACGTTGCACTGCACGTCGCAGAGCCGGGAGTCGATCCGTTGGAAGATGGCCGTCACGAGGCCGTCGTAGCCGTCGGCAAACCGGAACTGCCGGGCGCGCGCAACGAGCTGCTGGAAGGACTCGTCGGCAGCTCCGACCGACGCGAGGCCGAGCAGGCGATCCATGGCGGCGAAGTAGTCCGCGGGCTGGCGCGGCCCAGCGGTCCGGCCTGGTGCGCCCCGGCCTCCCTCCCGAAGCCGCAGCCCCGCTTCCTCGACGACTGTAAGAATCTCGGGGAAGGCTCCGTGCACGAACTCGGCTCCGAGCTCGACCGGGCCTTCGGCCGCGTGGTGCGTCAGGACGCGGCCACCGAGGCGATCCCGTGCCTCGAGCACCAGGACGCGCGTGCCCGCCGCCGCGAGCTCGCGCGCCGCAGTCAGGCCGGCGACGCCGGCGCCAATGATCACTACCTGTGGGTCGGTCATAAATCGTCTAGATTCGTCCTCGATGACCGATCGCGATCAGGTGGAACAACTGCGATCCTGCGGCGGATCGACCTTTCGGGAGCTATACGAAATCTACGCCGCGTCGATCGCGGTGCGGGAGCAGAAACCTGAGGAGTGGATCTGCGCGATGGTCCGCGCGCCCGAGTACTGGGTCGGCGTGATGAACGGGTCCGGCCACGTCGACGGCTTCAGCATCCTGTTCTTGCCGCCCACCGAGCGCTTCGCCCTTCTCGAGTACATGGCGGTGACGCCGCAGCGGCGTAATCGCGGTCTGGGGAGCGCATTGTTCAAGCAGACCGTGGTGCACGCCATGACGCCGCAGCACGCGAGCCTTCCCATCTTGCTCGAGGTCGACTCCGACCGTGAAGCGTCGGGCGACCGCGAGATGCGGACGCGCAGACAGCAGTTCTATCGGCGCCTGGGGTGCGTGCGAGTCTCCAGGCTGCACTACATCCTACCGTTGCCCGGGCAAGGCCCACCTCCCGAGATGGACCTGATGCTGTACTGGGCGGACCCCCTGCGGCCGCTTCCCAAGGGTGACCTGGAACGATGGCTCAGGACGGTCTATCGGGACGTGTACCGCTGCTCGTTTGACGATCCCCGGATCGTCCAGATGTTGCATGACGTGTCCGACCCCGTTCGACTCGAGTGAGGCTGAGAGGAGCGACCAGCGTGGCAGCGTTTGCCGACGGAACCGAAGTGATGACAATGTGGACGAAAGTCCAAATAATCGCCGACACCGGGGCAGGCCTCGGCATCGTCCTCACCCTGTTCTATTCGATCTGGAGCTTCCGGACGACTCTGCGGGACAGCTACTACGCTGAGCTGGACCGCGTCTATTTCGACCTGCTGCAGATCGGCCTGGAGCACCCCGATCTCCTGGACTTTCCGGCATCGCCCGATCCCAGCAACGCGCGGCGGTACGACGCCTACGCCTTCATGGTCTGGAACTTCGTGGAGACCGTGTATGACCGCTGCCAGGGGTGGTGGAAACGACGCCTGCGCGAGACCTGGTATCCGGTGATCGCGGCAGAGAACGCCCGGCACCGCGCCTGGTTCGACCGTCCTGAGAACCGGCTGAAATTCAAGGAGTCCTTTCGCCGGTTCATCGACGTGCATTACCCGACGCCACCCGCCGTCAAGCCGTCGAATGCCGATGCGCATGTCAGAGGCCCGTCCGTTTCTCCAGGTGTTCGGGGTAGCGCGCGCCCTGAATCGTGATCCGTGAGGCGGCGCTGTCGATGTCGCGGAGATCGTCGGCCGCGAGCCGGATTGCCGCGGCGCCGATGTTTTCTTCCAGGCGCGCCAGTTTGGTCGTGCCCGGGATGGGTACGATCCACGGCTTCCGCGCGAGCAGCCACGCGAGTGCAATTTGCGCCGGTGTCGCCTCCTTCTTCTCCGCAATGTTCCGCAGGACATCCACGATGGTCTGATTTGCCTTACGCGCCTCAGGTGTGAAGCGCGGCACGATGTTGCGGAAGTCCGATTTCACGAACGTCGTCTTCTCGTCGATCGCGCCCGTCAGGAAGCCCTTGCCGAGGGGACTGAATGGCACAAACCCGATGCCGAGCTCTTCCAGGGTTGGCAGCAGCTCTTCCTCGGGGCGTCTCCACCACAGCGAATACTCACTCTGCACGGCCGTCAGCGGCTGGACCGCGTGCGCGCGGCGGATCGTGCGCACGCCGGCTTCCGACATGCCGAAGTGCTTCACCTTGCCTTGCGCGATCAATTCTTTGACCGTTCCCGCCACGTCTTCGATCGGCACCGTCGGATCGACCCGGTGCTGATAATAGAGATCCAAAACGTCTGTCCGGAGCCGTTTCAGCGAACCCTCGACGCTCTGCTTGATGCGCTCGGGGCGGCTGTCCTGCACCTGTTGGCCGTTCTCGATTTTGATGCCGAACTTGGTGGCGATCACCACCTGCCGACGCACAGGCGCCAACGCCTCGCCGACGAGCTCTTCGTTGGTGTACGGACCGTAAATTTCGGCGGTATCGAAAAATGTGACGCCGCGTTCGACGGCCGTGCGGATGAGCGAGATCATCGCCTGCTTGTCCGGTGGGAGACCGTAGCTCTGGCTCATCCCCATGCAGCCGAGCCCCAGCGCCGAGACCTCGAGTTTGCTCTTCCCAAGTCTGCGCTTTTGCATTGATCGCTCCTTCAAGGCTTCACCATGACCTTGATCGCCTCGCGCTCGTTCATCGCCCGGTAGCCGTCGGGAACCGCGTCGAGACTGATGGCCCGGTCAAACACGCGGCCGGGTTCGATCCGGCCCTCGAGCACATCCGGGAGCAGCTCCTCGATGTACGCGCGGACGGGCGCGGGGCCGCCGCTGATCGTGAGATTGTTGTAGAACGCGGGCTCCGAATCGGGGATCGCCTGGTAATGCGGGACCCCGACGCGGCCGATGGCGCCACCCGCGCGGGCGATGCCGATTGCGGTGCGCATCGCTTCCTCGGTGCCGACGCATTCGAGAACCGAGTGGACGCCGTGGCCGCCGGTCAGCGCGCGCACGCGCTCGATCGCCGCCTCGCCACGCTCGCTCACGACGTCCGTCGCGCCGAACTCTTTCGCCAGCGCTGTCCGGTCGGGATGGTTGCCCAGAATGATGATCTGCTCGGCGCCGAGGCGCCGGGCCGCGATGACGCCGCAAAGCCCGACGGCGCCGTCACCGATGACGGCCACGCTCTTGCCGCGACCGACCTTGGCGGCGCGGGCCGCATGATGGCCTGTCCCCATCACGTCTGAGAGGGTGAGCAGCGACGCCATCAGCGCACCGTCCTCCGCGACGGGCAAAGCGAACAGTGTTCCATCCGCCAACGGGATGCGCAGTGCTTCGGCCTGGGCTCCGGGAACTTCAACCGTGCCGAAGAACCCTCCGCGCGTGCACGACGTGTGGAGTCCTTCGTGGCAGAAGGCGCAGGTGCCGTCGGAGAAGGCGAATGGCATCACGACGACGTGGCCGACTTTCAGAGTCCGGACGTCCGAGCCAACGGCCTCGATGACGCCGATCGCCTCGTGGCCCATCCGCCGAGGGGGCTCGCTCGGCGTCATCAGCTTGTACGGCCAGAGATCGCTGCCGCAGATGCAGGCGCGACTCACGGTGAGGAGCGCGTCGGTCGGCTCGATCAAGCGCGGATCGGGAACGTTTTCGATGCGAACGTCTCCCGCGCCGTACAGAATGGTTGCGCGCATCTCTTGGAGGCAATCCTAACCGGCCCGTGACCTTGGCAGAACCCCCGGAGGGCGCAGGGACTGTCGATGGACAATGCCACCCGCCGGCTCTTCATGGCGTGCGATACGGAGATGGTGGTGGTGAACGCCGATAACGGGGGCGTCGTCGCGCGCGTCCGGGTGCCCAGTCGGGCGGACGAAAACGCCTTCGACCCGGGCACCAAACTCGCATTTAACGCAAATCGAGCCGACAGCACCATGACGGTCGTGCACGAAGACACGCCGGACAAGTTCTCGGTGGTCGAGAAGGTTCCGACGGGTAGTGGCGCGCGCACGTGCGCGGTCGACGAAGGATACTTAGTGACGAAGGATACTTAGTATTGAAGGGACAAAGGTGAACTAATGGGGTCCCCCCGACTCCTCGACGAATCGGGGGGACGTTTGGGAGACCCCGACGGCCCCGTCACCAGGCGATTGCGTAATTGGAAAGCGCCTCAAAAATCAGTGCGAACAACGTCATTGAGCGTCACCCCCTCCCGGATTTTGAGCGGCTGTTGACAGGCGTCACCACGCGACGGCGTAACGCGAGAGAGCCTCCACCACCAGTTCGAGCAGCGTCATTGAGCGTCCACCCCCTTCCTGAGTGCGACCGGCGGCACAAGCGGCCCCTAACGACGCCACACGCCCGGCGGTGCGTTAGACGAACGGCAACGTGGCCCGCCGCCCTCACCGAAGTCTCAACACGTTGTTCCGGAGACGCTTAGGGGTAACGAAGTGAGCAAGCGCGAGCCGATCAGTTGTCGGCGTCACCTTCGATGACCGGAGGTAATCGCGGTCTGTGGACCCTGCGCGTCCCCGAGGCCGCGAAGCACTACCCCTGCGCCAAGACGTAACAGCCTCTTAATGACCCGAGTTGCGCGCGAGCTTGGCCAGCTGGTGCCGCGCCAAGCCGAGGCTGGCGCGTTCCCGGTCGAGGACGAGATGCACGAACATGTCCTCGCCGGCGCCGAGGACGCGGATCACGTGATACTGGTTGTCCACCGTGATCATGATGTCCTCGATGCCGTCGCGGAGCCGAAATGCGGCTTGCACGAGATCCTGGGCGATCCGCGCGGCCCGCTCCATGTCGAGCCCGCGCCCCACGGCGACGTGGCCGAGGACCGCCCCGCTCGTTGCGTCCACGAGCGCGGCGCCTATCGCGCCGTCAATCTTGAGGACGTCCGCCAGGATGTTGTCCGCGTGAACGTCCTCCTTCCGCTGCGTCTGGACGGCGCGCTCCTCTCCACCTCGCGATCGCGCTGACTCGTCGAGCAACCGCGCGGCCTCCATCAACACGTGCTGCAGCGGCTCCCGCACCGTGCGCTCCCGCGCCCGCCGCTTGTAAAAGATCTCGACCGAGGGATCGGGCCAGCCCAGGATCTCGTAGGTCGCCTCCAGACCATCCAGATGCCGGGTGTGCGCGTGCACAAAGGCACCCTCATCGAAGTACAAGCGGCCCTCACGCTGCGCTGCCTTGACGACGACCAGACCGCTCTTGCGCTCCACCTCGAGCAGCTGCAAGAGTCCGAACAGCGTGATCCCGGTGATGCGACCGACCGCCCTGGGGTCGAGCACCCGCTGCAGCTCGTCCGCGAGAGACACCACGTCCACCGGTTTCGAGAAGACGGCCGCGATGCCGTAGTCTTGCAGCCGCTGCCGCAGTTCCGCGTGGATCGGTTGACCGGTCATGACCGCGACCGGCAGCCGGACCTCCCGTTCGAAGAGCTCGGCGAGGAGCGTGAGCCCATCCATCACGGGCATCTGAAGATCGGTGAGGATCGCGTCCACGTGCTGCGTCGTGAGGAGCTCGAGCGCGTGTCGCCCATGCTCGGCGGGGATGACGGTAAAACCGCCAGTGCGGTTGAGCGCCCGGCTCAACGCACTGCGCACAAAATTGTCATCGTCCACGAGGAGAAGGCTCGACATCGGCTACAACATAGCCGCACCAGGCTGAGTGACGCGTGACGGTCTCGGAGCTAGGACCTCGGGGTTGGGGTTGCCGCTCTGTGTCGCCCCAACCGCAGCGCGCGGGCCACACTCTCCGCCAGAGCCCTCTCGACTCCGCCCGCAGCCTCCGTGGCATCCGAGTTGCGCCCCTCCGGGACACAACGCTATCGGAGGACTTCCGTGAAGCCCTGGCGTCTCTCTACCGTGCTCGGCACGTGCGCGGCGGCATGCATCATCGCCGCCTGCAAGTCCGACTCTTCTGGTCCTCGCGCCTCGGTCCCGCCGCCGCACGCATTCACCGCGAACCCGCGCCTCCACGTGATGCTGCCCAAGGGCCAGGTCCGCGCCGGTCCGCTGCGGGACGGGGCGGCGCCGGGGGACAACGGCATCTATTACCACGGCGGCCCGGTGATCTTCGCACAAAACGTCGCGGCGATCTACTGGTCGAGCCGCACGATCTACCAGGGCGGCCCCATCCCCGGCACCACCGGTCCCGGCAGCGACGACGGATCGCTGATCGGCTACTTCCTGAACAACCTCGGCGGCTCGCCCTACTACAACATCAACACCACCTACACCGACGGTGCGGGTGTCCCCATCGCCAACAGCGTGACCTACACGGAATTCTGGGCGGCGAACGACAACGTGCCCCTGCCACTCGTGCCCGTCATCGATCTGCAGATGCAAAACCAGATCATCGAGGGGTTCACGACCGGCAAGCTGACCTACGACCCCAACACGCTGTACCTCATCTTCAGTGACGCCCAAGTGAACCTGGGCGGGGCTTTTGGCATCGTGTACTGCGCCTACCACGGCAACTTCGACTGGAACGGCAACGACGTGAAATACGCCGCCATGCCGCACGATATCGACTTCTTCGATTGCAACGCCCTGAACGGCTCGCCCAACGACGACCCGGCGGCCGACGCGGAGGTCAACACCCTCGCGCACGAGACCGAGGAAACGAATACGGACGAGGACCTGAACGCCTGGTACGACAACGCCGGCAACGAGAACGCCGACAAGTGCGCCTGGAACTTCGGCGCCACCTACACGACCGCGAACGGGTCCACGGCGAACATGCAGATCGGTACCAAGGACTTCCTGGTGCAGCAGAACTGGATCAACGCCAACGGTGGGGGCTGCCGGCTCAGCTGGTGAGATGTCGTCTGCCTGGCTTCCTTGACATGCAGACGCATTTCGTCGTTATTGCCACGACGATGGCGAATCGTACGAGCAAGGCCTGCCTCTGTAGCGGGCCCCGTTCCTGGGGTCCGGCAGTGGCGTTGATTTCGTAATAGCGTAAACGGCTTCACGAATCTCGCGACCGGCTGCGGCCCCGGAACTTGGGCTGTAGCCGGTCGCGTTCTTTTCCGAATACCTGAATTACAACGTTCGCAACAGGAGGACACAATGCCTGAGACTGTGGCACCCGTCGCCGACATCGAGGCGCGCGGGTATGCACACCCCGAGGTCCTGGTCTCGACTCAGTGGGTGGCCGATCACCTTGCCGACCCCGACGTCCGCATCGTCGAGTCGAACGAGGACGTCTTGCTGTACGAAACGGGACACATTCCTGGAGCGGTAAAAATCGACTGGGTCGCCGACCTCAACGATCCCTTGATCCGCGACTACATCGACCGTCCACGATTCGAGCGGCTACTGCGGTCGAAGGGAATCAACGAGGGCACCACGATCGTCTTCTATGGCGACAAGAACAACTGGTGGGCGACGTATGCGTTCTGGGTGTTCCGGCTCTTCGGCGTGAAAAACCTGCGGCTGATGGACGGCGGCCGGCTGCGCTGGGCCGAAGAGGGCCGCGAGCTGGTGACCGCCGTGCCGCGTTACGCCGAGGGGGACGTCATCGTGAAGGACCGCGATGACGTCCGCAGTCGGGCGTTCCGCGAGCAAGTGTTGGCGCACGTCAAGAGCGGGAGGCGATTGGTGGACGTGCGCAGTCCCGAGGAGTATCGCGGTGAGCGGATGCACATGCCCGAGTATCCTAACGAGGGCGCACTCCGCGGCGGCCATGTTCCGGGAGCGCGGAGCATTCCGTGGGGACGGGCGATCACCCCGGAGACGCACACCTTCCGACCCGCGAACGAGTTGCGGACGATTTACCAGGAAGAAAACGGACTCAAACCTGGCGACGACGTGATCGTCTACTGTCGGATCGGCGAGCGCTCGTCACATACGTGGTTCGCGCTGACGTACCTGCTTGGGTTTGGGAACGTCCGCAACTATGATGGCTCCTGGACCGAGTGGGGCAACCAGGTGAAAGCGCCGGTGGAGAAGCCGTAATGGATCGGGAAGCGCGGATCGCCTGGCTGGTCGACCACAACCAACGACCGCGCCATCGAGGTAAACTCCCGGATGCGGATGCGAGCGTACCGGGTGGCAACCCCGGATGCGGCGACGTGATCACGATGTACCTCAAGGCGCAGGAGGGCGAGGACCGCGTCACGGCCGTCAGGTTCGAGGGAGTGGGTTGCACGCTGAGCCAGGCGGCCGCGTCGATCCTCGCCGAGCGCATGAACCGGCTGAAGCCGACGTTCGCGGAGGTCCTCGCCTTCTCCTACGAGGAGATGCTGGACCTCCTCGGGCGCGACATCGCTTCGTCCCGCCCGCAGTGCGCGACGCTGGCGCTCGGCACGCTGAAGGGTGCCGTCAAAACGGTGGAGATGAACCGGAAGCTGCGGGCGGCTGGCCATACCGATGAGGAAATCGGCGAGCTCCGCCGCGCGATCGCGGCGCAGGCCGAGGGGACCGGTCTCGTCATCGGGGAAGGGGCCGAGCAGGCGGCGCGTAGCGCCCCCGCCTCGATCAGCTAAGCCACGCGATGCCCGAGCCTGCCGTCAAGCGCATCCTCCGGACCTGGCGGCGCTCGCTCCTCAGCGCGTACTATCGGCGCTTCAAGTCCGGCCGCTCGTTCACCGCGCGCGGCGTCGACTACCATTACTTCTATCACGCTTACAATCAGACGTACTGTAACGAGCGCGCTGTCGAAATCCCGATCGTGTGGCCGATGGTCCAGCAGGTGCCGCCCGAGCGGGTGCTCGAAATCGGCAACGTGCTCAGTCACTATTTCCCCACGCGTCACGACGTCGTCGACAAATTCGAGCAGGCGCCCCGCGTACAGAATGTCGACGTCGTCGACTTCCGCCCCACGCAGCCTTACGATCTGATCGTCAGCATCTCCACGTTGGAGCACGTGGGGTTGAACGAGAAGCCGCTCGAGCCGGAAAAACCGGCGCGGGCAATCCGCCATCTGCAGCACTGCTTGTCGCCGCGGGCCCGGCTCGTCATCACCGTCCCCATGGGATTCAACCCGCACCTCGACCGCATGCTACAGGAGGGGCGAATTCCGCTCGACGATCCCCTGTGCCTCCGGCGGATCTCGGCGGACAACCGCTGGCGCGAAGTGTCGTGGGAGGACATTCGTCGCGCCAGGTACGGTCATCCCTACCGCAACGCCAACGGGCTCGTCGTAGCAACATTCCCGCCGGTCCCCCTTTAGGCAGGTACTTCATGTCGATCGATCGCCGCGCCTTGTTCAATACCGCTGACGAAGTGGACACGTGTCTCGAGGTGACCCGCCGACTAACGTAGTGCGCAAACGGAGGGGGCCAGGATCCCGGCCCCCTCTTTTGCTGTCCCCCCGCTGCCGCTAGCCCCTGGCGCCCGCGCGCACCTCCGCCGGCTGCCAGATGCTGATCTTGCGGGTCTCCGGCATCAGGAACAGGCTCAGCAGGAACGCCACCGACGGCACGATGATGGGATAGAGCAGCGCGTTGCCCAGACTGTGGGTGGAGAGATAGGCCGCGGTCGTGATGACCGGCACCAGACCGCCACCCCAGCCGTTGCCGATGTGATATGGCACGGACACCGACGTGTACCGGATGCGGGCCGGGAAGTACTCGGCGAGGAACGCGCCGATTGGACCGTAGACCATCCCCACGTACGACACCATGATCGCCACGATAATGACCGCCACCGGGTAGTTGATGTTGGCCGGGTTCGCGGCGTTGCCGAGCGCGGTGTAGAGGGGATAGTACGTGACCGCAGCCAGGAAGAAGCCGGCCAGGATGATCGGTTTGCGGCCGATGCGGTCGGAGAGCCACCCGAAGAAGATGAGCGACGGGGTCGCGAGCAGCAGCGCGATGCCCGTGATGACGGCCGGTCGCAGGACGTCCGGCTTCATCACCTGCTGCAGGAAATAGTAGGCCCAGAACTGGCCGCTGTACCACACCACGCCTTCGCCGATGACCACGATGCTGGCGATCACGACGTACTTGATATTCTCACTCAGGAAGGCTTCGCGCCACGGATTCGTCGCCGTCTGCCCCTTCGCTTTGATGGCCTGGAAGATCGGCGTCTCCTGGAGCTGCAGCCGGATGTAGATGGCGATCGCAACCATCACCAGCGACAGCAGAAATGGAATCCGCCAGCCCCACGCCGCCCACGCCGTGGTACCCAGGATCTCCCGTGTCGCAATGATCACGGCGAGAGAGACGACGATGCCGAGCGTAGGCGACGTCTGCAGCCACCCGGTGTAGTAGCCCCGCTTCTCGTCCGGCGCGTACTCGGCGACGTAGGTGATGGCGCCGCCATACTCGCCCCCGAGGCACAGGCCCTGGATCAGGCGCAGCAACAACAGCAGCACGCCCGCGAGCGCGCCGATCTTGGCGTAGCTGGGCACGAGCCCGATGAGCGCCGTCGACAGACCCATGCCGCTGAGCGTGATGAGGAACGTGTACTTGCGGCCCACCAGGTCGCCGATGCGGCCGAACAGAAACGCCCCGAACGGGCGGATCAGGAATCCGGCGGTGAAGGTCCCGACCGTCTTGATCAGCGCCGCGCCCGAGGTGCCTTGAGCGAAGAACTGCACCGACAGGATCGCGGCGAGACTGCCGAAAATGTAGAAATCGTACCACTCGATCACGTTGCCGACGGCTGCGGCGATGACGACCCGGCGTAGGGCCTTGAAGGAGAGTTGAGGCGCAGTCATGGTCCCCCTCTATGGGTGGGAGGTTCGAGTCTGCCGCTGCATGATCCTTGCTATTTGTCGCCCGAGCCGCCGGCGACCAGTCCCTTGCTCCGCCACTTCTCGAAGATGCGCTTCACCTGCTGGTGCGCGTCGTCCAGCGCCTGCGGTGCCGTCATCCGCCCCGTCGCCACGTTGGCGAACATGGTCGGCAGCACGAAGGTGTCGAACACCTCGCTTTCGGCGGGGTTGGCCGGTCCGGGGTGCCCGATGTTCGTCGCCCATTGCAAGGCGGTGTTGATCGTCTTGAGCTTGTCGGGCGGATTGGAGCCGAACGGGTCCTTCGCCGTGGCCTGCTCGAGCCAGCGTTGGCCCGCCGCGGGCCTCTGCGCGAGCGCCGTGCCCGGGTCGGCCACGGAGCCTGGAAACGAGGGGAAGTTGTAGAACTTGCTCCCCGTCACGGCGTCCCGATAGTGCGCGACGAGATCGAGCAGGAATTGCTTCGCCACGTCGGGGCTCTGCGCAAACTTCCAGATGGCGTAGATGCCCATCACGTGCTCGCTCGCCCACCCCGTCCCCCGCGGCCCCTTTAGCGCCGGGACGAAGAAGATGTCGTCCGCCACCGGCAGCTTGTTGTCCTGCGCGGTGCGGTACGCCGAGATGGAGTTGAGGATGTAGCCGGTCTGGCGGGCGTTCAGCGCCTGGTTGTTCGATGCGGCGTTCCAGCTGAACACCGCCGGTGTCATCCCCACCTTGAACAGCCGCGCCCCGAACGTCAGCGCTTCGAGCGCCTGGTCGGACTTCAAGACCACGTTCTCGTTCGCGTCCTGGATCGAGCCGTCGAACGACCACAGCATCGCCCGCGCGGCCATGTTCGAGTCCAGCTCCTGCGACATCCCGATGCCGATCGGGATCTGGATCTCGGGGTGCTTGGCCTTGATCTGCGGCGCGGCGGTGACCAGGTCTTCCCACGTGACCGGCCCGTTCGGCATCCCGACCTCGGTCCAGATGCTCTTCAGGTAGTCGCCGGGGTCGGGCACGTAGTTGTCGCTGAAACCGAACCACTTCCGCGTCACCGGGTTGTAGGTGCTGCGCTTGCACAAGTCGATCAGCGGCCCGTTCTGGCGCTCGGCGTCGCGCACCACATCAGCCATGTCGAGGACCTGCGGCTCGAACGCACCGGGCGGCGACAGGAACTGAAACAGGTCGTGGCCTTGCTGGGCCGCCACCTCGGCATTCGCCCGCGTCGTCAGATCGGCGAGGGCGATGTGATCCACGGTCACCTCGACGCCCTTGGCGGTGCCCCAATCCTTCGCATAGCGGTCGAACCAGACGTCGTAGGCGGGGACGAAATGGCTCCACTGAATGATCTTGAGGGTCTTCTGTGCACGCCGGATCAGGATCGTGGGACCCAGCGCGGCGGCCAGGGCCGCCGTGCCCGCTGTCGTCACGAACTCGCGCCGGTCCAGCCCCTTCCGCTTGGTCATGGAGCTAGCCTCCATTGGCAGATAAAGAATCGGGTACCGGGTGCCGAGTGTCGGGTCTTACGGTCCCGGCACCCGATACCCGACACCCGAGACCTGTCAGAGCGAGTACAACACGCTCAATGCGTACTGGTCCGCGGTGCGCACGCCTGTGCTCCACCGCGTGACCGCCCGGAAATACTCGAGCCCGAGCGCGTAGCGGCCGGCCCGGAACCGGACCAGTGCGTCGGTGTCGTGACTCAACTGGCGGAGCAGCGCCACGCCATTTTGCTGCTGGAACTTCGTGGCGTTCGGCTGGTCCATGCCGTAGTAGAGCCAGAAGCCCCAGTGGGTCGTGAAGTCGTAACCGGCCTGTGCCCACGCGCCCCAGCCCTGGATTCTCCCTTGCTGCGCAGCGGCGGCGTTGGACCCAGCGCCCTGCGTGATGTGGCCAAACTGCTGACCGAGGTTGTGGCCGAAATAATAGTTGCCGTGCACCGTCAGTTTCCCCGACGTGACGTTGTGGCCGGTCTCGATGCCCCAGCCGTTCAGGTTACCGCCCGAGACCCCGGTGCCGTTCATGTCCTTGTTGTCCACGTGGTAGACCACATAGCCGTTCCAGTTCGCGCGGCCGAATTTCTTGGCGAGGTTGAACCGGGCCTCGAACTGCGGCTTTCCGGATGCCTCGCCGCTTCCTATGCCGTTGGTCACATCCGCGGCCGACGCGGCCGCCCCTGAGCCCTTCAATAGGGCCACCTGCACCTGCACGGTCAACGGCTTGCCCGGCCTGAGGTCGTGATAGAGGAACACACCCGGGAAGCGCCAGCCAATCATGCCGGTCGCGCCATATCCCAAGGGGAAAGCGAGATGCGTCACCGACACGGGCACTTCGCCGAACAGCGGCGCCCAGAACTGGCCCACGCGCAGCGTGGTGCGGCCGTCGGTCAGGTCCACGAACGCGAAGCGGGCCCGAAGCTGCGGTTGCTCATCCCCGAACGGCGGGGCGCCGTTGTTCGCGCCGAAGAAATCCGCCTCGAGCGTGGCCTTCGGCGCCCATCTGCCCAGCACCGGTCCGGCGCTGAAGTCGAACCGGATGCGCGTGTTCCGGATGTCCGCGTCGGAGAATCCCTGATCAACGCCTGGCTGCACCTGGGCTGCCCACTCGGCGTTTTGCCCCTGCCCGAAACCCCCGGTGAACAATCCGCGGTCGTTAAACAGCGTGGCATTGATGAAGCCGCTGATGGTCAGGGTGTCTCCCGCCCCCAGCTTGACCGATTGCTGCGCGCACACGGCCGACGGCCCCCCAAGGAATGCCGCCAGGGCGACCGCGACTACAGCGAACCACGCAATACGCCTTCTCATGAGGACCCTCCCCTCCTGTGGGACTGTGTGATGGAGCGGCCTCATCTCTTTACCGCTCCCATGGTGAAGCCCTGGATAAAGCGATCGATGAAGAGATTATAGATGATTGCGAGCGGAATGCTGATGACCAGGGCGGCGGCCATGAGCGCCCCCCAGTGATACACGTCGCCTCGGACCAACGCGATCGGCACGCCCAGACTCACCGTCATCCTGTCGACCGAGCTGAGGAAGGTCAGCGCGTACACGATGTCCTGCGTGACCAACGTGATGGTCTGGGCGACCAGCGTCAAGATGCCGGATTCTCGTTGTGTCCCTCCTCGCGGAAGCACAGAAGACTCCAGCACTAGCCACTCAGTGCCGCGGAAGTCTTGGACGACCCGCTTCGTGAGTGCGCGCGCCCCCCCTCGGCTCCTAGCCGAACGTCAAACCGCGTCGCCAGCTGCGGATACATAATGTGGGTTCAGCGACTAGGCAATGCGTCGTCACAATTGTGATAGTGCAACGACTGTTGCACCTGAGCTACGTTCCACAGATCAACCGCTGAGTACCGGAGGCAAACGTTGAGTACCAGAGGCAAACAGATAAACAAAGTTGGGTACGAAATCTGCCGCACGAATCTTGCTTGGATCCACCCACGCAAACGGCCTAGATCGCACTGTGGAGTGACCGACTCGTTCGCGATCAATGCGCCGCACTCTGTGACCGAGGAACCCATCGTTACCTAGCCAAGGGGGATTCTATGCATGCGTCGGGACCGTCCCGAAGCGGTCAGCTGAGCGTGCGTGGAGCAGCAGTCGTGTTCACGACGTTGCTGGCCTTCGCAATATGGTGGGGCTGCGCGCCGGACGAACGTCAGCCCACTGATCCACAAGACCAAGCCCGATCCCTTCTATCAACCGGTGGGCGACAACCCGATCTTGACAGCGCGCTCGCGGTACACCGTCGACATACATTTCGGTTGATCGCCATCCCAGGCGTGGTCGGGACCGCTGTGGGCCTCACGGCTGATGGACGACCAGCCATCAAGATCTTCACCAAGAATACCGGCGTTGCCGGTTTGCCCGACAAGCTGGAAGGCATTCCGGCCGAGGTGCACGTGACCGGTGAGTTCTTTGCGAACACCTGCACGACGTCCCCGGGGTACGTGAACACTTGCAAGAACACCGATGCGTGGCCTGTCCCAGTACCCATCGGCGTGTCGACGGGTAACGTCGGGGAATGCTCCGCCGGTACAATCGGAGTAAGGGTCAAAGCCGGAGCAGCGGTTTACGCCCTGAGCAACAACCATGTCTACGCGCTGAAGAATACCGCTCCGCTCGGCAGCAACGTTTTGCAGCCTGGTCTCTATGACACGGGGTGTTCCTCAAGCGGCAGCACCGTTCTCGGGACGCTATCGGCGTTCGCGCCAATTGCGTTCTGCGCCAGCAGCTGCCCGAGCAACACAATTGATGCTGCGATTGCCATCTCGGACGTCACCAAGCTCGATAACGCGACCCCACCGACAGCGTATTGGTGGCCGAGTTCAGTGGTGCAGAGCGCCACCTTGGGACTAGGCGTGAAGAAGTATGGGCGTACCACCTCAATGACCACCGGACAGGTTACCGGTATCGATGCGACAGTGACCGTTGTTTATCGCCCAGACAGCGCCCTATTCATTCACCAGATCCTGCTCGGCAGCTGCGGAAGCGCCTGCAGCGGGCTTGGGGATTCTGGATCGCTCTGGGTCACGAACGACGCGAGTGCAAACCCGGTTGGACTTCACTTTGGTTCGAACTTAGACGGGTCGGTCGCCATCGCTAACCAGATCGGTAACGTGCTTGCCTACTTTGGCGTCACAATCGATAACACTACGCATCCAACCGCTTCCGGTGGACTATGGCCGGCTTCCGGTTGTGACAACGCCCCATATCCCTGGATCGCCTCGATCATGGCGTCAGGAAATACCATCACGTTGGCGGATGGGTGTGGCAATACGGGAACGATCACGCTCTCGGGCGGCGTCACCGCATCGGGGGGACTAACGGCCTACTGTGGAAACTGTTCCGCCGGATTTCCCAACATCACCTCGATCACAGCTTCAGGCAGCAACATAATTACGGTCTCGGACGATGGCGGCAATTCGGGTACGATCACACTTTCTGGCGCCCGCGCATCGGGCGGACTAATCGCCAGTTGCGGCAATTGCTCCCTCGAACCCTGGCCCAACATCATGGCAATCACGGCCACCGGATCGGATGGATTCTTCGTGTATGACGACTCCTACGACGGATCTCACACTGGATACATCAAGCTGTCTTACTAGACCGGGGAAGATTGGAGGGTGCGGTCTGATCTCCTTGTCGTTGGTAGGATGTCATGACGGGAATGAACTGGGATCCCCGGCAGAAGCACGATTAGGCTCAGGAGTGCTACAACATCGAGGGTCTCGACGGGGGGGGGCACCGAGGCATACCCCCCAATTGTTTCGACCTCATGCACTCAACGACTTCGTCAGGCAGCAATGTGATTACTCTTGAAGGACAGCCACTTCATCGTGAAACACGTTACATGAAGTTTTTTCTGAGGAGCGCGATCCGCGCCCTGCTTTCCACCGCAAACTCACGTCGCGACTAAAGATCCAAGGAAACCGGCGTCCGACCGCACGCTCATCCCTTCACCGCTCCCATGGTGAAGCCCTGAATGAAGCGATCGATGAAGAGATTATAAATAATGGCGAGCGGAATGCTGATGACCAGGGCGGCGGCCATGAGCGCCCCCCAGTGGTACACGTCGCCGCGGACCAACGCGATCGGCACGCCCAAACTCACGGTCATCTTGTCGACCGAGCTGAGGAAGGTGAGCGCGTACACGAACTCTTGCATCACCAGGGTGAAGCTGAACACGACAACCGTCAAGATCCCAGGAACGATCAGCCGCGGCGCGACTTTCATGATGACGGCGAGCCGGCTGTACCCGTCGATCATCGCCTGCTCCTCGATGTCCCAGGGAACGGAGCGCACGAATCCCATGACGAGCCAGGTACAGAACGGGATCGTAATGGTCGGGTAGACGAGGATCAAGGCCCCGAGCGAGTTCTGCAGGCCCAGCAGGGCCACGACCCGCGAGAACGGAATGAACAGTAGCGTCGGGGGAATCAGGTAAGTGAAGAAGATCCCCATACCGAGCCGCTCGCCCCAGCGGCCGGTGAGCCGGGCCAGGCTGTACCCGGCCGGCACGGCCACGACCACCGTGATGACGACGACGGCCACGACCACCACCAGCGTGTTCAAGACCCAGCGGGGGAACTCGGTCTGCCCGAACAGCAGCCGCACGTGTTCGAGCGTGGGCGGATCGTTGAAGATCCACGGCACGTGCCGCGTGTCGAACGCGCCGACGTAGAGGTCGCGGTTCTGTTTGAACGCCGTGAGCAGCATCCAGTAGAATGGGAAGCCGGCGAAGAGCATGAAGCCCGCCGCCGCGGCGTAGAGCCCCGCGCGCTTCACCGAGCCCCCACCTCGGCGCGGCGGGCGAGCCGCAACATCGCGACCGCGACCACGATGAGAAACGGCAGCAGGAACACGGCGATCGCCGCGCCCTGGCCCAAATCGGCGCCGAGCACGCCGCGCTGGAACGCCAGGGTGGGCAGCACCTGGGTCGTGTTCGCCGGGCCCCCGCCCGTCAGGATGTAGACGACGCCGAGATCGGTGGCCGTGTAGACTACGCCGAACAGCACAGCCACGGCGACCACCGGCAGCAGCAGCGGCAGCTCGACCTTGAACAGGCGACGCCAAAACCCGGCCCCGTCCACGATCGCTGCTTCGACCACGTCCTGCGGAATCGACGAGAGACCGGCCAGCACGATGACGGTGGCGAAGGGAAAGATGCGCCAGGCCTGCACGATGATGATCGCGACGAGGGCGAGCCCCGGGTCTCCCAGCCAGTACAGCCAGCCGTGCAGCAGGTGGGCCGCCTTCAGCGTCCAATTGAGCACGCTGAACGTGGAGTCAAAGATCCACGTCCAGGCGATGGCGGCGAGCGAGACGGGCACGGCCCAGGGCAAGAGCAGCACGAGCCGGGCGAGGCGTTTGCCGCGGAACGCGGCGCGGAATACCTGCGCGGCGGCCGTCGCGAGCACGACGACGAGCACCTGCGAGCCGATCGTCACAATCGCGGTGTTGCGGAGCGACCGGAGGAAGATGGGATCGCCGAGGATCGCGGCGTAGTTCCGCCCGCCGGCCCAGCCGAAGCTCAGGCTTCCCGCAGTGGCGTTCGAAAAGCTGAGCAGGATCGCGAGCACGAACGGCACCCCGACGAGCAGGGTGACGTAGATCAGCGCCGGCGCCAGCATGGCGACGCCCAGCACGTCCTCCCGGTCGGCGAGCGTGCGCCGGAGGATCACGGCCCCCTCCCCCCCTCGCGTCTCGCGCCGGTAGCGGCGTCGAAATAGCGCAGTGCTTTCCGCGGCACGGCGAACTCGAGCGCCTCTCCTTCCGGAATCGGGGTGGCGACGATGGCCGGGAGCTTCGCGATGACCGTCGCCTCGCCGAAGCCCTGCTCGGCGACCGAGCCGTACACGTAGCGATCGGAACCCAGGTACTCGACGCGCCGCACCGCGAAACAGAAGACCTGCGTCGGCTCGCCGGAGGCGAAGTGGCCCTGGGGGAGAAAATGCTCGGGGCGGAAGCCGAGCAGTGTGCCGGGCGGCAGCGCCGGGTCGCGCACCTCCACCAGGTTCATGGGCGGCTGCCCGACGAACGTCGCGACGAACGTGTCGACCGGGTCCTCATAGACCTCCTGCGGTGTCCCGATCTGACGCACCTTACCGTGGTCCATGACCGCGATCCGGTCGCCCAACCCCATCGCCTCCACCTGGTCGTGCGTCACGTACACGGTGGTCCGCTGGATCCGGCGCTGAAACCGCTTCAGCTCGTCGCGGGCGGTGTTCCGCAGCTTGGCGTCGAGGTTCGCGAGCGGCTCGTCGAGGAGGAACACCTTCGGGTCGCGGACCAGGGCGCGACACAGGGCCACGCGCTGCCGTTCGCCGCCGGAGAGCTGGCGCGGATAGCGCTCGAGATAGCGGGCGATGCCGAACATCTCGGCCGCCCAGCGCACCTTGTCCGCGATCTGCGACCGGGGCATCCCGCTCGCCTCCAGGGGAAAAGCGATGTTCTGCGCGACGGTGCGGTGCGGATAGAGGGCGTAGCTCTGGAAGACCATCGCGATGCCGCGTGCCCGTGGCGGCACGTCGGCATCGACGCGCTCGCCGCCAATGAAGATCTCGCCAGAGGTAGGCCGCTCCAGCCCCGCGATCATCCGAAGCAGGGTCGTCTTGCCGCACCCCGACGGACCGAGCAGCACGAGGAGCTCCCCCTCGCGGATGGACAGATCGACCCCGTCCACCGCGTGGAAGTCACCGAATCGTCTGCTCAGGTTGCGCAGCTCGACGCCGACCACGATCGGGTCCACCCCTCTCCTCCCCAGCGTCACCGCAGGGCTAGAACTGGATTTGCACCAGCGGGGTGAGCTCGCGCTGCATGTTCCGGGTGCTGACCTGGGCGGCGAGGTTTTCCGCTACCGTCAGATAAGCACGCGCGAGCGGCGATTCCGCGTCGAGCACAACCGGCCGCCCGGCGTCCGAACTTTTGCGGATCGCGGTGGCGAGCGGAATCTCCCCCAGAAACGGCACGCCGAGCCGGTCGGCGGCGCGACGGGCGCCGCCCGAGCCGAACACGTCATCGCGCGCGCCACAGCAGGGGCAGACATACGAAGCCATGTTCTCGATAATGCCGAGAACGGGCGTGTTGAGCTGGTTGAACATCGAGATCGCCTTCTGCGCGACCTTGAGGGCCACGTCCTGCGGCGTCGATACGACCGCCGCGCCGGTCAGGGGAATCGCCTGGCACAGCGTGAGCTGCACGTCTCCGGTCCCGGGTGGCAGGTCCACAATCAAGTAGTCCAGGTCGCCCCACAACACATTGCCGAGGAAGTGTTGCACCGTCTTGTGGAGCATCGGCCCGCGCCAGATGATCGCGTCGTCCTCGCGCAAGAAAAACCCCATCGAGATGATCTTGATCCCATACTGCTCGGCCGGCACCGTGCCCTCGATGGTCGGCTTGGGCAGCGTGTGCACGTTCATCAGAGTGGGGATGGTCGGCCCATACACATCCGCGTCCATGATGCCCACGCGAGCGCCGGTACTCGCGAGCGCCAGGGCCAGATTGGCGGACACAGTGGACTTCCCGACGCCGCCTTTGCCGCTCGCCACCGGGATTACGTTCTTGACCGATGGGATGAGCCGTTCCTTGACTGGGCCGGGCGATCCGCGAACTCGCGCGGTCATCGTGACGTCTACGCCACCAACGCCGGGGAGGGCGGCGACGGCCTCCCGTGCTTGCTGCCGCATCTGTTCGCGCACAGGGCAGGCGGGCGTCGTCAGTTCGATCGTGAACCCGACCGTCCCGTCCGAAACTCGGACGTGCTTCACGAACCCCAACGACACGATGTCGCGTCCCAGATCGGGGTCCGTGACGACGCGGAGCGCATCCAGTACCTGGCTTTCGCTGACGGGCGGCGGCGTGTCAGCTCCCCGGCTTCTTCGCGAGGTCCACGGGCGCGTGGTAGATCACGCGGTACGGGCTGTTGTCGTCACGGAGGATCTTCACGGCGTCCGAGTTGGCGATTTTGTCCCACGCCACCGGCGCCTGGCGTCGTCCGCACCCCGTCGCCAGCATGATTGCACTCACCAACAGTAGACTGCGCATCGGATCTCTCCCTTCACGTTTCGCCACTCGCGTCATCCGACGGCGCGCCTTGGGTGAGCCAATCGCGAAACGACCCGGCCCCCAGGGCCAAGCGCCACTCCTCGAAGATCGACAAGGCCATCGCGCGCATGCCGCCCTCTGCCGGTCCCGCCGCCGCGCACTGCTCCAGCAGCCACGCTTCAAACTCATCCGGCGCTGGATCGGCTGTGACGGCGCGGTCGAGCAGATCGCGTTTTATCGCGAGCCCGATCGCATCGGGCGTCGTGTCCCGCTTGCGACGTTTCCGCCGGCCTTCCGAGGCTCCGAGGGCGGCGAGCAGCTCGTGACAGACTTCGGCAGGTCGTGGAGAGGTCATGCCTCCACAACCTTCACTTCCAAGTCGAAGCCCGGCCGCTCGGGACGATGGTATCCTCGGTCGAGGGCCGCAACGTCCAGGGCGACGGTCGCCACGTCGTCCAACAGCACGCCCCACCAGGGCAGCTCGCTCACTGTGGGCTCGGCCTTCACATATCCCTTACAGGTGTCGCACACCTCGACCTTGCGTGTCGTCTCCCCGTCCTCGGGCGCCAGGTATCCCAGATTCTCGTGACTCGTCTCCGCGCAGAAGGGACAGCGCAGCCACGGCATCTCCCAACCGATACCGCAGCGCCCGCATCTGAGCCACCGCTTCCGCTCGAGCCCGCGGAACTCCGCGAGCGTCGGCCAGGCGCCGCACAGTGGACAGTAGCCTTCCCACCAGGCAGCTGATACTTCACTGGCGATCGTGCGGGCACATGCCCGGAGCAGCGGTACGACCGCGACCTGCGCCACAACGCGCAAGGTGGACGGATCGCCTGCCGCGAGCGCATCGATGCGCGCATCATCCTGACGAATCGCCGCCTCCAGCAGTTCGAGCGCGTCAAGGTGAGTCGCGCCCCCCCCGTCGAGACCGGCGAGCCGCGAGAGGCGGCGCACGAAGCGCGTTGCGGACCGGCGGTTCACGCCGACCTCGGCGCCGTGGAGCAGGGGCGCGCGGGCCGGACGACCGTCCACTGGAGCCGGCACGGCGGGGTCCCACGTCGTGGCGTCCTGACTCTCGGCCAGAGCCGCCTCGACCAACGCCAGCCACGTTTCGGATTCAGGGTTTTTCTGCCGAACGTCCGCCAGGCGTTGCGCCTGCTCCGCGGCTAGGTGCCGGCGTCCGGTAACGGGCCAGAGCATTTCACCCTCGGGGTCTTGCACGGCGTCTTGTAGTAGATCTTGGCGCCGGCGTGGAGCTGCACGACCGCACCGTGGTTGCCCGGATCCGCACCGGGTCCGCCGCCGCGCGTTCGGCCGGCCTCGGGGCTCGTCGCGCAGGCGACCAGGCCGGCGGCGAGGAAGGGAACCCACCAGCGCGCGGTCATCGTGCCACGACCGAAGCGACGCGATGATACTCGATCGAATTGGACGCGAGCAGGACGACGCAGCGCAGCAGGAAGCCGCCGAGCAGGACCATCACTGCCGGATTGCGGAGGGCTCCGGCGCCGGCGGGCTTCAGGTGCAGCCGCAGCGGCCACAGGATGCCGGCGCCGACCACGCCCACGATGAGCAAGAGTCCCCACACGCTCAGCCACGCTTTCGCCACGGTCCCGAGAGAGACGAGGAAGACGATCAAGAGCAGCAGCTCGACGATGAGCGCCCGCGCGTCGAATGTCGTGACCCAGCGGAGCGAGCGCTCCGTGGCGCCACGCCCCGGCGCGAATAACGCGATCGCCGCGGCGCCGGTGGACGCGCCGGACGCGAGGAACAGCGCTCCCAGCCAGGGGCTATCGGCCCAGATGGGTCGGTTGGTGACCGAGAGGAGGACGCCGGTGTACCCCGCGACGAAAAAGCCGAGCAGTCCGCCAACGGCGGCGATCAGTTTGGCGGGCGTCCCCCCTGTTTCGGCGTACCACGATACGAACGCGCAGGCGCCGAACAGCAGCAGCGCCCATGCGCCGAACGAGATCGGAGAGAAGCTCTTGAACATGAGGTGCGGGAAGTTGTCCGACTGGAACAGCATGTTCAAGAAGCGAAGCGACCGCCCCAGGTCGAGCGTCAGCAAGAGCCCCGAGAGCACCGCGCCCCAGAACGCCAACGAGTAGCCGGTGCGGATCACTGGCCGGTCCTCTGGCCGCCCGAACCATTCGAGCACCGCGGCGAGGAAGTACGCACCACCGGCGATGCCGCCAACGAAGAAGTACGGAATGATGAACCAGGTCCAGTGCGGCGATGCCGTGACGAATGTGTCGGACATTAGTTCTCACTCCCTCTCTCCCCGCCTCCTCCGATCTCATCCATGCGGCGCTTGCGCAGACCGACGAGCGCGACCAGGCCGAGCACGGCGCCGGTTGCGGCCGAGAGCACGCCGCTGGATTTCAGGTTGCGGCTGGGGAGTTTCGGATCCCTCGGCAAACCGTAGACCTCCGGCTCGTCCACGAGGAGGTAGAAGGAGTTGAGCCCACCAAGCGGGCCATTCGGATCGTCGCCGTATAAGCGGGCGCGCTTCTCGCCCTGGGCCTTAAGCTGGTCGACACGCTTTTGCGCGCGGGTGCGCAGCTCGGCGATCGGCCCGAACTGGATCGAGTCAGTGGGGCAGGCTTTCGCGCAGGCCGGCTCCAGCCCCACCTGCATGCGGTCGTAGCACAGCGTGCATTTCTGCGCCGTTCCCGCGGCCGGGTTCATGTCGATCACGTCGCTCATCATCAGCCAGCGCCCGTTGTACGGGCCCTCGAACTGCTCGATGAACTTGACGTGCCGCCAGTGCGTACCGTCGAGCTTTCTCGTGTTGTCGTAGCTGTCGCCCGACAGCTCCGAAACGCCGCCGTTCGTTGCGGGGAGTTGATTCCAGTTCTTGCAGGCGACTTCGCAGGCCTTGCAGCCGATGCAGATCGTCGTGTCGGTGAAGAAACCCATGGCCTCTGGCATATCAGGCTTTCTCCACGTTGCACACGAAGGCCTTGCCCTCGTGGATAGACACGTTAGGGTCACCCACCCAGGCGGTGAGGTCGTTGACGACGTCGCCGGTGGAGAGGCCGGCCCAGCCCCAGTGCCACGGCATGCCGACGTGGTGGATCGCCTTCCCGGCGATTTGCATCACGCCGATGCGGTCCGTCACGAGGGCCTTGGCGCGGATGTGTCCTCGTGGGCTCGATATGATCACCCAGTCGAGATTCCGGATGCCCTTCTCTGCCGCGAGCGCCTTGCCCATCTCGATGAACAGCTCGGGCTGTAGCTCGGCGAGCCACGGCAGCCAGCGGCTCATCGCGCCGGCGAGGTACATCTCCGTGAGCCGGTACGTCGTGATGACGTGCGGGTACTTCGGGTCGCCGACACTCGCCAGCGGATTCCAGGGTTTGCCGGCGGACCAAACCTTGTGTACCGGACTCATCTGATGTTTGGGGTACAGCATGTTTTGCACAGGCGACTCATGCGGCTCGTAATGCGTAGGCAGCGGACCGTCCAATAATCCCGTGGGCACAAACAGCCATCCCCTGCCGTCGCCCCGCATGATGAAGGCGTCGGTGCCCGACAAGGCGTCGAGCGCGATGCCGTCGGGTTTGGGCTTCGCGTCCGGCGCCTTGGTCACGGCGAAGTCGGGCACGTCGTAGCCGACCCATTTTCCACGCGGCGGGGCGATGCCGGTCTTCGGGTCGGGAGGATTCACAAACGTCGGATCCCACCACACCCAGCGCTTGCGCTCGCTCCACGGGTTGCCGCGCGGGTCGGCCGACGCGCGGTTGTACATCACGCGCCGGTTGGCGGGCCACGCCCAGCCCCACTTGAGGTGCGCGCCGGGCACGCCCGGCGGATCGGGCTCGCGCCGCGCGCTCATGTTTTGATCGGGCGCCGGATAGCACCCGCAGTAAATCCACGAGGCGCACGTCGTCGAGCCGTCGTCCTTGAGCGCGGCGAAGCCCGGCAGGTGCTGGTGCGGGTCCGCCGTCATGTAGCCGTTGATCTCGCGCAGGATCTTCAGGGCGTCGGGCTCTCCCGGATAGATCGGCTTCACGCCGGGGTCCGGATCGAAGTCCCAGAGCAGGTTATTCCACCCCTGGTCCCTGGGCGCCGTGCTGCCGGCGTACGCCTTCTTCGTGCGCTTCGCGAGGTTGTGGTAGAACCAGGTGTCGGTGCGGCAATCCCCGGGTGCGTCGACCGCTTTGGAGTGCCACTGCAGCATGCGCTGCGTGTTGGTGAAGCTGCCGTCGTACTCCGCGATCTGCGTCGACGGGAAGAAGAAGATCTCGGTCTTGATGTCGCCGCTGTGTACCCGGCCGTCCTTCACCTCAGGCGCCTGATACCAATACGTCGCGGTTTCGGTAAGCCAGTTGTCCTTGACGACGAGCCAGTCGAGCTGGCGGAGGGCAAGGCGCGTGGCGCTGCCGTTCAGTGACGTAGCCGGGTTCTGCCCGACGCAACACATCCCCTTGACCTTGCCCTCGGCCATGGCCGCGAACGTCGCGATGTGGGAGTGATCCCCCAGGATCTTGGGATGCCAGTCGTAGCCGAAGTCGTTGTCCGCCGTCGCGGCGGCGCCGTACATCGACTTCAGATACGAGACGAGGAACTTGGGCGTGTTGCCGTAATAGCTCGTCGGCGTCGTTTCGGCGGCCATGTACGCCCGCAGCGACTCGTGGGGGCGGAGCGCCGAGGGCGCGTTCATGTAGCCGTGAATGCTGTGGTACAGCGTGGGCACGTCGGTCGAGCCTTGGATCGCCGCGTGACCGCGCAGCGCCATGACTCCAGCGCCCGGGCGGCCGACGTTGCCCAGGAGCAGCTGCAGTAGCGCGCAGCAGCTGATCATCTGCACGCCGTAGGTGTGCTGCGTCCACGCCACTGCATAAGCGAATGCGCTGGTGCGGTCGCGGCCCGAGTTCGCGAGCAGCGCTTCCGCGACCTGGATGAACTTGTCTTTGGGCGAGCCGCACACCTGCTCGACCATCTCCGGCGTGTAGCGGCTGAAGTGCCGCTTCAAGATCTGGAAGACGCAGCGCGGGTTCTGGAGCGTCGGGTCCCGATGGGCGGGGCCCGGCTTCAGCGAACGCACCAGGTCGTCGAACGGCGGCCCCGCGCGGCGCGCGATCAGGTCTTCTGTCTTGGGACCGGGCGGTTTCGGATCGCGCTCGTACTGCCAGGAGGCCGTGTCGTAGCGTCCCTGGAAGCCGTTGTACGGCCAGCCCGGGGGCTCGCTGAATGAGCCGAGTCCGGAGAAGACGCCCTCCAGCTCCTCGGTGTCCTTGAAGTCCTTGTTGATGATCGTCGCCGCGTTGGTGTAGTTGACCACGAACTCCTTGAAGAAGGGGTCCGTGTTCCAACGCCGGCTGTTGACCACGTAATTGATGAGTCCGCCCAGGAACGCGATGTCGGAGCCGGCGCGGATCGGGACGTGCAGGTCCGCCACGGCGCTGGTGCGGGTGAACCGCGGATCGACATGGATCAGCTTCGCGCCATTGAGCTTGGCCTTCATGGGCCAGCGGAACGCCACCGGGTGGCACTCCGCCATGTTGGAGCCCATGATCACGAAGCAGTCGGTGTGCTCGAGGTTGCGCGGATACAGCGTCGCCGCGCCACGACCCAGCCGTGTCCCCAGACCGGGGACGCTAGAGCTGTGTCATATCCTGGCCTGGTTCTCGATGGCGACGACCCCGAGGCCGCGCCAGAATTTCTGGCAGACGTGGTTGAACTCGCTGTCGAGTGTCGCGCCGCCCAGCGCGAACATCGCCGACGTCATGTTCACTGTTTTCCCGTTGGGGAGCTTCTCGAGGAACGTGTCGTCGCGCGTCTTCTTGATCAGCTCGGCGACGCGATCCATCGCCCACTCGAGCTCGACGACGTCCCAGCTCGAGGCGCCGGGCTTGCGATGCAAGACTTTCGTCTGGCGGTTTGGATTGACGTGGAGCTGGTAGATCGCCGCGCCCTTCGGGCACAGCGTGCCTTCGTTGTGGGGGCTGCGCGGATCGCCTTCGATGTTGACGATCCGGCCGCCCTTCACCTGGATCAGCGTCGCGCATCCGACCGAGCAAAACGGGCAGATGCTCGGCACGGACTTCGCGTCCCGGATGCGCAGCTCCTGCGCCTGGGCGCGCGCCGGCGCGAGCGTGGCGCCCAGTCCGACCAGTCCGCCGATCGCGGTGCCGGCGCCCGCGCCGGCGGTGACTCGCAGGAAATCGCGTCGACTGACCTGCATAGAAAAATCCTCCCCTTAGGCGCAGTAAGGGCGTGAGCGACGGATTGTGAGGACCGGGGCTCGAGTTGCGGGTAGGCAGAGCGAGGAACGGACGACCTCGCGCATGGTCAATGATATAGATACGCTTCCACGACGCCGCAACCCCGGTAGCATTGGCGTTGGAGAGTCGATGAGCGAGTTGCCGAAGGTGACACCGGAATACTTTCAGATCCTCGTCATTCGCGAGCTGCGAAAGGCCGGGTTCGACGTTGGCGATGTGCGGATACACCGGCGCAGCGAGTTGCCCGAGCCACAGCGCGGTTTCGTTCTGGAATTGGCGGCGCCCCTCGCCCATGCGGCCTGGCACAAGCGGGCGCTGCTGGCATGCCGGAAACAGGACGATGTGGTGAGTCGCGACGTCGTGGATGCTCTCAACTCGCGGCTGGGAAACGCGCGAGCCGAGGTTGTCATTCTCTTCGCGACTGCGGAGTTCCACGAGGAGACCGTGGTGGCCGCGCAACAGTCGGGAATGGCCCTCCTCCACGTCATTGACGGCCGGAAGGCGTACGACGGCGGTGGTTACGGGACCCCCGACCATTACCCGGCGTGGCTTCCCGCCCATACAGTAGAAGTCGTCGATCGGGATGGCGGCGGGCAAATCCGCGCGCGAGTGCTCGAGGCCGGTGGGGGCGCGGCAATCGTGCTGGCCGCCTTCGAGGCAGACTAGGAAGGGGAGGGGAGGGGGAATGCAGAAGGATGCGATGGATGTGTTGCAGGCGTGGGTGGATCAGTACAACGCCCGCGCGGGAGCCTCGATCGCGCTCGATTCGGGGGGCGAGGCGGGCGGGGCTCAGCTCCGCCTCAAATACCGGCCAGCGGACGGCGTCATCTCGATTCTTCATCTCGTCGCCGTGAGCAGCGATGGCCGGCCAGCCATTCTCGTGAGCCGGTTCGAAGGTCCGACCGCCGAGACCTCGGTGCAGGCAGGTCTGTGGGCGAGTGCCCAGCTCGGACGCCGGCCGGCGAGTTGAGGTGGCATGCGCAAGCCAATGCCGCTCGAGATCACCCGCGCCAACGAGTGGGACGTGCGAATTCGCTGGAGCGACGGGCACGACGTCGTCTATCCGGCGCGGTATCTACGGGTCCGATGTTGCTGCGCGGTATGTACAGCGGTGGTGGATGTCCCGGCCCCTGAGGACGTCCACCCCGTGGCGATCAACGCCGTAGGGGGGTACGCGATCCAGTTTGAGTGGAGCGACGGGCACGCCGCGGGGCTGTACTCGTACGACTATCTGCGCGGGATCTGTCCGTGTCCGACGTGCGCCTCCTAGCGCGAGAACACCACCGTCTGGATGGAGTGTGGCCGCGCGCTGATCTGCACTGACGCGGAGCCGACGGCGAGGTTGTAGTCTCCGCGCTTTGACGTCGGATTCATGACGACCACGACCACTCTACCGTCCGGGTTGGCGAAAGCCGTCGCGAGCAGCATGCTGCGGCTCGGTGCCGCCAGGATTCTTCTGGCGCCGGGACGGATGAATTTCGAGAAGTGCCCGATGTAGTAGTAGGAATTGGTGTAGATGAGCTTGCCGGTACGGGTGTCGCCATGGATCGGGGCAAAGCAGAAATTCCCGACGTGGTTGGGACCGCCCCGTTCATCGAGCAGAATATTCCAGTCCGTCCATCCCTCGGCGCCCGCATTGAAGTCGTGAATCATCGAGCGCCCGTACGCCTCGCCCAGGCTCCAGCGTCCGTACCCGGTGGAGTCGAAGTTCGCCGGCGTGCCTTCGGTGAAGAGGAGGTGCTTACCAGGGTAGAGCCGGTTCACCAGGGCGACGTTGTCGTACATCTGAGTCCCACCGGACCAGTCTTCATACCAGTGGAAGCCCATTCCCCACGCGTATTTCGCGGCCGCGGAATCGCCGAAGATGGTCAGCGCCCGCTCGATGATGAGATCCCGGTTATGGTCCCAGACCATGATGTTGACGTCACGCAGTCCCTCTCCCCACATGGCCGGACCGAGGTGATTCTTGAGAAAGTCGCGCTCGTCCGCCGCCTGGTAGACGCACGATTCCCACGTCTGGGTCGCCATCGGCTCGTTCTGAATCGTGATGCCCCACACAGGTACGCCTGCCTTACGGTAGCTCTCAACGAACTTCGCGAAGTAGTGGGCCCAGGCGTGAGCGTACTCAGGGCGCAGGTGACCGCCATGCAACATGTCGTTGTTGTCCTTCATGAACGCCGGCGGGCTCCAGGGACTGGCAAAGAGTTTGAGCTTGTTGCCGCTCGCAGCCATCGCGCGCTTGATGAGCGGGATTCTGAACCGCAGGTCGTGCGCGACGGAGAACGAGGTCAGGGCCGAATCGCCTTCCGTCACGTAGGTGTAGCTCTCGCTCGAAAAGTCGCAGCTATTGATGTTCGTCCGGCCCAAGGTGTATCCGATCCCGCGATCGGCGCTGTAATACGCCGTGATCAAGTCCTCCTGCTCGGCCGCGGGGAGCTTGGCAAACGTCTCGGCTGCGGCATCGGTCAGCGCTCCGCCGATTCCAATCAACGGCTGGAACGTTTTCCGCGGATCGACGAAGACGTACACCTTTCCCTCGGACGTTGGCTCTGAGGGCTTGAACACCAGGGTGTCGGTGGCTGTCAGCCGGAGGCTGGTGCTCTCGGCGGTGGTGTAGACGATGGCGCGAGTTTGGGATGCGGCAGTCCTCGCGAGGAGCAGTAACAGCAGCAGATAGCGCGCCATTTAAGCCTCGATTTTTGAAAACCGCCACGCACCGAAGAGGACGAACAGAACCCCAACCCCCACCAGCACGGCAACGTCCAACGCGACGCCGAAATGCGTCCGACCGATCAGCAGACCCCTCACCCCGTCGACGCCGTAGGTGAGCGGATCGACGCGCGTGAGCGCCCCCAAGACTTTGGGAAGCCCCTCGAGCGGATAGATCGCTCCCGAGAGAAAGAAGGTCGGCATCACGAGGAAGTTCATCACCATCTGAAAGCCCTGCATCTCCTTGAGGCTCGACCCGATCGCGGTCGCAAGCGCCGAGAAGATCACGGCAATCAGCGCGATGACGAGAAAGGCGAGCGGCACGGCGAGGAGGCTCGCGGGGCGGAAGCCCGCGATGAGAGTCACGACGAAAATCAGCGTGCCCTGCAACACCGCGACGGTGGCACCGCCGAGCGTGCGCCCGATCATGATCGCCAAACGCGGCACGGGCGCGACCAGGGTCTCCTTTAAGAATCCGAACTGGCGGTCCCACAGCATCGCGATCCCCGAGAACATGGCCGTAAACAGCACGGTCATGCCGATCACGCCGGGCGCCATGAACTGGAGGTAGCTCCCCTCGCCGGCGCGCCGGAACACGGGGCCGAGGCCGAACCCGAGCACGCCCAGGTACATGAGCGGGCCGCCGAGCGACGCCACGATCTGGACGCGCGAGCGCAGGTATTTCTTCACTTCCCGCAGCCATAGAATGAAGACGACGGTCATGCGCTCATCTCCTCCACACGCGGGCGACCTGCCGCATCTGGTCTGCGGCCGTGGCGCTCTCGTCCCGGATCGTCGTACCGGTGAGCGCGAGGAACGCGGCTTCGAGCGAATCGGTGCCGGTTTGCTGCTTGAGCTCCGCGGACGAACCGGTGGCGACGATGCGCCCGTGGTCGATCACCGCAATGCGATCTGCCACCCGGTCGGCTTCGTCCATGTAGTGCGTGGTGAGAAACACGGTCACGCGCTCCGCCTGATTGAGATTCCGTACGTGGGTCCACATCTGATTGCGGCTCTGGGGATCGAGGCCGAGCGTCGGTTCGTCCAGAAACAGCACCTTCGGGGTGTGCAGCAGCCCACGGGCGATTTCGAGCCGGCGTTTCATGCCGCCGGAGAACGTCTTCACCAAGTCATCGCGCCGGTCCCACAGCTCGAACATGCGGAGCAGAGTCTCGGTCCGCTCCCGTCGGGCACGACGCGGTAGATGGTACAGGACGCCGTGGATATCCATGTTCTCCCACGCCGTGAGGTCGCTGTCGAGACTCGGATCCTGGAACACGACGCCGAAGCGCCGCCGCACCTCCGTCTGGTGCGTGGCGGGATCGAGCCCGTCGAGCTCGAGGGAGCCGCTCGTGGGCCGGAGCAGGGTCGTGAGCATCTTGATGGTGGTGGTCTTCCCGGCGCCGTTCGGACCGAGGAACGCGAAGATCTCGCCGGCGCGGACGTCGAAGGAGACATCGTTGACCGCCGTGACTTTCCCGAACGACTTGATGACGTGCTGGACGCGAATGATCGGCTGATCGCTCACCTACGCCCTCGGCGCCGCCGGTTTGGCCGCGTAGATGAAGTCGTAGTACTCCCGCATCGTCAGACTCGCGGCGGCTTCCACGTCCACGATCACGATCGCGTCGCGGTGCAGCTGGAGCGCGCTGGCCGTCACCATGCTGGTCACCGGCCCCTCGACCGTTTGTGCAATCGCTTTTGCCTTGGTTTTTCCGCTCGCCACCAGCACCAGTTTGCGCGCATTGAGGATCGTACCGACGCCCATGGTGATGGCATACACCGGCACGTCCTCCCGACGCTCGAAGAAGCGCGCGTTGTCATCGATGGTCTGCTTGGACAGCGTCTTGAGCCGCGTGCGCGAGCTCAAGGAGCTCGTCGGCTCGTTGAAGGCGATGTGACCATCGGTGCCGATGCCGAGAATCTGCAGGTCGATCCCGCCGCATTCCGCGATGCGCCGCTCGTACCATTCGCAAAAGGCGGCGTAGTTGCTGGTGGTGCCAGACGGAATGTTGATATTGTGCGGCGGGATGTTCACGTGCCGGAAAAAATGCTCGTGCATGAAGTAGTGATAGCTCTGCGGATGATTCACGGGCAGGCCGACGTATTCGTCGAGGTTGAACGTCGTCACGCGCGAGAAGTCGAGCTGCTCCTTCTTGTGCAGCCGCACTAGCTCCTGATACAGCCCGAGCGGCGTGGAGCCCGTCGCCATGCCGAGCACGGCATTCGGCTTGGTGTTGAGCAATTCCGCGACGATGTGCGCCGCGACCTTGCTCATCTGCGTGTAGTCTCGCTGAACGATGACTTCCATGGGTCCTCATCCCCTGACCCCCTCTCCATTGTGGAGAGGGGGAACGGCGGGAACGGGGGTTCGGACTACATGCTTCGACGCTGCGCGGTCGGCGGCAAGACGCCGTTGAGGCGCAGGTAGTTCGCTTCCTGACTGTAGTGGTCGGCCCAGTCTCCGACGGTAATGAGGACTGCGGTCGCGCGTGAGAGGTTCATGCCGAACATCGAGACTGACTCGGCCAGCTTCGAGTCGTCCATTTTTGCGAAGGCCTGCTCGCAGAACTGGAACGTCTCTTTCAGCCGGGCGACGAGCTGCTCCTTGCTGGCCGTCGTGTCTATCGGTGTACGCTGCGGCGCCGGGACGCCGGCGGTCTTGCTGCAGAGGACATCGTTGCCCTCATTCGCGAGATGGACCTGGATCAGGGCGAAGCTCATCTGCGCCGGCGTGGGGCGGTAGTTGTACTTGTCCGCCGGCATCGCTTCAGCAGCGGCAATCAGGTTGCGCGCGGAACGCTGTTCCATGTTGCGCAGCGCGTCGCTCACCGGATTTGCCGATGGCGCGGGGGCTGCGTTGGGAGCAGCGGCGGGAGCAGGGGCGGGGGTGGGAGCTGGGGGCTTGGACGCTTGCGCGACGAGCGCTGCCGGAAGAACGGCGCAAGCAATCAGGAGAAAACAGGCTCGGTGCTGCATCGTCAGGGCTCCAATGAGAGGGGCTTGGATTTTGCCCCAATCAGAGCCGAGGCGCTAGCCTCCTTACGCCTCTCGCTTGCGCCGTGACGGCTTTCGCTCGTCCTTGCGCTCCTGGCTCACTCCCGCAATCACGACCTGGTTCCGGCCCGAGCTTTTGGCCTGATACATCGCGGCGTCGGCGGTCGCAATCAGCTCTTCCGGCGTCTCCCCTCCTTCGGGGTACTCGGCCAGGCCGATGCTGACCGTGAGCGACCCCGGGCCGAGCTCCTGCTCCGCCACGCGGGCGCGAACGCGCTCCCCGACGATCGCGGCCGTCGCCATCGTGCACTCGAGCAGCATCACGACAAACTCTTCGCCACCGTAGCGCGCCACACAATCCACCTGGCGCGTCGTCTTGCGGAAGACCTCCGCGATCTTCACGAGCGCCGCATCACCCGCGAGATGTCCATGCGTGTCGTTGTATTGCTTGAAGCGATCGACGTCCGCGAGCAGCACGGTGAACGAGCGCCGCAGGCGTCGCGACCGCTGCACCTCACTCGCGAGCGTGCCCATGAGATGCCGGCGGTTGTACAGTCCTGTCAGTGAATCGGTGAGCGACAGCTTCTCCAGCTCGCTATGACTCTCCTTTTCTCGCAGTCGCGATACCAGAGTGTTGAACGCCCGCGTCAAATAACCGACCTCGCCACCCCCCGAGGGAAGCTCAACCGACAGATCACCGGCCGACAGGCGTCCCGCGGCTTCGGTCAGGCGCACGAGGGGCCCTGTCAGGATCACACTCACGATGAACCCCACGAGCCCGACTGCGACCAGCAGTGCCACGATGAGCACCACCGTTCGCATCCGCAGCACACCGGCCTCCCGCACCGCGGCGCGCGGCGTCTCGGCCACGACTGCCCAGCGGAGCTGGGGAATGCGCTGCACCACCGCCACAACGTCGCGTCCTCGCGCGCGCGTCTGATTGACCGTCTGACCTTCGTGCTCGAACAGCTCGCGCGTCGTCGCCGCCGGCCAGGCGGTCCTCATGAGCTCGGCGGAGTTCCCCGCCGCGCTGATCACCACGCGCCCCTGCTCGGTGATCACGGAGAGGTCGCGCGACCCGTTCGCCGATCGCTCGTGCAACATGTCCGTGAGGCCGGTCAAATTGATTTTTGCGGAGAGCGCGCCCAGAAAGAGTCCGTCATCCCGGCGGATCGGGACCACGATAACGAGCGCCGGCTTGCCGAGCGACGCGTCCCAGAAGGGATCACCGACGAGCGCGTCTCTCGTGCGCAGGTTGTTGAGCTGGTCCTGAGAAAGCCGGAATCCGGTGCGGCTTCCGCTGCTCGTCAGCACCTGACCGTCGCCGCCGCTGATGGCGAGGCCATCGTGAGCCGCAAGGTTCTGACGGACCGAGTTGAGATAATCGCGTAGGCGAATAACAGCCTGAGCGGCTCCGCGCCCTCCTCCCGACGCCCGGGCCAGATTATCCGAAACGACGTAGGGACTCGCGCGCAGCCGCAAATCGAAGACGCGCTGGTCGAGCCACACGTCGATCTCGCGAGCGGCGTCCGAGCTCGCGGCCCGGAGCTCGAGACCGACGCGATCGCCCAGCGAGCGCTGACTTCCCCCTGACAAGATCAGCGTCATGGCAAGTGCCGTGACCAGCGCCGCCAGCACCGCGAGCAGGAGAACCTTGCCGCTCAGAGTGTCCAGGCGCAGCGCGCGCAGCGATCGAATGCCGATTTTTTCCGAAATGCTCACGGATGGTCGCCTGAAAGGACGCAACAACATTCACTTCCGTCCCGTGGGCGCAAGAGACGGCGGTCACGGCGAACGGTCTTCGACCCGCGACAGCTAGTACTTTTCCTACCGATTGAGCCAATACGACAGCTTGACCAGGAAACTGTTGTCAGGCCGCTGATTGAACAGGTCGTTCAGGTCGCCACCGAAACTGCGCGCCCCCTCCAGCCCCGTGGATCCTTGACGACCCTGACTCCACACGACGAACAACGTGGACCCCGGCCGGTACTCCCAGCGGAACACGACGTTCGAGCGGAACTGCTTGAAGTTGAACCCGCCGATGTTGTTCGTGTACGCGGTGTCGCCGTAGGCCTGATAGCGACTCGCGTAGTCTGCCGCGCGCGGGGTGGCTGACAATTGCCGGACGTTGCTGAACGTCCCCTTGGAGACAAATGGCTGGGCGTACACCTGCAACGTCATGTTCGCGGTGAACGGATACGTAAGGCGCATCGTCAGCGCGAGCTCTTTCTGCTCGAGATGCGCGAACAGGTAGTGCGTAACATTGCTGGCGTCGGTCCTTGGGCCGCGCTGCTGGGTGTCGTTGCGCCGGTGCGAGTAGCTCGGGGCGAGCGCTGCCGTCACGCGCGACGCGATCTTGAAGTCGACCTCCGGCGAGACGTTGAAGCTGCGCGACCGCCCGCCGTCGGCGCGAGACCAGTTGAACCAGAGATAGGGGACGATCGCCTTGCGGTCGTCGCCGTTGATCCCCAGCCATGGCGCAACGTACGAATCCTGGCGCACCGCGGGACCGCCTCGCGCGCAGGAGTAGCAGTACGTCGTGCCCAGCCGGCCGACGGTTCCACCAAAGTGGAGCGACCACGTATTCAGGAAGGTCGTGTGTGTGTTGGTATTGAACGCCCGCTCTTCCGGTAGTCCCGCCGTGGTCCAATACTGCCACCAGTTGAAATTCCACTGGAATCGCTGATAGAACCGGCGCTTGTGGCGGTCGAAGTATCCGGCCCACGTGCTCCACGCCAGCTGATCGGCACGCTGCAGGTACCCGAGGTCGTTGATCTCGAAGCCCGGGGACCGACGCTCGACATTGGTTTGGAAGAGGATGTTGCCGGCCACTTTGCCGAACTGCAGCGACTCGTCGTCGCCCGACAGGGAGGTACGTGTCGAGTCGAAGACGATTCCCGCATCAGGACGCTGGTAGTAGTGCGTGGCGTCGCGCTGCGTCGTGGCGATCGCCTGCGCGCTGCCCGCGACTCGACTGAGATCGAGCGCACCGGAGATCTCGTAGCGCCCGCCGGGGAAACGATGACGGAAGTCGAGCGCACCGACGTAGGCGTTCGAATGTAAGTACGGTGCGCTCCAGGAATCGTTGTTGCGATTCACGGCCGTGACGATGCCGCCCACGCTCGTCTCGCCCCCGCGCAGATCCTGACGCAGGCGGAGCACGCCGTAATTGGTCGTGGGTTCGATCGTCACGCCTCCCGTGCCTCGCTCATGCGCGGTGACCGCGTCCACCGCCCCAATCGTCAGGCCGCCTGGCAGGCGCCCGGTGAGCTTTGCGGCGCCGAGGATCGTCGTGAACGCCGGGGACGTGGTGTCGGAGTAAACTCCAGACAATTCGGGTGCGCGTCCGATGCGTCGCGAGTAGACCAGTCCCTCACCGGTCGAACAGTCGTTCACCGCGGTGCAGTTTACGTTCATCTGGAATTGCCCCGCACCCTGGACGAAGAACGGCCGTTTCTCTTGAAAAAACGTCTCGAACGCCGTGAGGTTGAGCACCCCAGGGTCCGCTTCGACCTGGCCGAAGTCCGGCTTGATCGTGGCATCGAGCTTCAGGTTCGGCGCCACGCGGTACTTAAAGTCGCCGCCGATAGTCAGGTCCTGCGTGCGGCCCAGCGTGTTGTTGCTGATGTGGGAAACGTTCTTGGTAACGAGATAGGGCGCGGCTTCGAGCCGACGCGGCTCCTCGAGGTTATCGAGGCCAGCGAGCTCGCCGAACTGCGACACGAACCCTGCCTGTGACTGACGGAAGAGCGGCCAACTCACCCGCTGGGAGTAACGGTAGATGTCGCGATCGATGGTCAAGCCAAAGGTGTGGCTCCGCTGCCGGCCATACGGAAGCTGCGACAGCGGGATCCGAAACTCGGCGGTCCAGCCGAGCGAATCGATGCGCGTTGCGACGTCCCACACCGCATCCCAGGCGAAATCTTCGTTCCCATCATTGTAGATCTGCGCGTCGAGCTTCACCCGGGAGGGATTGACCCAGAACTCGAAACCCGTACGGCGATCGTGATACGGATCGATAAAGACTCCAATCAAGTCGGTTGGCGTGAAGTAATCGCGGCGGGCGAGGACGGTGATAATGCTGTCGGGATGCGGGTCGAAGGCGCGGACGAAGATGTACAAGTTGGCCGCGTCGTACGCGATTTTCGCCTCGGTCGGCAGCTTCGGTGCTCCGCCCTCACTGGGCCGCCATTCCTGGAACTCGGTGATGGGCAGCGCCTCGTGCCAGACCTCATCGTCGTCGCGCCCGTCGATGACGGGCGGCCGAGCGGCGCGGGTCGCGATAGCGGCTTTCGGCGGAGGCGGTTTGTCCGCTGGGTTGCCGGGCGGCCGGGGATCGGGAGACTGACTGGCGAGCGCGACGGCGGCGAGCAGCGGCAATCCGAGCAGCATGATGAGCCTGGATGTAGGTTATTAGGTTGGACGACGGAACCGCGAAAATGGTTGTTTCAGGCAGAGGTCAGGGAGAAGTCAGGTGCGCTCGTGACCTCCCTGTGCAGCCTGCCACCGCCGGCTCACCTCGAGCCCGGAGATACACGCCGACAACCACAGCACGCCTGCCGCATACCCCCCCACGACATCGCTGAAGTAGTGAACACCGAGGTAGAGCCTGCTCCAACCAATCGCCAGCACGAGGAGCGACGTGCACAGCACGATGCCGAGACGTCGCGCCGGGGTGCCGGGGATCATGACAATCAGGAGATACGCCAACATGCCATACCCGATCAGCGATTCCATCGCGTGGCCGCTCGGAAAACTCCAGCTCTGATACGAGAGGATCGCCGAATGCGCGGGTCGCGGCCGATGAATCGCGCTCTTGAGGGCGGTATTGAGAACGGCCCCGCCAAGGAACGCGGTGATCCAGCCTTCGAGTAACAGGCCTTGCCGTCGAATGGCGAGCAGGGACCCCACACTTAGCGCCAATCCGATCATCACATAGGCCGAGCCGAGAGTGCTGATCGCCCGGGCGATGCTGAGACCGCTCGATCCGGCATGCGCGCGCAGCCAGTCAAGCAGCGTTTGGTCAAACCGCGTGATCGGATCCAGGTGAACGACGTCTTCGGTCAGAGCGGCAAAGATCCAAAGACCGACAAGGCTGATCGCCAGTCCCACGGTGAGGTGTAAGCCCAGATACTCGCCGTGAGCAAACCGCGCCGCCAAAAACTTCCAGAGCCGCGGATAGCGGGCCTTGAGCCGCTGCATTACGGCCGTCCGGACGAAACGCTGCCACCACTGCACCATGTGCTCGACCAGCATCGCGCGGTGCGCGACGAACCAACGCGACAGAAGGACGAGCCCGGACACGAGCGCGAGGAGCAGGAGTGCGGCAAGAAGCGCTTTGTTGACGCAGCTGACCCCGCGCACCGTGAACACCGTGACGTTCGGCAAGATCCACGTCATCACCGTGGACGGCGACGTGTATGCCCAGGTGCTCTATCTCCCGTCGGTGAACATTCCATCGAAAGGCACGCACGCCGTCATCTACGTCGCGACCGAGCACAACTCCGTCTACGCGTTCGATGCCGCGGCGCCTGCCGAGCCGTTGTGGCATGTCGACCTCTCCGCTGTGACGGAAGGAGCTGGGCCTGTTCCGACAAGCGATGTCCAGGTGTCCCTTCATTCGGCCCGAAGTCGGCATCACGTCCACCCCAGTCATCGACACCGCGACGGGTACGATCTACGTGCTCGCGAGAACGAGGGAGCATGGGCAGTACGTGCAGCGCCTGCATGCGCTCGATGTGGCGACCGGCGCGCCGCGGCACGCGGCAGTGCAGATCCGCGCGTCAGCACGGGGTACCGGACGGCAACGACGGCGGGATCTGGCAGGGGGACGCGGGCCTCGCCCGCCAGGGTCGTATCTACGCAGTCACGGGGAATGGCACCTTCTCGGCCGGTACCAGCCAGCACCTCGATTACGGCGACACCGTCTTACAGCTCACGCTCGGCGCGCACGGGTTCGTCGTGAGCGATTACTTCACGCCGGGAAATGAGAAGACGCTCGAGGAGACGGACGGCGATCTGGGATCGGGCGGTCCGCTGCTCATCCCCGATCATTTTCTGTTCGTTGGCGGCAAGGACGGCAGCGTGTATCTGCTCGATCGCGACCGGATGGGGAAGTTCGACCCCGCAGCGAATCGCGGCGCCGTGCAGGCGATGAAAGCGCCGGGGCTCGTGATGGGCGCGTCCGCGTACTGGAACGGACACGTGTACTCGCTGTGGAGTAACGACGTCGTGAAGGAGTTCGGGTTTGCGAACGGCAGGCTGAGCGCAGCGCCCCTGACCAAGGGGACGCAGGTCTTCACCGATCCGGGCGCCACACCGACGATTTCGGCAAATGGTACGACCGACGGCATTGTCTGGGTGGTCGAGACGAGGACGTGGAATGGCGTAGATCGGCACGCGATTCTGCACGCGTTCGACGGGGCGGATGTCGGGACCGAGCTGTACAGCAGTGAGTCAAACGCCGCGCGGGACAGGGCAGGGACGGCCTTGCGGTTCGCGATGCCGACGGTCGCAGCGGGACGGGTGTATATCGGGACCAAAGGAGAGGTCGACGTTTACGGCATACTTGCGGGGAAGCCGCAGTAGCCTCGCGTCGATTCTCTACAGCGAGCCCTTATCGGTTGGCTGTGTTATCCAGAAACGGCCGATTGGTAGCAGTCGTGGATGTGATGGTGATGTCTCCGCGAGCTGTAATCGTATATAGGTGGCCGCCCAAAAAGGACTGGGCCGTGCGGGTCACCTTATTCGTGGTCGAATCAGTGTAACGCGCGAACAGGTTGTATATCCCCGTCGGAATGGCTGTGAAGGCCGCTGCGCCTTGATACGCTACTGCGCCTCCAAGAGACAGTGTGTCGTTGGTGAAGGCGTTCGCCGCATACAGATTCAGAGGCTGGGCGTTGTAGATCGCGTTTACGAATCGGACATAGGCAGTCGAATCATTCAGCGTTCCACTGAACGTGTCATCCAGAATGAAGGCGTCAACGGTTTTTGTCGTCGGATTGTAAAGCCCACTCATGTAGAGGGAGTAGGGTTTCCCATCCGCAACCGTCGTCGTGACTGTGGCAATCGTCGTATCCTTGTTGGTCCCGGCCGCGATTCGGCCCGAGAACGTATACTGGCCCGCCGCGATGGCGGTGTAGGCTCCGTTCGCTGCCGCGAAGCTGTACCGCACGCCCAACGGATCCGTCGTGGTCCCGACTTTTGCATTGTCGGCGTAGAAGTTCACCCCCGGCGCATTCAGGCCGAAGTTGAAGAACTTGATCTGAGCTCCGGAGACCGGTTCGAAGGGCAACTGCTGAACGGCGTTCTTGTCGCACGACGCGACCGCCGCGATGCAGAGGATCCCCGCGAGAATGCGATGGCTCTTCATGGCTGCGTGATCCAAAGGGGTATGGTGTGATAATTGGGAGCGTCCGCGCCGATGGCTTTCAGCGCCGGGAAATTCCAGACGTATTCCGAATTGTACCTCGGTCTGATCCGCTGGACGACTAGCCCACCGTTGTCTGAAAACAGCGATGTGGGAGGCGCGAATCCGCGGAACACCTCCACCGTCGTCGTCACGGGATAATTATCGGTGTAGTGGTAGCGTCTCATATCCATCCAGATTTCGTTGTGACCCCAGCCCCACAGCGCGATGAATTTCTGCGACATGATGTGCGACATCGTTATCGTGGCGGGGACGATGTTCGTATCCGCCAGGAACGCCGCCTTCTCGGCCGCGGTGATCTGCGTGGGTGTCTGGCCGGCGTCGAGGTTTCGCGCGTTCACGAAATCGATGTGGGAAGACACGCCGTTGATGTACGCGGTCCGCGCCAGTCCGGCGTCTCCCATCCGCAACGCGGCCTCCGCCTTGATGAACTGCAATTCCGCGTAGGTCATGGATGGAATTCTCGACCTATCGGCGAACAGATAGCGGCTGGGTAGTCCCAGCCCACCAGTGCTGACGTAGCCAAAGAAATTCCTCGGCTGCTGGGGTGGCGTGAGGGCACCAAAACCGACCTGGTTGATATCCAGGCCTCGATAGGTCGTGTTCGCCGAGTCGATCGCCAGCATGCGGCTCATCCGCGGGTCGACCGTCCCGCCGAATTGCGTGCCGTTCATCAGGCCCACCACGAACTGCGTTTGCCGGTACGGCGTGATGTTGTTTCTGCTGCGGCCCCAGAAATTGCAGTCCGCGAAGTCCGTGGACGTGCAGGGATACGCCAGCAGGGCATCATCGGCGTTGCCGGTGAACGATGAATCGACCACCCGGATGACGCGCGCCGGATCATAGGACGACGTCTTGTTGGAAAAGTGATTCAGGTTCCGGGCGAGCATCCCGTACGCGAGTTTCAGCCACTTCGTGCGGTCCCCGTTGTAGATGTGGTCGCCGACCGCGAGGTATCCCTGATCGACGGCGCCGTCGGTTCGCTTGAGGACCACAATGGCGCTGTCCAGGAGGCGTTGCACTTCCGAATACGCAAAGTCTTGTGGGTCGTAGTCGAACCGGGTGCGCGATTCGTCGAACGCTTCCTTGATAATGATGGGGCCGTGCAGATCGGTCAGCACCTGCCAGCCCCAGGCCTTCAGAATCAGTCCGACGCCGAGCAGGTCCCACCGTTGCTCCGCCTCGGCTTTGGTATTCATGTCGATGAGATTCTGGCCGAGGGACCAGTACACGTCACGCCATTGTTGCGCCCCATTGTCGCTGGTCGCGTCATAGCCCATGCGGTCCCACGTACTGAGACTCGTTCCGGGGAGCGTCCACTCCTGCGCGTAGCGGCCTACGAATCGCCCATCAAACTGCGGCGACGTCACCATCCAGTGCAGCATCGGCGGCAGGTACAGGTTCGCCGATACCGACTGCGGGCCGTTGGGGTTCGTGTTGACGTTCAAGAAATCCGTACAACCGACTGTTGAGCTCAAAACTCCGATGAGCACGGCGGCATGGATTGTTTTCATCGTCAGAACTCCAGCCGGACGCCGACGTTGATGCCGATCGGCATCGGGAAGTTGCCGAAGTCGATGCCCGTGCCTCCCGAGCCTCCGACCGCCGCGTCGTTGCCGTTCACGATCGGATCGAGACCGGTGTAGTTCGTGATGACAAATAGGTCAGTGCCCAGGAGGAAGAGGCTGGCATTGCGCGCCCCCAGGAATCGCGTCGGCAACTGGTAGGTCAGCTGCACATCCCGGAGTCTCAGCCAGTTGATGTTTCTCTGGATGAACAGCTCTTCGCTCATGTTGGTGTAGTAGGACGTCTGCACACTCGGGATGATGACGATGTTATTGGGAGTCGGATTCGCGCTGTTCTCGTTCCCGTCGCGCAGCACGCCCTTGATCACGCGCGGCGTGTCGCGGTCCAACGTCTCCTTGCTGAGCCCGCGAACCGTGAGGTAATGCTCGGTGGCGTTGAAAATGTCGCCGCCCTTGCGGATGTCGAGCAGAAAATCGAGCGACAGCCGTTTGTAGCGGAACGTGTTTCCAAAGCCGATCGTAAAATCGGGCTGGCGATCGTAGCCGGCATCGATGAACGTGGTCGAGCGAATCGGCAACCCCGTCGAGGGGTCGATCAAGAGGTTCCCGCGGTTATTCCGGAGATAGAACGTGCCCGTCAGCGACATGGTGGACAGGCCGTGCATCACTCCGTTGCGCACGTTCCCATACAGCCACGTATCGGAGACGTAGGATTCCGGTATACCGCGCGGCAGCGACGTCACGATCTGCCCGGCGCTGGTCCAGTTGGCCGTGAAATCCCAGGAGAAATCGGGCTTTACAATCGGCGAGCCGCGCACGGTGAGTTCCAGTCCCCGGCTGCGCGTCGACGCGCCGTTCACGTTGAACAGAATGAATCCCGTCCCGTAGCTGCCGCGGACATCGTTGACGATTTGGTCCAGCGTGACCTTGCGATAGACGGTCGCATCGAGACCGAGCCGGTCATGCAGGAAGCTCAGTTCGGCCCCGACCTCGTAGGATCGCGCGAATTCGGGCTTCAAAGCCAGGTTGGGACCGGTAAAGCCGTAGCCGTACCCGCCGTAGGAGGTCGTCTTGTTTTCCAATACTGGGCGATAGGCGTAGGGACGTGCGTCTTTTCCGGCGCCCGCATATGCCGCGCGCAGCTTGCCGGTGACGAACCGCCCCACCCCCGGAAAGGCGTCCGAGAAAATGAAGCTCGCGGAGACAGAGGGATAAAAGAATGCGTTTCTCGGCCGAGGAATCGTTGAAGTCCAGTCATTACGACCGGTCACGGTGAGATAGAGGTAGTTCTTGTAATCCAGTTCGGCCCGGCCGTAGGCGCTCACCACGCGCCGTTGCTCGATCGTGGTCTTCGGCAGCCGTGCGCTCGTGTTGTTCATCGACACGAAATTGGGGTCGAGGAACCCGGTACCGACGGCCGCATCGGCGGTCGACTTGAGGTCGGAAATCGAGTGGCCCAGCAACCCGCTGATCGAGAGACTGTTGGTCAATGGGTGGCTGTTGAAGTTCAGGATCGTTTGCGCACTGAGGTTGCGGGTGATGACGTCGGCCAGGTCGAGGATGCCGCCCGAGGCGTTGCCGGCGAAGCTTTCGGGGTTGCGAAGGATGAGGTTCTGGTTCGTGTAGTTATCGGTGCCGATGTTGCTCTTCACGCTCCCCCACGAAAACGGCGTGATCAGGAAGCCGATGTTCGCCATGATACGCGTATTTTTGGAATTGAACTTGTTCTTGACGACGTTGAAGTAGGGATTATCGATTTCCGCCCCGGCGGACAAGCTGGTCAAGCGGCGCCGCGTACCCGCGGGTGTGAGATAATTCTGCGCGTTGTCGGTTTGCGGCCAGAGCATCAAGTCGATCAGTGGGCCGAGGTCTCCCTTGTAAACCTGATCGTTGTTCGCGTAGGTGTAGGCCATCGACAGGTCCGTGTTCAGCCACGGCTTGATCTGCGCCTGCGACGCGCCGGTGACATTGACCCGACTATATCCTGAATTCCGCACCACTCCGTCCTGCTTGTCGATCGACGTGCCGAGCCGATAGTTGATGGTGTTGTCCGGTGTCGCCCCACTGAACGACAAGTCGTGAGTCTGTGTGACGCCCGTTTTCAGGAACCCGCCAATGTTGTCGTAGAACTGCGTGCCCGAGGGATACGGGTTTCCGAAGTACTGGAACGCGCCCAGTGTGCCCGAAATGGTCGACGGGCCGTAGACGCGCTGGAGCACCGGATTGGCCCTGCTGTGTTCGACGCGGAAGCTATTGCTGTAGGTAAAGCCACCCCCGGATCTGCCGCGCTTGGTCGTGATGACGATGGCCCCGTTCGCCGCATCGATGCCGTACAGGGCGGAGGCCTCGGGTCCCTTCAAGACGGTGACCGTCTCGATGTCGTTCGGATTCAGATCTGCCGCGCGGTTCGTGAAATCCACGCCACGGTTACTGAATGCGGTCGTCGAGCTCAATTCGGACGCCAGCACTCCCGTGTTGAGGGTCCGGTTGTCCATCGGCAGTCCGTCGACGATGATCAGCGGCTGATTGCTACTGCTGATCGAGCTGACGCCGCGGATCGTAATCGATGACGAGGCGCCTGGAACCCCGGACGTGCTGGTCACATCTAACCCGGCGACGCGTCCCTGCAATGCGTTAATGAAGTTCGGCCGTTGCGTCTGAGCGATGGCGTCGCCGGGGACGGTTTGCTGCCCATATCCGAACGATCGCTGCGGCGCGGTCTGTCCTAACGCCGTCACGACGAGGGCGTCGAGATCCAACGCGGCCCGGCGGAGCTCGACATTGATGACGTCGTCGGCAGCGACAATCCGCTCCACCATTGCGGTTCCGATGTAACTGAACTGCAGAACCTGGCCCGCCTCCGCGCGGATGGAATACTGCCCTTCATTGTTGGTCTCGGTTCTGGCGATCGTCCCTTTGACGGCCACCAATACTCCGGCCAGCGGAGTGCCCTGCTGACTCGTCAGTTTCCCGCTAATGATGCGTTGCTGAGCAAAAGCTTGGGCGGCAATGAGGAGGAGAACCATCAACACAATGGGGATACGTTTGTTCATGTGAATTGGAGGAGAAGTGGTAGAAGGTGAATCACGCCCCGGACGCCCGCTCGAACGAGACAGCGTGACGTTATCGCGGGGTCCGTGAGACGGCAAGGAGCACCCGCAGCGGTAACTGAAGAAACCGGCCGAAGCGCTCCACCGCGGCTCGCACCAGACGGTGCTCTGGCGTCGTCAACGGGACCAGGAGCCGCAACTCCACCTCTGCCGTTTTGCCGAGCGTCCGCCGCCAACCGCCGACGATCTGCCCGTCAATGCAGACGACGTGTCCCATGAGCGCGTCGACCCGACGATCCGGGAAGACTCCGCGCAGCCGCTCCGCAATTGCCGACCGGTTGCGAAAGCCGACGAAATACTCGTCGAAATTCGGCAACAGATGGGCGACTCGCGTCGAGCGCGGCGTGCGCGAAGCGCGGGCATGCCAATACGCCACGCCGTCGCGCGTTTCGCGAACGAGGAATGACGCGGCGCTCTCCACGCCGCGTTTCGCGTCGGCGACCGTGAGTCCCGACCACCACGCGAAGTCATGCACGGTGGCCGGCCCGCGCGTCGCGAAGTAGCGGCGCGTCAGATCGTGCAGTGTGTCGTCCCGGTCGCGAGTCGCCGCTGTGGGGACGCGCTCGTCAAACAGTGCGTACGTGAATTGTTTCCCGCGCCGCGGTCCGCTGATGATGAGGCGGTCGAGCTCGGCTTGCATCAGGAGACCTATGACGCGTCCAGAAACGTCGACGCTGGCGCGTTCCAGTGCAGCGCTCAGTTCGCCTCGCGTGAGGCAGTGGCCGTCGCGCAGCGCCCGTTCGATGGCCGCGTGGCTCTTGCGGAACACCGTCGCGTCGAGCTCGTGGTAGCGATAGTAGAACGCCATCGCGCCGCGAATCCGGGGTGCCGTAAGCTCGAGCATCCAGCGAACGTCTTCCGGCAGCACGAAATGCCAGGTGGGCCGCAGGACGTGGGTTCGCAGGATCGCGCCACCGGCAATCGCGCCCTCGACATCCGTTTCGGCTAATCCGGTGGCTCGCTGCGCGATCGCCCACCTGGCGCCCAGATAGTCCTGTGCCTGCACCGCGCCGAGGGTGCGAACCACCTCTTCAGCCTCGGTCAACGTCGGCGACACGAGATGTTGATTGTGCAGTCGTCGCCGGGCGATGGAATTCGTGGCGACAACCAGCTTGACGGCACGACGCCGCTGCCTCAATTACTACTCCTCATGGCGCCCCGCACGATGACACGCACTGCGACCGCCGCGCGCCCCCCCCGGCCCCCCGCCCCGGCCCGCCCCGGCGCCGAGCACACGGCGAAGCCCGCGGTGTTGCTGACAGTTTACAGCTCGGAGAGCGGGCGAACCTATCAGTTGCATGAGCTGATCGGCAAGGGAGGTTTTGGGGAGGTTTACCTCGCCACGTCCAACCGTCGGGATGGGCTGCCCGCTCAAATCTGCGTCAAGATCACCGACCGCCTCGCCCCCTGGCTGCGCGAGTCATACTTCGCAGAGCTCCTGGGCCGCGAGCCGCGCGCGCTGCGCGTCCTCGACCGGTTCGTCATCGCCGACGGTGCCCGCACGCGCTACTGCCTGGCCATGGAATATGCGATGCACGGAGACCTGGGCGCCTGGCTCGCGCGCAAGGGGCCGCAGCCGGAGCGCCTCGTCCGTCGCGAGATCGCCGGGATCCTGGCCGTGCTCGACGCGCTGCATCGCGGTCAGGCGCTGCACCGGGACCTCACGCCGTTCAACGTGTTCGTATGCGAGCACGAGCAGCTGAAGCTCGGCGATTTTGGGATCGCCACGCACCAGCTGACGCGTCGCGGCGTCACTGCGGACGCATTCAACGTGCTCAATGCGCCAACGGAGATCGCGTGGGGAAAGGTGCGGCGCTGGCAGCAGCGCGACGACATCTATCAAGTCGGGCTGATCGCCGTCATGCTGCTCCGCGGCGACATCGCCAGTCCGATTCGCAGCCGCGATGTCCGGCGGCTGCCGTGCAGTGATCATCTGAAAGAGGTCATTCACCGCTGCCTCGGCGTACGCGGCCGGCGCTACGAGGCAGCGGGCGAGCTGATGACCGCGCTGCAGCACGCGCGCACGGCGCCGCAATTCGGCCGAGTGCAGAGTCTCAAGGGGAAGCGGCTGTCGTTCACCGGCTTCCTGAGCCACCCGCGAAGCGAAGCGATCGCCGCCGCGCGCAGAGCGGGCGCGATCGTCCAAACGAAACCCGGCCGCGCCACCGATGTCCTCGTCCGCGGGCGACCCAACCCACTACAGATCGCGGGTGCGGGCGGCGGCACGAAGCTCATTGAGATCGGCCGCCTTGCCGCGAAGGGGCACCCCGTGACGGTCATCGGCGATCGTCAGTTCTGGAGGCTCGTTCGTCGTCGTCGCCAAGCGGGGTAGCCCCCTAGGCGGTCTCGTTTACCACGCAATGACGTAATCAGAGAGAGCCTCAACCAGCAGCGTAAACAGCGTCATAGAGCGTCACCCCCTTCCTAGCGCTATTGGGAGCGTGCGGTACCTTAGACGCAGGCAAGCTGGCCGCCCGTCCTCATCCAAGTCTCAACACATTGTGACTGCTCACCTTCAGCTCAACGTTTTCGGACCGCCAGAGCTCGTTCGCGGGGGGACGCCGGGGCCCGGCGCGCCCGTTCGGTTCCGCACCAAGAAACACCTCGCTGTCCTCCTGTACCTGCATTTCGAGGGACGCGCGCGCCCCATCCCGCGTGATCGTCTGGTGGATTTGCTCTGGCCGGACGTTCCTGCCGCGAAAGGCCGGCATTCGCTCTCGCAGGCGTTGCTCGCCATTCGCTCCCGCCTGGGCCGTGATGCCGTGACCGGTGGTGAAGAGGACGTGCAGATGCTGGCGGAGTTGCCGTCCGACCTGTCCACCCTACAGCACGGCGCCGGCGCAACGATGGCGGCGGAACCCCTGCGAGGCCTCGAAGACTGTGGCAGCGCCGAGTTCTCGCATTGGGTCGACGGTGCGCGCGCCCGGCTGAGGATCGAGGCGCGTGACACGCTGCGCGCGGCACTTCAGGCATCGCGCGCTCGAGGCGATGCGGCAGAGACGCAAGGGCTCGCGGCAGCGCTCTATGAGATCGACCCGCTGTGCGCGGAGGCCGTGTACGCGCTCGCCGAGCGATCGTTGCTCGACCGCGATACCGTAGCCGCCGTGCGGTTGCTCAAGCATCACATCGAGCGAGCCCGAGCCGAGCTCGGCACCAATCCGAATCCCGAGATCGCGCGGCTCTTCCGCCGTCTGGAACGCGGCGAGCGACCTGCCGTTGCCGGCGCAACGGCTGCGTTGGACGAGGGACGCATGCGGCCACACTTACTCATCGGCCGTGGGGCCGAGCTGGGACGGCTGGAGGCGATCGCGAATAGCGTGGTCGATCGCGCGCGCCCCGACTACGAGACCTGCTTGATCAGCGGCGCTCCAGGCATCGGGAAGAGCTCGCTGATCCGCCGCTTCGCCACGTCGCTTCAGGCGCGGGCCTGGCCGGTGTTCACGGTCTCGTGTCAGGAAATCGGCCAAGGCATTCCCTACGCGGGGATTTCGGAGCTCATCACCGCTCTGGGGCGAGATCCGGCGGCCGGCGGCACCGACCCGCACTGGCTGGCAGAGGCGACGCGCGTGTGTCCAGGTCTGCGCGCGATCTACCCTGGCATCCCCGAAGCCCCCGCAGCGCCGACCGACTCGATTCGTCTGCGAGTTGCTGAAGCCGTGCTGCGCATGATCGAAGCCGTGGCGGACGACGGCCCCGTGTTGCTCGCGTTCGACGATCTCCAGTTTCTCGATCCTGCCAGTCAGGAAGTGCTATTCCTGGTGACACGGCGACCGGGGAGCGTACTCGCGTTCATCCTCGCAGGAGCCCGCCCGGGCGAGGTGAGCGGGTTGCCGTGGACGGAAACAGTGGAGCTCCACCCGCTCGATCGTTCGCAAGCCTTGACGCTCATCCGCGATCTCTCGACGGACTCCAAACCGCCGGAGGCCGAGATTCGCGATGCGATCGTACGTCTGGCGCAGGGAAATCCGTATCACATCGAGGTGCTCCTGACCGATTGGCGCATGCACCAGGAGCACTCACTGGTTGCGGCCGAGAGCATCGGCGATGGTGTGGCGTTATCGTGGGCGCCGCCGGAGGATTTGCGCGCAGCCTTCGCGCGACAGTACGGTGGTCTGTCGACCGACGCCCAGCACGTACTCCAGGTACTCGCGGTCGCGGGCAAGGCGATGTCGCCGCAGGACGTCTCGAGTCTACTCGGATTGACCGAAGGGGCGAGCGAGCGCGTGGTGCTCGAGATGCTGGATCGGGGCGTCGGCCGCGTGGAGGAAGGCCGGCTGTCATTCAAGAATGAGCTGTACCGGGCGTATGTGTATCACGCGATGGGAACCGACCGGCGCATGTACCACCACGCGCAATTCGCGCAACGCCTGAGGGAAGGAAATCCGCTCGAGCTCGTTCATCACTACATCGGCGCGGGTCTGGAGCAGCAAGCCATGAAGACCGGGCTCGTCGCCGCCGAGATCGCGATCGCGCATGGCGCGCCGCGCGAGGCGGAGCGACTGCTGACCTGGTTGCTCAGGGCCTACACTGTGCCGCCGGAGTCACGGCTCCGGTTGCTGTTGGCCCATGCCTTGGCCGCAGCCGCGCAGTATCAACGCGCGCTGGACGCGTTGGACGACTGGCGGGACGACACCGCTTCCCCGACGGATCGGGCCCTTGCCGCGCTGATTCGTGCCGATGCGCTGCAGCGCGCGCGTTTGGGCGGGGATGACGCGATCATGCGGGCGGCGCAGCAGGCGATTGCGTTAGCCGAACAAGCAGACGCCACGCCGTTCTTGCTCCGCGCGAACTACACACGCTTGGAAGTTGCGATCGATGCGGGAGACATCGCCGCGCGGGCGGACGCCGAGGCGTTGGCGGCGAAAATTGCCGCGTCACCTGCGAGCCCCGAGTGCGTTGCCCTGGCGAACCTCACCCTGGGGCAGTGTGCGCTCGCGAGCGGCGAGTTTGCCGAAGCCGTGCAGCGGCTCACGCTCGCAGCGCCCGTGCTGGAATCGCTGGGGCTGCTGGTGGAGTTGCGCCGTGTGTTGAACACGCTGGGCATTGCCTATCGAGGCATGGGTCGATTCGCGGACGCGACCGGAGTGTTTCGCGAGAACGTCGTGGTCTCCGAACGGTCCGGCCATCAAGGAGCAGTGCTACAGAGCCGTTTGATTCTCGGGAACGTGTATCACGATCTCGGCTGCTTCGGCGCTGCGGTCGACAGCATGGGGGTAGTGGTTGCCGCGCTCGAAACGCTCACCACGCCGCGCGCATGGGCCGAGGCGTATTCCAACATCGCACGATTGGCGCTGGTCCTGGGCAACGCGTCAGAAGCGGAACTGGCAGTGGAACGTTGCGACGACGGTGCGCGGCGATCGGGACTCTGGCGCCACAAAGTGAGCGCGCTGATGGCACGTGCGGATCTCCACCTGAGCAAGGGTCAGCCCGCGTTAGCCTGGCCGCTCGTTGAGGAAGCGGCACGACTCACTGGAGATCGTTCCCATCTATTGCCGGATGGCGGGCTCTACGTGCGACTGCAGCATCAGTTATTGTGGGCGACTCGAGGCTACGGAGCCTTGAAATCGATCGGCCCGCGCGTGCGCATCGCCATGTTTGACTCGCTGGTCGACGCGCTGGAGGTGCGTCTGTTCGATGAGGCGGTCGCCTCCATCGCCGATGACTCGGTCGCGTCGAGAGCGCCGGTGCTGGACGAAGCCGTGAGAAAGGGATTGCTCGGACCGCTCGCCCGGCTGTCCGCGTATGGCGTTCACCATCCCGGCGTTCCGCCACGTTTGAACGGCGAATCGGCTGCCCAGCTCATTGCGCGCATCTTCCCGCACCCTCAGCGCGCGGCGATTCCGACCTCGGTGGGTATTTTCGGGACGGCTGGAGCGCGGTCGAACTAGCTCAGCGCGCCTCTTCCCACCGTCTCGCCCGATCGAGCGCCTTTTGCCACCCTGACTCGAGCTGCTTGCGTTGCGCTTGCTTCATCGCTGGTGTGAAGCGGCGATCGACCTGCCACTGCGCGGCAATCTGTTTTTGATCCTTCCAATAGCCGACCGCTAATCCGGCCAAATACGCGGCGCCGAGTGCTGTGGTCTCGGTGACTTTGGGCCGCACCACGGGGACGTCAAGCAGGTTCGACTGAAACTGCATCAGCAGATTGTTCGCCGACGCGCCGCCGTCCACACGCAGCTCCTTCAGTTTAATCTTCGCGTCGGCCTCCATCGCCCGTAGCACGTCGGCCACCTGAAACGCGATTCCCTCGAGCGCCGCACGCGCGATGTGGGCCGCGGTCGTGCCGCGCGTGACGCCCGCGACCAGGCCGCGCGCGTATTGGTCCCAATGCGGCGCACCCAACCCGGCGAACGCGGGGACGAGATACACGCCCTCCGGGTCCGTGACCTGCGAAGCCAACGCTTCGACTTCCGACGACGACTTGATGATGCCCAGCCCATCGCGCAACCACTGCACGACTGCGCCCGCGATGAAGATGCTGCCTTCGAGCGCGTACTCGGTGCGCTTGCCGATGCGCCACGCCACGGTCGTCAGGAGATTGTGCTTCGACACGATCGGTTTGGTGCCGGTGTTCATGAGCATGAAGCAGCCGGTGCCGTAGGTGTTCTTCACCATGCCGGGCTCGGTGCACGCCTGGCCGAACAGCGCCGCCTGCTGGTCGCCCGCGATGCCCGCAATCGGAATCGCGCCACCGAACAGCGTCGTCTCGCCGTACACTTCGCTTGAGGAGCGCACCGCCGGCAACATTGAGCGCGGTACGCCGAACAATCTCAGCAGCTCATCGTCCCAATCGCCCGTCCGCACGTTGAACAGCATCGTCCTCGAGGCGTTGCTCGGATCGGTCGCATGCACTCGGCCACCCGTGAGATTCCAGAGGAGCCAGGTATCCACGGTGCCAAACGCGAGCTTGCCGGCTTTTGCCTTGGCGCGCGCACTGGGGACGTTGCGCAGAATCCACGCGAGCTTGGTGCCCGAGAAGTAGGCGTCCACGACGAGGCCGGTCTTGCGCTTGATCAGCGGGGCGAGCCCGCGCGCTTTCAGCCGATCGCACGCAGCGGCCGTGCGACGATCCTGCCACACGATGGCGTGATGCACCGGCGTGCCGGTTTCGCGGTCCCACACGACGGTCGTTTCGCGCTGATTCGTGATGCCGATGGCGGCGATATCGGCCGCCGTCAGTCGCGCTTTCCCAATCGCTTCCGACGCCGTGTGCAGCTGCGACGCCCAGATCTCGGTCGCATCGTGCTCCACCCAGCCGGGCTTCGGGAAGATCTGCCGAAACTCCCTTTGCGCCGATGACACGACGTTGCCGCCATGATCGAATACGATCGTGCGCGAGCTGGTCGTGCCTTGGTCGAGGGCCAGGATGTGCTTCATGTCGCCGACCAGGCCACCTTATAAAGGAAGGCGGCGATCAGACCGCCGATGATCGGTCCGGCAATCGGGATCCACGCATAGCCCCAATCGGAGTCTCCCTTGCCCGGAATCGGTAGTATCGCGTGTGCGATCCGGGGACCCAGATCGCGCGCCGGGTTGATCGCGTAGCCGGTCGGCCCGCCAAGCGACAGGCCGATGGCCCACACGATGATCCCGACCAGTGCCGGTCCGAGGCCCACATCCCAGCTATAGGCCGGGTTCAGATTCTTTGGCGTCAGGATGGCCAGCACGCCGAGCACGAGCACCGCGGTCCCGATGATTTCGGTCACGAGGTTGGAGATCGAGTTGCGGATGGCGGGGGCGGTGCAGAAGACGACGAGCTTCAGCCCCTGGCTTTCAGTAACGCGCCAGTGCGGCAGGTATGCGAGCCACACGATCGTCGCACCAAGCACCGCGCCCAGCATCTGTGCGGCGATGTAGAGCGGCACCTTCGACCACGCGAATTTGCCGATGGACGCGAGGGCGATGGTGATGGCGGGATTGATGTGCGCGCCGCTGAACGTGCCGACGGCATAGACGGCGACCGTCACAGCGAACGCCCAGCCCGCGGTGATGACGATCCAGCCAGAATTCTGACCCTTGGTTTGACTGAGCACCACGTTGGCCACCACGCCGTCGCCCAGGATGATGAGCAGCATGGTGCCGAGGAGCTCGGCGAGAAAGGGAGACATGAGGCGGCGAAGGTATCAGTGAGGTGGGGAGTTGTCTACGATGCGCATTCGTGCCCTGCTCGCGTGACGCGAGTCACACTCCGTTGGTTCGCGCGACAACGCCTGTTACGAGCGTGACCGAGCGGAGCGTCATTGGTCTTTATAGTATTCGACACTCACGCTAAGCACTGGTCGCAACAACCGGAGGTTTTGATGCACGGAACACGATCGTTACTCCTCCTCGCTCCCGTAGCGCTGCTCTTCACCGCTTGCAGCCCAACCGCACCCCACCCATCACAACGAATCAGTCTGTCGGCTACGATCGGGTCGGCCGCGCATTCCGCTGCGTCGGGCATCGCTGCGGACGTCATCGTCGGTGGGAGCGGCGGCAAGGTGCGCATCACGTCGGCCCAAATGGTGCTGTCTCACCTCAAGCTGGCGGGCGATGCGGCTTGCTCGAGCAGCTCTGACGGCGAGGCCACCGAGGCCGACGCCAGCGAGCCCGACGGCAACGACAACGACGAGAACGACTGCGAGTCCATGGATGTCGCGCCCCTGCTGATTGACCTGCCACTCGATGGGTCCACCAAGGTGATCCTCGACGCCGTCGTCCCGGCGGGTACCTACACCGGGTTGCGGGCGAAGCTCGAGGCGGTCGAGGGCGATGACGACGGCGCGAGCGCGTTTCTCACCGCCCACCCCGAATTTCAAGGCATCAGCGTGAAGGTCGGCGGCGTGGGGTAGCTGGTTCACGGACGCGTCCGGCGCTGTGATCGATCCTACGAACGCCGCGAACCAGGAGGCGATCGAGCAGGCCATTCGCGCGTCGCTCAGTGCGTTCGAAGATGACAACCACGACGGCAACGACGATCACGAGGCGAGCGGCGGCCACTAAGCGCCATCCCAACTGACTGAAACAGCAAGCCCCACTGCGAGTGCCGCAGTGGGGCTTTTTCTTCGTCCCGGTACCCGAGTCCGTTCAGCTTGCCTGTTTCTCCGCTTCCTTGGCGTCCCGATCAGCCTGCCGTTGCGCTTGGCGCGCGTCGGCAGCGGAGAGCCCTAGGCCCTGGAGTGTCTGCCCGATACTCTTGCCGCTCTTCAAACCATCCAGGATCGCCTGGGTCGTGATGCTCGGGTTCTTCTCGCTCAGGTTGCGCGCCAGCATGTTGGCCGCAACGAACTGCCCGCGCTTCAGGTTGGGGTTCGCCTGCTTCGCCGCTAGATAGGCGCTCTCGAGGTCGGCGGGCGACATGCCGAGCTTCGCGGCGATCCCCTTGAACGAGTCACGGGCTTTCGCCGTCGGCGCCATCGCCGATGGGTTCCCCGCCCGATGGCTCCTCGGCGTCTGCGCGGGCTTCTGCGCGACGGCTGCTGAGTACATAGCGAGCGCGAGCCCGCAGACGAGCGCCGTGCTCGTGCACAATCTCGATGTCACATTCATGAACGTTCCTCCGGTTTGGGTCCTCGCGCCTAGGACTGCCCGAAGGCGCCAAAGGTCACGTTGGGCGGTGTGACGCTGCGCACGGGAGCTGGGTGTTAAGGCGTGCGCATTCCCGTTCGCTGTTTCATTCTGCTCGCGCTGCTCGGCGCAGCGCCCCTTCGTGCCCAGACGCTCGCTGTGGGTGGCACGGCCGGTGCCGTGAAACTTACCTCTCAGCGCTCCGAGCAGGCATTTACTGGCGTCGTGCAGCTCCAGGCGGCTCCGTGGCTCAGCTTGTCCGCGACGCCCTCGTTCGTCCACGTCTCCGATGTCGTGAGCGGCCGATCGGTGTCGAGCAACGGGATTGGCGACCTGCCGCTTTCCGCCGATGCGTTTCACGCGTTCCCGACGGCCGGTTCGCCGGTCCTGGCGTCGGCGCTCACGGTGGTGTTTCCGACGGGGAACGCGGCATGCGGACTCGGGAGCGGGGAGACGTCGTTCGGGCTCGACCTCGGGGCCGGTGTGTCGCCAGGCCCGCGACTCCACCTGTCGGCAGATGCGAGCCGCAGCATCAGCGGCCTCTCGGCCCAATCCACTCTGAGCGCACCGCACGCGACGTCCCTTCGGGGCGAGGCGAGCTATGACTTCGCGCCCCGCTGGACCACGAGCGTCTCGCTCGGCGTCGACGTGGGCCAGTCAGATTCGACGCAGCCCCTGAGCCGCACATTGGGTGCGGGGATATCCCATGCCCTCGCGGGGACGCTCACCCTCACCGTGGATGCAGGCGTGGGGCTCTCGGTGGTGTCGCCCAAGTGGGCGCTGTCGGTGGGCATTGGCAGAGTGTTTGCCGGCACGTCGCCGATCAGCCTGGCGTCGCCGTCCAAGCGTCTCAAGTCGACCTTCGTGGGCGGCGTGAGCCGCGGGAGCGGAGGAGGGAAGATCGGGTGTCGCTGAGCCCCGACTAGCTCAGCCGCTCGTAGTGACGTCCATCACCCCTCGCCGGGCCGCGTCCTCTACATTTGCCCCCGGCACTCATGCCGTTCCAGGACGGGCAGTGCCCACCCGCCCCCTCACGCTGTTGATCCAGAGGTGCCGCGCACCCGGCTCCCGCGCTTGTTCCCGGAGCCCTCTTCTCGAGGGATCGGATCATGGCCGCCTGGAATATCTTCGGACACGAAACCACACCTGAAAAGCTTCCCGCCGAGCTGCGCGCGATCCTCGCGGAGATGAAACGCGAACGCGTGGCGTTCGAGAACCTGACCACTACCGCGCGAGACTCCGGTCAGAGTCTGACGCAGCTCATGCAGCCGCTCACCGAGGCGCAGAAGGTCGTGAGCGAATTGCAAGCGCGCGTCAAATCATTGGAACGGTTGGTGCCGGTCCTCGCGACACTGGACGAGCAGACCGAGAACGTCTCGAAGTCGCAGCGGCGTACCGAGACGCAGCTCACGCAGAACTCCGACAACGCCAAGCAGCTGCGCGGCGAGATCGACGAGCTGCGCGGCGTGCTGGAGCAGGCGCTGGCGCTGAAGAATGACGTGGCCGGCTTCCTCGAGCTGGGCGGCGGGTTCAAGGCGCTGCGGATGGACGCCGACACGTTGAGCGGCGCGGTCCGCGAACTCACGAACGGCTTCGATCAAGTGCGCGCGCGGCAGGAAGAGCTCCGCAAGTCGAGCGAGTCGATTGCCGCCCGGTTCGGCGCGTTTGAGGAGCGGCAGGTGAGTTCGCAGCGGAGCGTCAGCGAAACCGAATCCCGCACCGCGACGGTCGGCCAGACGCTCAAGGAGCTGACGCAGGCCGCGGCCGAGGCCGCGCAGACCAAGCGGCAGCTCACGACGCTGAAGACACTCGCGGACGGCGTGACCGCGAAAGTCGCAGCGCTCGAGCAGCAGCGTGACGTGGTCGACCGCGCCACCGCCGAAGTGGGCAAGCTCCACGTGCTGATGGGCGAAGTCGACGCGAAGATCCGCCGCCACGAGGCGAGCGCCAAGGGCCTCGGCGAACTGGAATCGAACGTCGGCGAGCTCAAGGCCCTGCACGCCGAGGTGCTGGAGCGCTCCACCGAAATCACCGCCAACCATGACGCCGTGAAACAGGCCGACGAGGAGCTGCGCGCCCGTCTCGCGGCGCTGCGCGACGACGTGCAACGCGCCGTGAAGCGCTTCGAGCTGGAGAACCAGGGGCTCGACGCGGTCGGGCAACGCATCGTCGATCTGCGCGCGGGGCTCACGGCGATGGAAGGGCGCTTCAAGTTGCTGGAGGAGTCGAGCCGCACCATCACCGACGTCCACTCCAAGGCCGATGGCCTGACGACGCAGCTCGAGGGCATCGCTGAGAACGTGGCGCTGCTCGGCACGCAGGCCGAGCGCGTGCGCACCATGGAGACGAGCACCGGCCGGCTGGGCAACACGGTCGAAGAGATGACACAGCGCGTGGCGCAGCTGGAAAAATCGCACCCCGGCGTGCAGGCGGCGCTGCAAGATGTCGCGATGCTCAGGGGCACACACGAATCGGTCAGGGGCGCGCTGGAGCAGGTGGAGGGTGCCGCCGACGAGATGGCGCGTGTGCTCGAGCAGCAGTCAGGAACCAAGGCGTGGCTCTCCGGCGTAACCGACCAAATCAAGGCGCTCCGTGGCGAGCTGGCCGCAATCGAGGATCTGAAGCCGACCGTCGAATCGGTGCGCGGCGAAGCCGATCACCTGTCGCAGGCCATGGGCCAGATCGAAGCCCGCAGTCGCGTGGTGGACGATCTCAACAAGCGGTTGTCGGAGCTGACGACATTGGGCTCCCAGCTAGATGAGCGGAGCCGCGAGTTGCTGGCGCGGATGCAAGGTGCAGACGAGCGCTTCAGTGCGCTGGCCGCCCACGCCGACGAGTCCGCGCGCATCGAGAAGCTCGTGCCGGCAGCCGTCGCGACCGTCGAGCGTGCGGAGCGCCGGGTGGGCGAAGTCGATTCCGCCGTGACGGGGCTCGAATCGCGCGCCCACAATCTCGAAGGCCTCGCCGAGCGCACACGCGCCCTGGGTCAGGAGCTCGAGCTCAAACAGACCGCGCTGGACAAGGCGACGGAGCATCTGGACCGCGTGGCCCAGCTGCGCGAGCAAGCGGCGAGTGCCGCACAGCAGCTCGAAGAGCGCTCTGGCCAGCTCAACAGCGCGGTCTCGACCGCGGGCAACCGGCTCATCGAGTTGACCGCGACGCTTGACGACCTGGATAACCGGGCCGGCAGTCTGCGCTTCGCGCAAAAGCGCATGGCGCAGTTCGAGGAGCGGCTCGCGAAATGGGAAGCGGTCGAGTCTCAGTTGACGCGCGCGCTCGAGCAGATGAACCAGCGCCAGACGACGGTGGATGCGATGCAGGCAGATATGCATCGCCTGTACGAAGTCGCCGAGAAGACGACCGATGATGTCCGCTCCATCGCGGGCGCGCGGGAGGAAATCGGCCAGACACGCGCGATGCTCGAGACGGTGCTCAGCATGGTGACGCATGTGCACGACGCCGCCAACGGCCTGGATCATCGCAAGCGCCAGGTGGAGCAAGCCGAGGAGCGGCTCGCGCGGGCGGAGGCGATGCTGGCGGAAGTGCAGGCAGGCCTGGAGCGCCTGCACGGCCAGAAGGCGTTGCTCGATCAAGCGGTCACACAGGCGAGCGCGCTCGAATTCCAGACCAAGCAGGCGGAGACGGTGATCGCCTCCCTGCGTCAGGAGCGGGAAATCACTGACAAACTGCGCGCCGCCGTGACGCAGCTCCGCGAGGAGCGTCAAGCGAAACCGAAAAGCGCTTAGGCTACCGCGTCGCTGGGGCGTCCGGGAATGGCTAGGCGTCGGGCGGCACCGTCACCGGTGCGAACTTGCGCCGCTCCGCCGTGTGCGCGCGCAGGTCCGCCGCGGTCTTGATGACTACAAGCAGCACCAACGTCGGCAGCGGCGATCCGAGCAACATCACGATCCAGCCGCCGAACAGCATCGTGAGGTGAAGCACGATAACTCGGCTGTAGGGCTGCCCCATCAGTGCATTCAGCGAAGCGCGCTGGTATTCGCCGTTCTTCAGGTAGTTCCGGTAGAAGGAGAATCCGTGGCTGGCGACGAGGCTGGCAACACCCCAGCCCAGCTGATTGGCGCCAATCGCCGATATCACGGTGGGAATCAGGTTGAAAGGGTCCGGCCCTTTGGGACCGAAGAACGCCACGACCAGCACGCCGTGGATGTAGGTGAATCCTCCGAAGTGCACGATGAAGAACGGAATGAGAAACGCCTTCCCCAGCCAGTAGACGGGCTGGCGCGGCTGCGCGAGCAGCATCTTGGCGACGTTGAAGCCACCCACGACCACGTTCTCGAGCCAGTAGAGCAGCACCAACGGGAACACCGTCCAGCCGAGGAACAGGACACCCGCGACCGGAAAGGCATTCGCCAGCAGGAGGATGAAGAGGGAAGGAGTCACGGCGAAAGTATACATTATCGAGGAGTGAACCCAGTCCTCCAGGTCCAGGATTTACGCTACGAATTGTTGGGAGACGGACGAGCGCTCGTCGACGGCGTTTCGTTTACCGTGGGCGTCGGAGAAACACTCGTGCTGCTCGGGCGCAGCGGGTCGGGGAAAACCACGACGTTAAAGCTCGTGAACCGTCTTCTCGTGCCGACGAACGGCGCCGTGCTGATCGCAGGCGAGCCGGAGGATCGCATCGAGCGGCGCGTGCGCGAGCTGCTCGTCCTGGTCGGTCTCGATCCCGATACGTTCGGTGCCCGCTTTCCGCACCAGCTCTCCGGCGGCCAACGGCAGCGCGTCGGCGTGGCCCGCGCCCTCGCCGTCGACCCGCCGCTGCTGCTCCTCGACGAGCCGTTCGGCGCGCTCGACCCGATCACGCGCCTCGAGCTGCAGCGCGAATTCCGCGGCCTCCAGGGCAGACTCGGAAAGGCTATGGTTTTCGTCACGCACGACGTGCGCGAGGGACTGTTGCTCGGCACGCGCCTCGGGTTGCTCGATGCCGGGCGGCTCATCTTCCTGGGAACGCCAGATGAATTCCGCGCCAGCGCCTTGCCCGAGGTCCGTCAATTCATGGAAGCCGCCTGAGGCTATTCCAGTTCTACGCCCGGCACGCGGGCGAAGTGGGGCTGCTCCTCGGCCAGCACATCGGCCTCGTGGCGATCTCGACCGGCTTCGCCTTGCTCATTGGTCTGCCGCTGGGCGTCCTCGTGGCGCGCCGGCCCGCCTGGCGGCGACCAGTCCTCGGCCTCGCGAACGTGTTCCAGACCGTCCCCAGTCTCGCGCTGTTCGGTCTCCTGATTCCGGTGTTCGGCATCGGCGCGTGGACCGCGATCACCGCCCTCGTCGTGTACGCGCTGCTGCCGATCGTGCGCAACACGTACGCGGGGATCACGGGCGTGGACCCGGCCGTCCGTGAGGCGGGTCGAGGGATGGGGATGACCGACGGCGAGCTACTGCGACTCGTCGAGCTGCCGCTCGCCGCCGGCGTCATCCTCGCGGGTGTGCGCGTGGCGACGGTGGTGAGCGTCGGCATCGCGACCATTGCAGCCGCGATCGGAGCGGGCGGGCTCGGCGTCTACATCTTTCGCGGCGTGGCGACGGTGGATGACACGCTCATCCTTGCGGGCGCTATTCCTGCCGCGTTGCTCGCGCTGCTCGCGGATGCATTGCTCGGATTGGCAGAACGGAGGCTCGTCTGGCGCCCACGATAGTCCGTCTGCTGCTCGTGGCGATCGTTTTGTCGGGGTGTGGACGACGGGATCACATCGTCGTCGGCGCGAAGAACTTCACCGAGTCCGACCTGCTGGCCGAGATCGTCGCGCAGCAGATCGAGCGCCGTACTGGACTGCCGGTCGAGCGCCGCCTGCACCTCGGCGGCACCTTCGTGTGCGACCGCGCCATCAAAGCCGGCAATATCGACCTGTACGTCGAGTACACGGGCACGGCGTTCACGGCGATCCTGAAGCAACGGCCGATCTCCGATCCCGACAGTGTGTATCGCTTCGTCGCGGCGACGTACGCGCGGCAGTTCCAGTTGCAATGGACCGCGCCGCTCGGCTTCAATAATACGTTCGCGATCCTGGTGCGCCGCACGGATGCGCAGCGCTATGGCTTGAGGTCGATTGGCGATCTCGCCCGGGTGGCACCGCGCTGGAAAGCGGCATTCGGTTATGAGTTCCTGGAGCGCGCAGACGGCTTTGCGGGTCTCGCGAAGGTGTACGGCTTGACGTTCTCACGGCCGCCCAGCGCAATGGATCTCGGTCTCACGTACCGCGCGTTGGCTGACCATCGAGTGGACGTGATCGCCGGCAACTCGACCGACGGGCAGATCGCGGCTCTCGATCTGGCGGTTCTGATCGACGATCACCGGTACTTCCCACCCTACCAGGCTGCGCCGATCGTGCGAGCGACGACCCTGGAGAAGTATCCTGCGGTAAGCCGCGCGCTCGCGGAGTTGGGAGGCAAGATCTCCGACGCCGAGATGCGCCGACTGAACGCGCTGGCAGACGTGGAGCATAAGGACATCGCTGAGATCGCGCGGGCGTGGCTCGCTGAACGGATCCCCTGAGGAGAGTTCCCATGCCAGAAGCTGACGGCGTCGTGGTTGTGCATGGTGGTGCGCGCGGGTTTGTCCAGGAGATCACCACGGGCCGGCATCATCTTGTCGCGGACGAGCCCGTCGCCGCCGGTGGGACAGATCGCGGCCCCGGGCCTTACGATCTGCTGCTGGCGGCACTCGGCTCTTGCATGTCCATGACGATGGCGTTGTACGCGCGAGCGAAGCAGTGGCCACTCGAGACAGTGGTCGTCCGCTTACGGCACTCGCGGATTTACGCCAGGGATTGCGCCGATTGCGTGGTTAGAGACGATACGATGCTGGATCGCATCGAGACGGAGGTTCAAGTCTCCGGCGCGCTCACACCTGAGCAGCAGCGCAGGCTTGTGGAGATCGCCCACAAGTGTCCGGTGCATCGCACGCTCAAGTCCGAGATCAACATTCGGGAAGTGTCGACGCTCACTGCTTAGAGTCGGTCGTGGGGAATGGGGGGGGGGACAACGCGATGTAGTGTGTCGTGCGTTCGCGACCGACTACGAGCGCACGGATGCGGTCTTCCACCTCACGATCCGATTTCGTGGTCCGATCATGTTGGCGGAGGTGCTCCGCCCATGACTCCACCAACCAACACTCCACACAGCGTCGCGGGTCAGCGGAATCCACGAACAGCTCCCAGAAGACGGCGCCATCGCGGCGGCGAATCGGTCGCAGCTGGCTGCGCATTGCATCGACAAAGGCGGCGCGCCGTTCCGGTTCGACGATGTACTCGACCGTCACGAGCACCGGCCCGGCTTCGGCGTCGAGGCTTTCGGCCACGACGGGATCGGGCCAGTTCTGTGAGTGCTCCAGATTGCCAGCGTCGGCAGCCGCGAGGCGGAACCGCGGTATCACCGTCAAGCCGAGTAGCAGCGCACCTCCAGCAGCGGTGAGGGCCCACTGGGTGCCGGCTTGGTTCGCGATGACCCCCCAGAGCAGCGCGCCGAGCGCGAGCGACCCGAAGAGGATCAACGTCGCTATCGAAAGCGCGCGCCCTCGGACCCACGCGGCGGCGCCGCGCTGTGCCGCCAGAATCAGACTCGATAGGATCGTGAGCCAGCCCGCGCCCGCGATGACCATGACGGCGACCAAGACCGCGAAGTTGGTCACCCACGCGAGCGACAGGCATCCGAGCGCGAACGCAGCAGTGGCTATGGCCGTGATCGCGTCCGTCGACCAACGCTTGCGCCAAGCCGGTAATACGGACGCTCCGATTAAACCACCGAGTCCAAGGCTGCCGACGAGAACTCCGTACGAAACGGGGCCACGACCCAGGGTTACCCTCACGACCAAGGGGAGCAGCGCCCAGAGCGCGCTGGCGAAGCCGACGAAGGTAGCGGCGCGGACGGCGACTGTGCGCAGCGCCGGGGCGTAGCGCACATAGCGCACGCCGGCCTGCATGGCCGACACGAGGCGCTCGGCGGGCAGGCTCGCACGAACAGGCTCACGCTTCCAGCGCCAGAGGACGTAGAACACGCCGACGACGGAAACGGCATTAATCAGGAAGGCGGGGCCTGGCCCACCCACGACGATGATCACGCCGGCGATGGCCGGACCCAGCGCACGCGCGATGTTGATTGCGACCGCGCCGAGTCCCACGGCCGCCGGCAACTCCTCGCGCGACACGGTTTCGGGGATGATCGCTTGCCAGGAGGGCAGGTCGATCGCGCTGCCCGCGCCGATGGCGAGCGTTATCAGGAGCAACATCCATGGCTGCACCACGCCTGCGATCGTCAGCACCCCCAGCAACCCTGCCACCAGGAACAACCACACCTGTGCGATGAGCAGGATGCGGCGCCGATCGAGCACGTCCGCGAGCGCGCCCGCGGGAAGCGCGAGCAGAAATAGGGGCAGGGTGGTGGCGACTTGCACCAGCGAGACCATCAGCGGCGACGGCGCGAGCAATGTCATGAGCCAGGCGGCCGCGGAGTCGTGCATCCACGTGCCGATGTTCGACGTGACGTCGGCGATCCAGAGACCGCGGAACAGTGGCCGGCGGAGCGGGCTCCAGGCGGAAGGCGCGGTCGTGTCGGCCAATCTCTGGTCTCTTTCCTAACTACCGGTCGAAAACCGCACGGCGCCGATCTCGGTCAAATCGCGTAGCGTCGCCGCGATTTCGCCGGGACGAAGACCGGCCGCGCGCGCCAGGTCGTCCACCGTACGCGCGCCATCGGCGAAGCGCACCACGGAAGCGATGGCGTCGCTCGCGCGTGCCACCGCCACGCGTCCGTGACGCGAGCGCGCCACGATGAGGCGCGTTGCGCGCCGCGGAGCCTCGGGGGGCGTTGTCCACGGTTGCAGCAACTGGGGCAACACCGTTGGCAGGTCGTACTCCAGCTCGAGCAGCTCGGTGCCTTCAACCAGCTCGGGGGGGGGCGGGGGGGGCGGGGGCGGAACCACGGCCGGCCGATCGTCGTCGCGACCCGTATCGCGCCACACGCGCGGACCAGCCTCCACCACCATCATCGCTTCCTGGTAGCGCAGCAAATCCTTGTGATATGGCACTTCCTCGCCGGCGACGTACGCCGTGACCAGGCGCGCGACAGCATGCGCCGTGGCCCGCTCACCGAGCACCGCAGTCGCGAGCAGCGCGTCGAAGCCCGGTTGCCGCAACACCGCCTCGGGCCAGCGTGCGGTCACGCGCGCGAGCGCCCGCGAGTACTTGAAGAAATGGACAATGCGCTCGTGATAGAAATGCCGGGCGAGAAACCGCGCGAACCGCTCGACTTTCCCGGCGTCCACGAGCCCGCGCCCGCGCCACTCGGCCGACGCCCGGTAGGGCGCGTCGGCCAAGGCACGGATCACGTCGTCTTGCAGGGCCCGATCGTTCACAGCGCCGCCCGGATGCGGTCGACGCTTGAGAAGAGGACGTCGGCCGTGAGCGACGGTGAGAACGCGTCGAACGTCACCGCTCTTGTCGCAGGGCAGCGCGTCAGCGCGTGCGCCATGAAGTCGAGCATCGCGTCGCTCGGTGCCGTCGGAGCGATCCACGGACCCTCGAGATCGCGGTCTTGCTCCACGCCCGCGACGTGCACTTCGACCACATGCTCCAGCGGGAACTCGGCGAGCCAGGCTTGGGGCGTGAGGCCACGGTAATGCGCCTCGAGCCACACGTGCGGCAGATCGAGCAGGAACCCGGTTCCGGTCGCGTCGAAGAAGCGCCGCAGCCATACGGGCTCAGGCATCTGACTGGCGTGCACATCGAAGAAACCGGGGATGTTCTCCATGACCAGCGGTTGGTCGAGGCGCGCCTTGAGGGCGTTGGCGTTGGTGACGAACCGCGCTAGAAACTCTTCCGTGTAGAGCGGCGGGAAGACGTAGTTGAGATTGTAGGTCCCGTCCTCCGTGTGCAGGCACTGAAAGTGCTCGGCCACCCAGGGCGAGTCGTACAACCCGGCCAGGGAGCGGGCCCGTTCGATGGCGCGATCATCGAGCGGCTCCGAGAGCTGACCCAGATAGTCATGCAGCAGCAGCGTGTAGCGCTGTTTGATCGCGGGCCAGTGCCGATCGCCCGCCGCCGGTGGGTCAGCCATGGCCAGATGATCGATGTTGCGGGCCGCCGCGAGCTCGGCGCCGAGGTGCGGATTGTAGAATGCGCCGACCATCATACGATGAATCCCTGTTCCGCGAGCCGATCCACGAACACCTTCACCTGCGCCGCGATCATCGGTTTATCGCCTCGGTCCGTCCATTCGGCGGCAATCGCTTCGTAGCGCGTCCGGCCGTCGAGCTGCGCGACGATGAAGCGCTCGCGCTCCCCCCAGGTCGCGGCCGCGGCGTGAGCCGCGGTGGTTGCGCGCGCGGGCGCGAACTGGGCTGCGACGATGGCGTCGATCGATCGCGCACTGTCGGGTTCGAGTCGCCTTGCGCCGGCCAGGTTTTGATCGACTTGCTCGACGGTGCGTGCGCCGGCCAACACGATGTTGACGCCAGGTCGCGAATACACCCATGCAAGGGCCAGCGCGGCGAGCGTGAGACCGGCGCGCTGCGCGATTGGGCGCAGTCGTTCGATCACCTGTTGCCGCCGTGCGAATTCCGCTCCCTTGAACCAATAGATCGCGCCGCGGTGATCGCCGGGCGCAAATATCGGGGCGGAGGCAGCGCCGTACTTGCCGGAAAGCAGCCCCGATGCCAGCGGCCGGTATGCCAGAAATCCCAGTCCCTGCTGTTGGCACGTCGGGATCTCGCGCTCTTCCGCGTCGCGGTCGAACAGGTTGTACGCACCCTGATAGGTAACGATCGGAGCGATTTCTGTCGCGCGCTGGATCTGCAAGTGCGTCGCGTTGCACAGTCCAATGGCGCGCGCCTTGCCTTGCTCCTGGAGCTCGTGGAGCTGCTCGAGCTGCGCTTCCCACCCGGGCAGCGCCTCGTGCAGCTGTAGCAGATCGACGTAATCGCTGTCGAGCCGTCGCAACGATGCCTCGAGCGATGTGCGTGGATCAGCGCGCGGGCCGACCTTCGTGGCAATCGCAATCGCTTCGCGCCGCTCGCGCAAGACACGGCCGTCGTGCTGTCCTGACCCACTCCAGCCGCTACCTCCGACCGCCCAGGCGCCGAACCCCAGCATGGGTTGGGTGCCGGTAAAACGCGACAGGGGCCCGAAGTTCATTCGGGCCCCCGCATGCATGCTGCCGCTCCGGTTAGGAGTGGCAGGTGGGCTGCAGCTCGCTCGTCTCGACGATTTCGGGACGATGACAGCTGGGCACCAGTTCCTGCGTTTCAACGATCTGCATATAACCTCCAATTGGAATAAATGGGGTGGTACTACTCGTCTCGCAATAATGCCGCGACCGCCTCAACGGTTCCCCACCCCCGACCCCCTTGAAATGGGCATGGTTGCATGAACGCGCAAGGCCCGCTACCCTCGGGAGCCCGATGATTCAGATCGCGAGCCTCCTCACCGAGCAAGCCCTCGCCGACGAGTTCGTCAATTCGTTGGCGGCCCGGCGCCTCGACGAGAAGTTCTTCTATTGGTTCCCCCTCTCCGTGCGTGCCTGGCTGGCGCTCTGCTCCGATGGAGCGTACCGGAACTTCGTCCGCTCGCGATCACTGATCGCGCAATCCAGGGCGGAGCTTGCGGGCCAGACGCCCGCGGGCGAGATCGAGGTCCTCAGTCTCGGCGCAGGACAAGGGGACAAGGACGTGCTGCTGCTCGAGGCGTTGCGCGGGCACGGCCGGAGTGTCCGCTATGTCCCCGTGGACGCGAGCCAGGGCCTGCTCGAAATCGCGTGCCAGAGCGCCGGCGACGCCGGGTTTCCCGCGCAGGGAATCAAGGCCGACGTATCGCGCGCCGATCATCTCCGCGCCCTGGCAGCCGATTCTCGAACTCCGCCACGACTCGTGATGATGCTGGGGAACACGCTCGGCGCGTTCGATCCGCTGGCGATGGCGCGCGCGCTGCGGGAACTCCTGCGGCCGGCCGATCTCCTGCTCGTGGATGGTGAGGTGTACGCCGGCGATACCGTCGCCGGCTATGACAACCTGCTGAATCGCCGGTTCGCGTGGGCTCCGCTGCACTCGGTCGGCATCGACGAAGCGGATGGCGAGCTGCGGTTCGAAGTGCGGGACGACCCGCGCCTTCCCGGTCTCTACCCGCTCGCGAAATACTTCGCGCCCAGCCGTGACGTCGTGGCCCGCGTTGGCGGCGAAACACTGGCTCTCGCCGCCGGCGAACGCGTCGAAATGAATCACTCGTACAAATACTCGGCGGACACATTCACCCGGATTCTCGCAGACGCGGGACTCAAGGTCCGCTGGCGCGGAACGAGCGACGACGGCCGATTCCTCATGGTGCTCGCGGAGCGAGGGCTGCGATGAGCGCCCGAATCATCCGTACCTACTTCGCGATCACATTTCTCTTCAACCTGGCCATGTCCCTCATCTGGGGCGTTGACACGTTGTTCAAGCTCGGCGCCGGCCTCGACATTTTCCAGGTCATGCTCACCAACGCCGCATTCACCGCCGGCTCCATGGTGTTCGAGATCCCGACCGGCGTGGTGGCCGATACCGTCGGGCGCCGAGTGTCGCTGCTGCTGAGTCTCGGCACACTGTTCATCACGACGTTGCTTTACGTCAGCGCGGCGTGGCGCGGCTGGGGCTTCGCCGCGTTCTGCTGGATCTCGGTGTTTCTAGGCTTGGGATACACGTTCTACACGGGAGCGGTGGATGCCTGGCTCGTGGACGCCCTGAAGGCCACGGGCTACAGCGCGCCGCTCGAACCGGTCTTCGCACGCGGGCAGATGATGTTCGGCGTGGGAATGTTGCTCGGGACGATCTCGGGGGGATTGCTGGGCCAGATTCATCTCTACATCCCATATCTCGTTCGCGCCGGGGTGGTGATCCCGCTGTTCGCGCTGGCGTGGTTCGGGATGCGGGAGGTCGGCTTCACTCCCCGCGCACTCGAGTTGCGCCGCGTGCCGGCCGAGCTGCGGCGGTTGTTCGTCGAGGGGATGGATTATGGGCTGCATCATCGAGTCGTCCGGCCGGTGATGCTCGCGTCGCTCGTGACGATGAGCTTCATGATTTTTGGCTTCTACAGTTGGCAGAAGTACTTCCTCGATCTATTGGGGAAGAATCTCATCTGGGTCAACGGTGTGATCAGCTCGCTCGTCGGGCTCGCGCTGATCGCTGGGAACGCGCTCGTGCCCAGTGTGTCGCGCGTGGTCGGCACGCGTACCGGCGTGCTCACGCTCAGCATCGTCGTCCAGGCGGCGACCGCGACCGCGTGTGGCGCGCTGGGACTGCTCGCCCCGGGTCCCGCTACGTTTTATATCGTCGTGCTGCTGTATCTCGTGTATGGCGTGGCACTGGGCGTATCGATGCCGGTCAAGCAAGGCTACCTGAACGCCCACATCCCATCCGCTCAGCGCGCGACGATCATTTCACTCGACGCGTTTTTCGCGAGCCTGGGCGGTGTGGTGGGCCAGACCACCTGGGGGTACCTGGCGCGGCTGCGCGGTCTTGCGACGGCGTGGGTAGCGGGAGGGTTGGGTCTCGTGCTCGCGGTGCCGCTCTATCTACAGGCGCGCCGCCGCGACAAGACACTGGACCGGTTCGAACAGGAGGCTTCGCATGTCACAGCCTGATGGGGTCGTAGTGCGGGGTGCGTGACCAAGAACACGATGCTCGACCAGATCGCGCTCGAGGTCGAGATCGACGGTGCCCTGACCGCGGAACAGCGGGCGCAGCCGCTGGAAATCGGGGAGAGGTGTCCGGTTCATCGAACGCTCAAGTCCGAGATCGTTATCGGAACGACGGCACAACCCTCAACGGAATAAGGAGAGTCCTCGATGCTGCAACGGGCTCATTTATACGCCTACATCCCGGCGAAGGACGTCGTCCGGGCACGCGCATTTTACGAGAAGACGCTCGGCTTCGAGCCTAAGCGAGAGACCGCCGGGGGCGTGATGTACGAGTTCGGCGACCGCACTGGTTGCTTCTTATATCCGACGCCCAACGCCGGCACGTCGAAAGCGAGTCAGGCCTTCTGGCAAGTCGACGATCTCGAGCGTGAAGTCGCCGAGCTGAAAGCTCGCGGGGTGCGGTTCGAGGAATATGACACGCCGGGGTTGAAGACCAAGGACGGCATCGCGACGAGTCGGGGGAACAAGGCCGCATGGTTCAAGGACACCGAGGGCAATATTCTGGCGCTGGTTCAGAACCTCTAAGCGTGTAAGTCAGCGCTCGAGGAGCGCTCGCTGCCAGCCGCCCAGGTTCGCCGCCGCGTCGTAGGTACTCTGCGCGAACGCAAGGACGGCGGCATCCGGATCGGCCGCGCGCTGCACGGCCTCGTACGGCAAGATCCATTCGTGCATCCGCATGTCGTAGCCTGCGGCGGCCGGAGCGATGACAGCGTCCGGACATCCCGCAGGCTCGGGATACGCGTACGCATAAAACGCCGGCTCCAAAATCGGCGAGAATCCTCCGCCGGGCCACCAGCCGACGCTGATGCATTCGTGCGAATAGGCTTCCCGCGTCACCGTATCTGACAGATTGGGTATGCCGCCCGGGTGCCGCGGGGCGGGGCGGCCGGAGAATCGCGTGTGAGCGAGATCGAAGCTCCCCCACCAGAAATGCACGGGACTCGTCTTGCCGAGGAAGCGGCTGCGGAACTGCTCGAGAACGCGCTTGGTCTGGACGAGGACCTGCCAGCACGCCTGAACCGGCGCGGGCTCATACGAGCGATGAGTGGTGTCTGCCTCGAACCGAATCGGATTCGGGACTTCAACCGGCATCGTCCAGATCCGCGCTGGGATGTCTAGCCGTGTCAGCGCTGCCGTCACGAGCCGATAGAACTCGGCCACAGACCGCGGCTCGAGCGATACGGTGGTCCTTTTCCCGTCCGAGCACTCGAGCACGAGTTGATGGGCGACAAAATCGAACGAGATCGTGACGCTGCGATGATCGGCGGTCAGCGGCAGCGTGGCGAGTCCGCGCGATGTTACCTGAAGCGCGGTGTTCCAGTAATGGTTCGTGAGCGGCGACAACTCCAGGGCGAGCTTGCCGACGACCTGCGTCCACATGTGGAGCGTGGCGTAAGTGTCCTTCCACCCCTCGAGCGGTAGGGCTGGCCACGTTTCGCTCGAAACGGCCTCAGTAGTCCGCGAAGGCATCGTCAGGATAACAATACGTGCGCGGCCGAATGGCGTGCACGCAACTTTCACCCTGGCTTCAGCGACACCATATCCGACCGGCGTAGTCGCGCTCCACTATCGGCATTAACCCTCGCTGCACGGCTGCCGCGATATCATTCGCGCGATGCCGCGCGCCGGCGTCGTGGCAGTGGCACCACGATCTGTAAGCCCTTGCGACGGAACGCGCTCGACATGTGAACATTCGGTACACCGCTTGCCTTCGTGCGGAGTTGCAAATCCTCATTCATGGAGGCAAGCGTTATGTCCAACCCGAGATTGCTCGCCGGACTGACGGCGACCGCGGTGACCGCGGCGATCGCGCTGGTCGTCGGAAGCTGCGAGGCGAACCACACAGCGCTGGCGCCGAAGGTCGGTGGGCCGCGGTTCCACTTCGGTGCATTTGAGTGTACTCCCTTCAAGATGACCGGCGGTGGCCGCATCGATTATCCGGACGGCACGGCTGACAAGAATCCGCCGGCGAGCCACACCTACGAGACATTCGGCGCGCACGTGTTTGGCTCCGGTCAAACGGATGCGACTGGCACGTGCCTGGCCGACAAGGGCGCGTTGGAATGGATCGATCACCGGCCGGGGATGGAGCTCAACGGACATCCCCTCAACCTCCATGCGACGTCGGTGACCTTCGCGGAACACCCGACAGACACCGACTGCACTGACGGCGCAGCGCATTGGGGCGGGAAGCTGCGGGTGCAGAACACCGGACAGGAGGATCTCGATTTTGAAGTGTTCGATTGTGACAACGGTGAGCCTGGCGTCGGTCACGACGGGTTCGCCATCAGGGTGTTAGAGCCCATCGACGGACTGGGGGACTATGAGGTGACGTGCCCGGATCCGGACCTACCACCGGCGGAGCCATCCTGCACGCTGACGGGTGGGAACAGGCAATTCCATCCAACCCACTTGTGAGCCCGGACGCATATGCGTACCGAGATGGCTAAGGAGGATACAATGAACATCGATAGCATCCGGCGGGCGATCCGTTTTGCGGGACTCGTCCTGCCCTTGACCTGGGCGCCGGGCTCCATGGCAGGCCAAATGCGGGCCGCGCAAGCCCAGTCATTCGGCGTCGGCGTGACCACGGCGACGGTCAATCAGCAGGCACCGTCAGCCGTGTTGCCGGCAGGTGGCACAATGGCGCAGGATCAGGCCAGCAACGTCTCGATCGCCGACATGGTGACGGCGCAGGACGCGTTCGCAATCGTCGCGGGCGACGGGACGGACGCCTCGGACGCCGTGAGCAGCGCGACGCTCGGACAAGTGAGCATCCTCAACGGTTTGATAACCGCGGATGGAATCGTCGCGATGGCGAGTAGCACAGTCGACGGAGGCGGCGCGAACAGCAATGCCGAGGGTTCGAGTCTCGCGAACCTGGTCGTGAACGGCGTGCAGGTGTCCGACCCCGCTCCGAACACGCGCATGGACTTGCCCGGCGTGGGCTACGTCGTGTTCAACGAGCAGATCCCGACGGGCGATGGCGTCACGAGCAGCGGGATCACCGTCAACATGATCCACGTGGTGTTGCAGCAGCTCGGGCTTTTCGGCTATGAGACGACGGGCGAGATCATCGTCGGGTCGGCGTCGAGTGGCGTGAACTAGTCTCAGATCCCGGGCGGCGTGCTTCGTGCACGTCGTCCGGGATCAGATCGCGGCGTAGCCGAAACGAAGGTGGGCCCGAGGACGGTGGAAGCGCCACGCACCGGCAGTCGCGGCAAAGCTCAGACTCGTCGCGAGAAATTCGCGCCGCTTCAGTGGGCCACCCCGAACGTGTACACGGTGCGCGAGCGGTAGGTCGCACCGGGACGCAGGATCGTGGAAGGGAAGTTGGGATGATTGGGCGAGTCGGGAAAATGTTGCGTCTCGAGGCACAGCCCCGTCCGATACGCGTAAGCGAGGCCACCCTTTCCTTTAATGGTGCCGTCGAGAAAGTTGCCCGAGTAGAATTGCACCCCCGGCTCGGTCGTGCTGATCTCAACCGTCCGCCCGCTGGCGGGGTCTACGAGACGCGCCGCAGGTACCAGGCCGGTTTGGCTGCCGCGATCGAGCACCCAGTTGTGGTCATACCCACGGCCATAACGCAACTGCGTGTTCTCCTGCGCAAGGCGCTCGCCGATCCTCGTCGGGGTGCGAAAATCGAACGGCGTCCCCGCCACCGGAGTGATTTCGCCCGTCGGAATCAGCGTCGAGTCAACCGGCGTGAACGCGGCTGCGTTGAGCGTCAGCATGTGGTCGAGAATCTCGGCGCCCCCCCCACCGGTCGTGCCGAGCAAGTTCCAGTAGGTGTGCTGTGAGAGATTGACCGGCGTGGCTTTGTCGCTGGTGGCTTCGTAGTCCACGACAAGCTCATCACGCGGAGTGAGCGTGTATGTCACGCGCGTGACGAGCGTTCCCGGGAAGCCTTCTTCTCCATTCTTGCTCGTGTAGCGCAGCGTGACTCCGACGCCGCTGTCGGTCTGGAACGGCTCGCCGGTCCACAGGACCTTGTCGAATCCGCGCACCCCGCCATGCAGCGTGTTCGGGCCATTGTTCGTCGCAAGGCGATAGGTGGTGCCGTCGAGCGTGAACTGCCCACTGGCAATCCGATTGGCATAGCGGCCGACGATCGCACCGAAGTACGGCGAGTCTTTCAGGTATCCGGCGAGACTGTCGTAGCCGAGCACGATGTCGTCGAAGTGGCCGGAGCGGTCCGGTGTGTGGACGACGGTGATGATGCCGCCGTACGTCATCACCCGGACCTCGATGCCGTGCGCATTGGTGAGCGTCAACAGCTCGACGCTGCGCCCGTCGGGCAGCTTCCCGAATGGCGCGCGCGTCACGCCAGCGTGCGATGGTGTTGTCGTCGTGTCGCGGAGCACAAAGAGCACCGAGGGATCAATTGGATAGCGCCCGAATTGCGCGCCATAGATCGCCAGCCCACCTGGTAGCGCGGCATCAACCTCCAACCTAACGATCATCTCACCGGTGCGGGCACCTTCACGAATCGCGTCGGCGGGAACGGGCACGTGCAACAGCTCGCCGTATGATCCGGCTTCGTAGAGATGTCCATCATGCGGCTGCGCATGCCAGCTCAGAATGCCGCGCGAATCGGCGGGATCGTCGGGCAGGTCCCAGCGGGGGCCCGCAAGCTGACCGTTGACGCGCACCGTGACGGCGCTGCGAAACGGCGTCACACCAGTCATCGGATAGCTGTTGGGATTGCGGCTCGGATCGTGGAAGCCGCCGCCGCGCATGTAATCGCCATTGTCCGCCATCGTCGAGTCACGATCCTTGCCGTTCAAACGCTTGGCGGATGCCTCGACGAGAAATGTCGCGCTTGCGACGTCCTTGACGTCGAGCCCGGCGGGCCACGGAATGCGGTACTCGAAGAACCCGCTGCCGGCGCCGTTCAGTTTGTGATCGCCGAGGACGTTCCATTGTTTGAGCGTCCAATGGGCATCACGCACGGCGGTGGCCGGCACATGGGCGATCCGCACGCGCCGTCCGTCAGCCAGCGTCGCAACCGCCGGCGCCTCGCCTTCTACGATGAATGTCGTGAAGTTGCGCTGTAGGACGGAGTCTTTCGCATCCTCGAGCCGCGTCGCCAGCACCAACGTAGCCGGCTCGTTCGGCATTGTGATCGTGAGCGGCGCGAGGGGCTGCGACATCCACGGCCGGTACGGCACGCGCCTCACGGACGTGTCCCACGTGCGTCGCTCGCCTAGCGCATTCCACCCGTACAGCTCGGCACGCAGCGTAAGTGAGTCACCGAAGCTGGTGCTGCCGGTCAGGAACGACGCGTAGAGCGGCACCTCAACGTGCTCGCCGGGACGAACCGTGCGGCTCAGCTCCGGATCGCCCACCGCGATGTAGAGTGGCGCGTGCAGGTCGCGCAGCGACATGCCCGGCACGATGTCGCCGAAGCCCGTTTCCTTCCACGAACGGTCGTAGCGCCAGTAGCCGTTCCACTCGTTGATCACGTCATGGTGCTCCGTATACAGCCAGCCGCAGATCTTGGGGTGACGGCGAAATGCGTTGATGGCGCGGTGGTAATCCCAGCTCCAATCCACGTCGCCGGTGCTGCCCTCGTAGCCCCACACGTTCCCGAACTCCGAGTTACACATCGGCTGCCGTGCCTGCCGCCAGGCCGACCGGAAGTTCCAGGTCGAGCCCGGGAACGTGCTGTCGCTCACCTGCTGGTCGTGCGTCTCCCAGCGCCAGCCAGGCAAGTACTCGTGCCACGTATTGAGATCGGTCTCGGTGTGTCCGCTGCCGCAACACACGGAGTTGTCTTCGATGAGTCGTGTGGGATCGAGCGACTTCGCCAAACGGTAATCGCGCACGACGCGACGCTCGGTCTCTGGCAAATAGCGATCGCGTCCATCGACTTTCGTCTCGAGACCCCATGTCTCGTTGAAGAGCACCCAGGCGAACACCGACGGATGATTGTAGTCGCGTTCGATCATGCCGCGCAGCGCGGTATCGTGCTCGCGAAACGCCGCGGAATCGGGTGGTCCCCACCAGTTCGGTACATCGGCCATGATGAGCACACCCAAGCGATCGGCCCAATACAGTTTGCGCGGCGCTTCGATCTTGACGTGTTCTCTGAGTCCGTTCAGGCCGATCCTACGGGCGCGCTGGATCTCGTCGCGGAGCACGCTGTCGGAAGGAAACGTGTAGTAGCCTTGCGGATGGTACGCCTGGTCGAGCGCCACCTGCAGATAAACGGGCGTGCCGTTGAGCGCGACGTAGCGGTACGTCGTGCCGGGCACGTTGACGACGCCGATCGTCCGCATGCCGAAATAGGTTTGCACGCGGTCTTCGGCCATTCCGGTGCCGCTCACACGCACGACGACGTCGTGCAAGAACGGATCATCGAGCGACCAGCGACGTGCGCCGGGCAGCGGCACGTCGAGGTGCACGGAGCGTGTGCCGCGGGGAATGCGATGCGTCACCGTGGGCCCCGTGGCCCCCCCCCCGCCGGCGCGATTGGTGAACGCGAGTTGCAGCGTGAGCGCCCGCGGCGCCGGCTCGAGCAGTCGCACGTCGACGCCGACCCCCGCGAGGTCGGCCTCCGGTGTGAAGTGCACAAATTCCAATGGATCGCTGCCGCGCGCCTCGAGGTACACGGTCTGCCACATGCCGCGCGCTTTTCCGTAGCCCTGCTTGCCCTCGAGCTTGAAGGGGTGCGGTGAGTCGTCCACGCGGACCACGAGCCGCTGCGACGCACCAGTTGTTGCCTGCGTCAGCTCGAAGGAGAACGGGGTGTAGCCGCCTTGATGGTCGCCCAACTTCCGGCCATCGAGCCACGCGCTTGTCCGCCAGTCCGATGCGCCGAACACGAGAAACACGCGACGTCCCCCCCCGTGCCACGCGGCGGGCACGGTGATGGTGCGGCCATACCAACCGATGTCACCGCTATCGGGAATCCCGGAGAGCGGCGCGCCCCAGGAAAACGGCACGAGAATCTCCCGTCCTGCGGGTAGCCCGCGGCTCGGCCAGCCCTCGCGTTCCCCGCTGTCTTGTGGATCGAACGCGAAGTGCCAGCGGCCGTTGAGATTGAGCCATTGTGCGCGTTGGAAGTCGGGGCGCGGATGCTCAAGAAGCGGAATACTGTCGGTGGTGCTGGAGTGACTCGCGGTGCCGAACAGTGCCAGGAGGAGCGTTACGCCTCGTTTCACGTCGGCAATTCTACTCCACTACCACGAGGCGGTCCACGACTCCATGTTCCAAGACACCTTCAACTTCTCCCCCCGCGACCCGCTATTTAGGAGAATCGACATGGCCTCCCGAACACTGGCAAAACGGAGAGATGGAAAGGAGAAGCGGGTTCGAGCAGCTCCCGCTCGACCTGCAGTCCCCCCCCCGGAGACGATTCCCGAGAGGCGTGTGCGTGCGCCGGCGCGGCTCTATACGACCAAGAACGATTTGCCCGAGACGACTCGCGTCGAGGTGATCGAGCTCCTCAATCAGCGCCTCGCCGACTGCATCGATCTCCAGACACAGTGCAAGCAGGCGCACTGGAACGTGAAGGGCCCCTCGTTCATCGGACTGCACAAGCTGTTCGACGATGTCAACGAGGATGTCGAGGGCTACGTGGATCTGATCGCCGAGCGCATCGTGCAGCTGGGCGGCATCGCCGAGGGCACCGTGGGTGCGGTCGAAGGGCGTTCGTCGCTGCCGGACTACCCGCTCGCGTTATCGGACGGCGCGGAGCATGTGGCCGCATTGTCGGATGCACTCGCGGCGTTCGGGCGGACGGCGCGCATCGGCATCGAGGAAATGAACGAGCTCGAGGATACCGACAGCGCCGATCTGCTGACCGAGATCTCGCGCGGCGTCGACAAGTGGCTGTGGTTCGTGGAAGCGCACCAGCAGGCCTAACGCGCTAACGGCCGCGGCGCCGGCTCGAACATGAGCTGGTCGACAAAACAGAATCCCCAATCCTCACCAGGCTCGAAGCTGCGCATGATGGGGTGTTTGGTCTTGTGGAAGTGCTTCGTGGCGTGCCGGTTGGGCGAATCGTCGCAGCAGCCGACGTGACCGCACTCGAGGCAGAGCCGCAGGTGCACCCACTCGTCGCCGCTCGCCAGACATTCCTCGCACCCGTCGGGCGTTTTCGGCTCGACGGCGCGGACCTGCGCGAGATGCTTGCATTGTTGGGCCATGCTAGAAGCTCTTCCGTTGGGTGGTAGTATTCAAGCGATGACCGCCACGACTGTTCCACCCAAAACCACTCCTGCCGCCGCCGCGCGACAGGCGGAGGCGTTTCCGCGGCTGACGGCGGCGCAGATCGCCCGCATTGAGCCCCACGGCCGCCGGCGCCTTGTCGAGCCGGGCGAGGTGCTCGGCGACGCAGGTGAGCCCGTGACGAAAATATTCGTGGTCGTGTCGGGACGGCTCGATCTCGTTCGCCCGCCGCGCTGGGTCGGCGAGGAAGTGCCGAGCTTCAGCGAGGGGATGTTTACGGGCGAGCGTTCGATCCTGGCCGGCGGTCGCTTCCTGGCCCGCATTCAGGCCAGCACGCCCTGTGAAGTCATCGAAGTCGGCCGCGAGTCGCTGCTCGAGTTGATTCGGACCGACCCCGAGTTGAGCGACATGTTTCTCCGGGCGTTCATCCTGCGCCGCCTGCAGCTGATCGATCAAGAATTCGGTGACGTGCTGCTGCTGGGATCGAATCACTGCCAGGGCTCGCTCCACATCCGCGAGTTTCTCACGCGCAATGGGCACCCCTACAAATTCGTGGATCTCGACAACGACTCCGACAGCCAGCAGATGCTCGATCAGTTCCGCGTGAGCGCCGGGGACATACCCGTCGTGATCTGCCGCGGCAGCATCGTGCTGCGCAATCCCACGATTCAACAGGTGGCCGACTGCCTTGGCCTGAATCCCACAATCGATCGGACGGCGATCTGCGATGTCGTCATCATCGGGGCAGGGCCGGCTGGACTCGGCGCCGCCGTGTATGCCGCATCGGAAGGCCTGAGCGTCGTGATGATCGAAGCGAACGCACCCGGCGGTCAGGCGGGGACAAGCTCGCGCATCGAAAACTATCTGGGCTTCCCGCTCGGCATCTCGGGACAGGAGCTGGCGGCTCGAGCGTATGATCAGGCCCAAAAATTTGGAGCGAAGATCCTGATCGCCAAGTCCGCCGTCCGGCTCGACTGCGACAAGAAGCCCTACCGCATCCTGCTGGGCGAGGGAGAGGGCGATCCGCTGCTCACGCGCGCGATCATCATCGCGAGCGGCGTCGAATACCGGCGCCTCGCGATCGACACCCTCTCACGGTTCGAGGGTGCCGGCGTCTACTACGCTGCTACGCCCATGGAAGCACAGCTCTGCACCGGCGAGGAGATCGCCATCGTGGGCGGCGCGAACTCGGCGGGTCAGGCGGCGGTGTTCCTGGCGGAGTCCGCGAAGCGCGTGCACATGCTGATTCGATCCGACGGGTTGTCGCAGACGATGTCCCGTTACCTGATCAGTCGCATCGAAGCGCACCAACGGATCGAGCTCCATACGCGCACCGAGATCGTGGGCCTCGAGGGTAATGGTCATCTGGAGCACGTCGCATGGCGTGCGGGACGCAACGGACCGGTGGAGAAGCAGAACATTCGCCACGTCTTCACCATGACCGGAGCGGAGCCGAGCACGAAGTGGCTCGCCGGATGCCTGGCGCTCGACGCGAAGGGGTTCATCAAGACGGGATCCGCGCTGACCGCGGACGAGCTGTCGGCAGCGAAGTGGCCGCTGCATCGCCCGCCCCATCTCCTCGAGACGAGCTTGCCTGGGGTGCTCGCGGTGGGCGATGTGCGCAGCGGGAGCACCAAGCGCGTCGCGTCCGCCGTTGGTGAAGGCTCGATCGCGGTCGCGACCGTGCATCAGATCCTGGCCGAGTAGAAAAGACAACGGCGCCCTCTGTGTAGAGAGCGCCGTCTTCCTGCTGTACCGCGGTGGTTACAGCTTGACGACGTTCTGCGCCGCCGGGCCTTTCGCGCCCTGCACGACTTCGAACTCGACGCGCTCGCCTTCGGCCAGGGACTTGAATCCCTGTGCCTGAATCGCGGTGTGGTGCACGAAGCAGTCCTTCTCGCCGTTCTCGGGCGTGATGAAACCGAACCCCTTCGCGTCGTTGAACCACTTCACGGTACCGGTGATACGTGCCATCTGATGAAACTCCTGTTCACTAACTGTTCCCGGCGTCGCGCGTCGTCACCCTGCGGTGCGCCGCGACCTGTGATTCCGGCGCCGGTGAGCGAGGCCACGCCAAAAAAATCGAGGACCGGAGACGTTGCCCCAGGTCCTCGTAATCGGTCACTGGCTTGTCGCTCGGCTGAACAATCGATAGAAGGTCAAGAAAAGTCAAGCATTACGGCGCAGCCGAATCCGCCTGCTGCAAGAGCCGCGAGAACTCACGCAGCTCCGTCAGGCCGAGATCGGACACGACCCAATACGCATAGGCGGGCGTGTTCCAGTGCAGCAGGTGGTAGCCTTGGCGCGTTTGCGTTGTCGGTCCCAGGTCTCCACCCCGCGCCGATGGCCACAAGACCACATTGATCACGTGTTGGCGCCGGCCGTATACGAGCGCCGCGACCGATCTGCCCCCGACGTAGTCGAGCCGGCCGCCGAGCAGCGGATAGCCACGCCCGGCGAAATCGTACACGGGCGGCGAATAATCCAGCTTGCCGTTAAACCATGGCTTCACGGTGTGCTGATCCGATGACAGCACGTCGGTGAGGTGCCCCCCCCCGGGCATCAGCGAGCGGACGTGGCTCGTGAAGACGTCGCCCGCGAGCGCCTCGCCCGCCGAGCGACGGGCCGCGAGCTGCCACGTCCCCAGTGCCACGACCGCGAGTGATGCCGCGATTGCCAACGAGCGCCAGGGGCGGGGGCGGGAGCCGACCATCGATGGTTTGCGCATAGGTGCCCGCACGCGTTGGCGCAGGACATCCGACGCCTGGAACGTCGGTACGCGGGCTTTGATCGCCACACGGAGCGCGAGACGACGGTCGCGAAACTCCATGCACTCCCGACATTGCGCGACGTGCGCTTCCAGCTCGCGCGCGTCGACGGCGGCGAGCTCGCCGTCGAGGTAGGCGTCCAGTTGTGATTCGAAGTTCGGGTGACTCATGTCAACACTCCTCTGCGGCGCAAAGCGCCTCCTGCAACCGCTGGCGGGCTCGGGACAGACGTGACATCACAGTACCGACCGGCACGCCGGCGACGTCGCTGATTTCCTTATACGACAGCCCCTCGAGCTCGCGCAGGACGATGACTTCGCGGAACTCGATCGGGAGCTGGTCGAGCGCCCGGGTCAACGATTCTCCGGCATCCCGCTTGAGCAGCGTCGCTTCGGGGTGCTCGTCCGCGACCGCATCGCTGTGCAGCTCCTCGTTGAACTCTGTGCCCAGGGTGTCCGAGTGCTGCCGGCGCCGCCAGGTGTAGGCGGTGTTGCGGACGATGGCGAGCACCCATGCGCGCGCGCTGCTGTCCTCACCCCGAAATCCACCGAAATACTTGAGCGCGCGTAGATAGGCGTCCTGCACGACGTCTTCGGCGTCGTGATCATTCCGCGTCAGATAACGCGCCAGCGTGTACGCGGCGTCGAGATGCGGCAGCACGACCGTTTCGAACCGCTCCAGCTCGTGTGAGTCCAACCGTTCCCCTTCGGAAGAGGACTTCGCCGCCATCGAGTTTATTCCCGGCGGAATAAGCTCGCGTGGCGTGTGGTCTCCGGCATTGAACAGGCTGTGAACACACTCTTGCCGGAGGAAGATCCCGTATGACGCACGCTCTTGCTGTTCCGTTCAGAAACCTCGCGAGCTCGATCCTTACCGCCATTGCGCTCGTGGGCGAACCCCATCCAGTGGCCGTAACTGCCACACTCTCCGAGTGGAAGGTCGAGCTCTCGGAACGCCGTATCGCTCCCGGCGTTGTGACGTTCACCGTCACGAACGCGGGCAGTATCCCACACGCGCTCGAAGTCGAGGGCGAAGGGATCGAGCAGGAAACGGAGGTCATCCAACCGGGCGCACACGCGACCCTGACGCTCACGCTCAAGCCCGGGACCTACGAGGTGTATTGCCCCGTCGGCGACGACTCGCACAAGAAGCTCGGCATGGACACACGCCTGAAGGTCCAAGGAGGCGCCGAGCACGGCGACGCGATGTCTTCGGGTTATAGCAGCACGGCGATGCACGAAGCGCACGCGATGGAGGCGACCGCGCCGGCGATCAAGGTGACTGGCGGTGGGCCTGTCATTCAGATCCTGCCGGGACCCTTTCCATTTCCTGACAGCGCCGCGCCGATCCTTCAGGCGTTCGGCGATGAGCGCGAGGGACTCGAGTCGCAAGTCAAAAATGGCCCGTACTCGAATAACGTCGCACCGACGTCCGGCACGTTCACTTTCACCGCGTGGGACAAGGGCGCGGTGCGCGATTCGGTGGACGGCGTTGCGGAGTTCGCCACGCAGGACGGCGCCCGCTGGAAACTCGTGCTCGACCGCGTGCAGACGAAGGACGTGCCGCACCACCCGCGCTTCGGCGGTGTGATCTTCGGGCTGTACTACCACGGCGTCACGCAGGTGCACACGCCACTGGTCCCCACGATCAACAGCGCCGTCGCGCTGTGGGCGTTCGGTCACCTCTACAAGAACGGCGCGCTCGTAACCGACAACGCGATGGTGCACGTCATGCTGTTGTCGCACACGCGGCGTGACGGCGATTTCGCAATCGCCTGCTGGGATTGCTCAAAGAACAAGATCGACGAGCTGCAGCTGCAGATCCTTCCCGGACCAGGCGAGCCGAAGTTCGACGCGCCCGGCGGGTTTCTGTTTGTCAATTGGGAGCAATCACGCTCCCGCAAACTGGCAAGTTGAGGAGAATCCCATGCGCGTACACAATGCGGTAATCGCTCTCATCACACTTGCCTCTTTGGCGGGCTGTAGCAGCAGCAGCTACAGCACCGGCGTCGGTGGGGGCGGGGGCGGGGGTGGGGGTGGGGGTGGAGGGGCGGTCGGATCTATCGCCGTGGGCGCTGCCATTCAGTTCACGAGTGCGCACAACGGCAGCCGGAATCCGGCTGTGGATACGATCGCGGTCGGCGGGACGGCGACGTGGACCTGGGATCCGAATTCTGGCGCCTATGCCGGGCACAGCGTGCGCTCGGTGGGGTCCGCGAGATTCGCGAGCAGCGCGGTGAAGTCGAGCGGCACCTACGCGGTCACATTCGACACGACCGGAGTCTATCACTACGACTGCGCCGTGCACGGCAGTGCGATGACGGGAACGATCGTAGTGCGCTAATCAACGTTCGGGCGGAGTAGCACGCTCTTCTCGGAGGCTGCATACTCCGCCCATGCGAATCTCATCCGTCATTCTCGGCTTCGCCGCGGTCTGGTCGACCGCCATGGCACAATCGCCAGACGTCAGCTCCGCGCTGCGCTGGCGCTCGATCGGTCCCGCGCGCGCAGGCCGCGCACGCGCTTCGAGCGGCGCGTCGGGGCATCCGACCGTCCTGTACATCGGCTTCGACAACGGCGGCCTGTGGCGCTCGAGCGACTACGGCTCCAACTGGGAGCCGCTCTTCGATCGCGAAGCGACCGGCTCGATCGGCGCGATCGCCGTCGCGCCGTCCAATCCCAACATCATCTACGTCGGTACTGGCGCCGGCATCATCCGTCCCGACCTCGCGACGGGCAACGGCGTCTACAAATCGACGGATGCCGGCCGCACCTGGACGCACTTGGGTCTCGATTCGACGCTGATGATCGCGATGGTCGACGTCGACCCCACCAACCCCGATCGCCTCTTCGTCGCCGCACTCGGCCACCCTTACGGCCCGAACGCAGAGCGCGGCATTTACCGGTCGACGGACGGGGGCCGCACGTTCGAGCGCGTGCTTTACAAAGACGAATACACGAGCGGCAACGACGTGCGCATTGATCCCAGCAACCCGAGCACCATCTACGCGGCGCTGTGGCAACAGCAACAAACGTTCTGGGAAGCGAGCACGTTTGGTCCCGACTCGACCGATCCGGGGGCGGGCGGGGTTTACAAGTCCATCGATGGCGGAACGACGTGGACTCATCTGACTGAAGGCTTGCCGAACGTGCTCGAAGCCAACCTCGCGATCGTGCCCAGCAATCCGCGCGTGATCTACGCGATGGCCGCCGCGGTCAATCCGGCGGGCGGGTCTGGGCCGGTGCAGTTCTACAAATCCAGCGACGGGGGCGCGCATTGGACGCTGCGCACGCGCGCGCCCAACGGGCAGGGTGATTCGACTGCGACGACGGACGGGCGGCCACTGACACGCATCGGCGGCGGCGACGTGCCAACGATCGTCGTCGACCCGAAGGACGAGAACGTCGTCTACAGCGCATCGATTGTGATGTGGCGGACGGAGGACGGCGGCGGGAGCTGGTCGGCCGTGCGTGGCTCACCGGGTGGTGACGATTACCAAAGAGTCTGGATCGACCCGAACGATCCTAATCTCATCCTCGTGGTCTCGGATCAGGGAGCGGTGATCTCCGGCAATCGCGGGGCGTCCTGGAGCAACTGGTATAACCAATCGACCGCCGCGGTTTATCACGTGACTGCCGACAACGCCTTCCCCTATCGCGTGTGCAGCGGCCAGCAGGACTCGGGCTCCCTATGCGTTGCCACCCGCTCCGACGATGGCGAGATCACGTTCCACGATTGGCACCCGGCGAATATTCAGGAATACGGCATCGGCGCGCCGGACCCGCGCGATCCCGACGTCGTGTTCGGCAGCGCCCGCAGGAACGTATCGCGCTACGATCGCCGCACCGGCCAGACGACACCCGTCGGGCCCGACTCCGCCGCGCGCGGCGACAAGTTCGGCCGCAACGTGCGCACTATGCCGCTCATCTGGTCAGCCGTGCGTCCCGACGTGCTGTACTACGCGTCCAACGTGGTGTGGCGCTCGACCGATCACGCGCGCACGTGGACGCGCATCAGTCCCGACCTCGCTCGGCAGACGTGGGCGATCCCAGCGAGCGCCGGGAAATACGCGCGCGGCGTCACACCGACTCCGCGCGGAGCGATCACGGCGCTGTCGCCATCGCCGCGCAGTCTCAAGGTGATCTGGGCCGGCACCGACGACGGCAACATCCAGACAACGGCGGACGGTGGTGCGACGTGGAAGAACGTGACGCCCGCGGCGATCAAGCCATGGACCCGCATCTTCAACATCGAGGCCGGCCACTTCGACACCCGCACCGCCTATGCCGCCGCGAACACGTTGCGGATCGACGACATGCAACCGCATTTCTGGCGCACGCACGACGGCGGTCGCACGTGGAGGGAGATCGACGAGGGCGTAGCGCCGGGCGCGGTTGCCAACTCGATTCGCGAGGATCCGCGCCAGCCCGGTCTGCTCTATGGCGCCACGGACACACAAGTCTGGGTGTCCTTTGATGACGGCGATCACTGGCAGTCGCTGCGCCTCAACATGCCGGCGATCTCGGTGCGCGACATCGAAGTGAAAGACGACAGCACATGCCTCTGCGCCGATCTGATTGCTGGGACGCACGGGCGGGGCTTCTGGATCCTCGACAACCTGAGCCCGCTGCGGCACTTGGCTAAGCTCATTGTTCCTGGCGGAGTCTTCCTCGTGAAGCCGCAGACCGCCATCCGTGTGCGATTCGGCACCAACGAGCCGACGCCGTGGCCGCCGGAGTTGCCGGCGGGGGAAAATCCGCCGGCAGGCGCGGTCCTCGACTACTTCCTGCCTGCGGATGCGTCGGGCCGCGTGATACTCGAGATCCTGGACGCGAGGAATAAGGCTGTGCGCAGCTACGCCAGCGACGACTCGATACTCACGCCCGACCCCGCGCGGGATTCCGCCTCTTATGTCCGCATTTGCCAGAAAAAGCCGACAGCCCCTGACTGTGGGCTGCCGCTCTATTGGCCCGCCCCGCGGACGCGCCCCTCGGCGACGGCGGGAATGCATCGCTTCGAGTGGGACATGCGCTATCAGCCGATCGCGAGTGACAGCGCTCAGAACGCGGGCGAGGTTCTCGACATCGGCGCCGTCCCGCACCGCAGCATGCACGCGCCGACTGCGCCATGGGCGCCGCCGGGACGCTACACCGTGCGGCTAAGCGTGAACGGCCGATCGTACACGCAGCCGCTGGTGCTCCGACTCGATCCCCGCGTCAAGACATCGGCGGCAGGACTACGACAGCTCGCCACGCTGACGACAGAGATGTACGAGGCGGCGGCCCGGGTGGCGGCTATCGACACGCGGACGATGCCTGATTCAGTGTCACGATTGTTCAAGCGCGCCAGTACTGCGGCGCTCGCTGCGGCGCTGGCGATGGATGGCGCGGATATCGCGCCTACGGCGGCACAGGTCGCCACGTGCGCGCGGGCGCGCGCACAGGTGAATCAGGTGATGGCGCTCCGGGCGAGGCTCGCGCGGAGACCTTGACTCGTCAGACAGCTGCAGCGCATGCCATGAGCTTCGGGAGCGTTCGGGTAAACGTGGTAGTACATGGCCACGACCATCGGTATGAAGACCACCGTGTTGTAGAAAAGATGCAGCTCCAGACGCGGGAACCATAACTGCAAGATGCTCGTCGGGGTGGCCGCGCCGAAGAACGGCCGGCCGGCGATGACCTGGGCCTGGAGTAGCCCCAGATGCTCGGCCCAGTGGGCGATCACGATGACCATGAACGCCTGCAGCGACCGCCTGTGCCACGGTCCATTGAGCCGGTCCAACACGCTGCTCACTTCGCGAGCATCCTTCTCTGATTCGCCAGGATCTTCTTTTGGTTGCTCAGCAGCTTCTGTTGGTTCCGCAATATCTTGTTCTGGTTTGCGAGGATTCGCTGTTGGTTCGCACGCGTCGCTGCCGCCATTTGCCTGCTCCTCCTTGAAGGTCCGATAGGTTATATCTGGCTTCGGAACTTGGCAACGGTCTTGAACCACGGATTTGTATGAGACGCCTGAGCATTCTCTTTCTTTTCGTCGTCACTACCGGTGCACAGCGCGGGCCTGCCGAGTTCGCTCGCTGGCAGCGCGAAGCGCGCGCGGTCACGATCATCCGGGACGACTGGGGCATTGCCCACATCTACGGCAAGACCGACGCGGACGCCGTCTTCGGCATGATCTACGCGCAGGCCGAGGACGATTTCAATCGCGTCGAGACGAACTACATCAACGCTATGGGGCGGCTGGCCGAGGCCGACGGCGAAGCGGCAATCTATCAGGACCTCCGCATGAAGCTGTTCATCAATCCCGACTCGCTGCGGGCGCAGTACGCGCGCAGTCCGGCGTGGCTCAAATCCCTGATGAACGCGTGGGCGGACGGGCTGAATTTCTTCCTTTATGAGCATCCGGACGTGAAGCCGCGGGTCATCACGCGGTTCGAGCCGTGGATGGCGCTGTCCTTCACGGAGGGCAGCATTGGCGGCGACATCGAACGGATCGACCTACGCCAGCTTCAGGCCTTCTACGACAGCACGACTGGTCCGACGACGTCATCCGACGATGACGACCCTGGCGGCTCGAACGGGTTCGCCATTGCGCCGTCGAACACCCTGAACCACCATGCCTTGCTGCTGATCAATCCCCACACGTCGTTTTTCTTCCGTGCCGAGCTGCAAGTGGTGAGCGAGCAGGGGCTAGACGCCTACGGGGCGGTGACGTGGGGACAGATCTTCGTCTATCAGGGCTTCAATGATCGCGTCGGTTGGATGCACACCTCGAGCGGCGTCGATGCGATCGACGAGTATCTCGAGACGGTCGTAAAGAAGGGCAACCGCTATTTCTATCGCCATGGATCGGCCGAGCGGCCCATGACGGTCGCAACGATCACCGTGCCGTACAAGACCGCGGGCGGGGCGGGCGGGGCGGGCGGGATGGCACGCAAGACATTCACCGTCTATAGCACGCATCACGGGCCGATCGTGAGACGCGTCGGGGACAGGTGGGTGAGCATCCGTCTGATGCAGGATCCGATTCACGCGCTGACGCAGTCCTACTCACGCACCAAGGCAAAGAGCTATCAGGCGTTTCGGCGGACGATGGAGCTGCACACGAACTCGTCCAACAACACGGTCTATGCGGACGCGGCTGGCAACATCGCCTACTTCCACGGCAACTTCATTCCGCGGCGCGACACGAGCTTCGACTGGACGCGGCCGGTGGACGGCAGCAATCCCGCGACTGAATGGCAGGGTCTGTTGTCCGTGGACGAGACTCCACACCTGCTGAATCCCGCGAGTGGCTGGCTCTACAACTCGAACGACGCGCCCTGGTGGGCGGCAGGGGGCGGTGCATCGAGCCCGCGCAAGGAAGACTATCCGGCGTATGTCCAAACGGGCGGCGGCACAGCGCGCGGGCGGCACGCAGTTCGGGTCCTGCAGAACACCAAGGACTTCACGCTCGAGTCACTGCGCGCGGGCGCGTACGACAGCTACCTCACGTGGTTCGCGGAACAGCTGCCGGCGTTGATCCAGGCCTGGGACAGTCTGCCGGCGGGCGATTCGCTCAAGACCAAAGTCGCGGAGCCAATCGAGCAGTTACGGAATTGGGACCTGCGCTGGTCGGCGGCGTCCATCCCCACGGCAGTTGCGGTCTTCTGGGGCGAGCGGCTCGGCGACCGATCGGGGCGCGGTGCCGTGCAGGCGCTCGCTGAAGCCGTCGACCGGCTCACCGCCGACTTCGTCGCCTGGAAAACGCCGTGGGGAGAGATCAATCGTTTTCAGCGGCTTACCGACGACATCGTCCATCCATTCACCGACTCAGGGCCGAGCATCCCGGTGCCGTTCACGTCCGCGCGCTGGGGATCGCTGGCCGCATTCGGCGCCCGCCCATATCCGGGAACGAAGCAATGGTATGGGACCTACGGCAACAGCTTCGTCGCGGTCGTGGAGTTCGGCGACAGCGTGCGGGCGAAAGCGGTGACCGCGGGTGGGGAGAGTGGTCATCCCGGTACGCTGCACTTCAATGATGAGGCCGTCCGCTACGCGGCGGGCGATCTACGGGACGTCTATTTCTATCGGTCGCAGCTCAAAGGGCACACCGAGCGCGAATACCATCCGGGGAACTAGAAGGGGCGTAGCCGAAGCCGGGTGGAGTTGAGGCCCGACCGAGTTTCCGTATCTTCTTGCCCCCATGAGCAAAGGCACAATCGCGATCTTGACCGGCGGCGGTGACGTCCCCGGTCTCAATCCAGCGATCCGCGCGATCACGATTCGCGCGTTGCGAGACGGGTACCGCGTCGTCGGCATTCGGCATGGCTGGGGCGGGCTGGTCGACTACATCCGCGATGCCAAGGCGGACAACAGCGACAACGTCCTCGAATTATCCGAGCCGATCGTCAATCGCGCCGGCCGCACCGGCGGCACCTTCCTTCATACGTCGCGCGTGCGGCCGAGTCATCTGCCGGACTCCCGGCTGCCGCCCCACCTCACCGGCTATAAGGAGAAGGTCAACGACATCACCAAGGACGTGCTGAAGAATCTCGAGCACATCGGCGTCGACATCCTGATTCCCATCGGGGGCGACGACACGCTCAGCTACGGCAAACGGCTACACGACGAGGGAGTGAATGTCGTCGCCATCCCGAAGACGATGGACAACGACGTCTTCGGAACCGACTACTGCATCGGCTTCAGCACCTGCGTGACGCGGACGATCGAGCTCACGCACCGCCTGCGCACGTCGGCCGGCTCGCACGAGCGCTTCCTGGTGATCGAGGTCTTCGGCCGCTATGCGGGCTTCACCGCGCTGCTGCCGACGATGGCCGGAGCGGCGGATCGGTGCGTGATCCCCGAGTACGCGGTCGAGGTCGAACATCTCGCGGAGCTGCTCACTCACGACCGCAACAAGAACCCGAGTCGCTACTCGGTGGTGCTGGTATCCGAGGGCGCGCGGCTGACGTCGCATGAAGGAATGAGCTTCGAAGGCGAAGAGACCGACATGTTCGGACACCGCAAGCTGGGCGGGATCGGCGATATCATCGGGAACGCCCTCAAAGAATCGTCCTCCAAGTACAACAACGGCCGGCGCATCGACGTCGTGAACCAGCGCCTCGGCTACCTGGTGCGCTCCGGCGATCCCGATGCGCTCGACTCGATCGTGCCGATGGCGTTTGGCAACCTGGCGCTCGATCTCGTGGGCAGGAAGCAGTATGGACGATTGGTCAGCATTCACCGCGGGTTTTACGACAGCGTCCCGATCGCGAGCGTGACTTCGGACAAGAAGGTCGTGGACGTGTCCAAGTACTACAACACCGAACGGCTGCGGCCGATCTACGAGTTCGATGGCGCGCCGCTATTCATCATGACTGGTGACGAACGACGAAAGCCGCGCGACTAGCGTTGTCGATGATGCCGTTGGCAAAGGGGCTTCGTAATGAGGAGCAATCCGATCACGCGAATAATGTGCTCAACGTAGGGCTCGTCGGGTTTGGTTTCGCCGGCAAGGTGTTCCATGCGCCGGTCATTCGGGCCGTCGAGGGACTTCGGCTGGCCGTGATCGTGCAGCGTCACGGCGACCCGGACCCGCGCTATCCGGATACCGAATTCGTGCGGAGCGTCGACGAGCTGTTTACCCGACCGATCGACCTCGTTGTCGTCGCGACGCCGAATACGTCACATCACCCGATCGCGAAGCAGTGCCTGCTCGCGGGGCATCATGTCGTTGTCGATAAACCGTTCACGCTCACGCTCGGTGAAGCGGAGCAGCTAGTCCAGCTCGCCAAGAAGCAGCGGCGCATCGTCAGCGTGTACCAGGATCGTCGCTACACGGGCGACTTCGCGACTGTGCAGAAAGTGGTGTCGGACGGCGCGGTTGGACGTGTCGTGACGTACGAATCCCATTTCGACCGCTTCCGTCCCGAGTTGAAGGCCGGCGCGTGGCGCGAGCAAAAACTGCCCGGCTCAGGCGTCTGGTTCGACTTGGGACCGCACCTCTTCGATCAAGCATTGCTCCTGTTCGGGGTTCCCGAGGCGATCGGCGCCGATATTCGCATCGAGCGCGATGGCGCGGTCGTGGATGACGCGTTCGACGTGACGTTGTACTACCCGCGCACGCGCGCGAGCCTGCGCGGGTCGATGATGGCGACCTCCGTGGGGCCGACCTGGATCGTGCACGGCACGAAAGGCTCGTTCATCAAATACGGGATGGATCCGCAGGAGGCGGCGCTGAAAGAGGGCCGTACACCGGATGAGCCCGATTGGGACACCGAGCCGGAAAGCATGTACGGCAGGCTGACGACGCCGGACGGATCGCGCGTCGTGCCGACGCTGCGGTCGAGCTTCACGCGCTACTACGAGAACGTGCGCGACGTTCTTCTGGGGAAGGCGGAGCTTGCCGTCACGCCGGAATGGTCGCTGGATGTGATGCGGGGATTGGTCCTGTCGGTGGAGAGCAGCGAGCGAGGTTGCGTACTGCCGTGGGACGAGCCTGGGCTGTGACGTATAATAGGTGAACCGATGACGCCGAACGCCCCCATTCAATCCTCATGCGCGCGCTGTGGTGCGCGCCTCGCCGCCGGCGCGTTTTTCTGCCCGCGGTGTGGCACGAGCATTCCCGTTCCCGCGGGGTCCGCGGCGCCTACTCTGGCGACATCTACGGGTGACGCGGAGGGGCTGTCGAGTGCATCGAACGCGCAACTCGAGGCGCTCCGGCGCGCCACGCTCGGCGAGTACGAGATCCTCCTCGAGCTGGGGCATGGCGGCATGGCGACCGTGTACCTCGCCCACGATCTGGCGCTGGACCGCAAGGTGGCGATCAAGGTGCTGTCGCCGGCCCTGTTGCTCTTGGGAGAAGGGATGGTAGAGCGCTTCAAGCGCGAAGCGCGCACCGCGGCGGCGTTGAGTCATCCGCATATCATCCCGATCTACGCCGTCCGAGAGAGAGACCAGGTCCTGTACTTCGTTATGAAGCACGTGCAGGGACGACCGCTCGACATCGTGGTCCGCGATGTCGGTCCGCTGCCCATCGCGATGACGCAGGCCATCCTCGCGCAGGTGGGCGACGCGCTCAGCTATGCGCATCGCCACGGGGTGATCCACCGCGACATCAAGTCCGCGAACATCATGCTGGACGAGGAGGGGTGGGCGGTCGTCACCGATTTCGGGATCGCGAAGGTCCTGCAGGCGCAGGGGCTCACCATGACCGGGGTGACCGTGGGCACGCCGACCTACATGAGTCCCGAGCAATGCGCCACAGAGGAAGTGACCGGAGCGTCGGATCAATACTCGCTCGGCGTCGTGGCGTACGAGATGCTGACCGGGACGTTGCCGTTCCAGGACGAGTCGATCATGTCCGTCATGTACGCCCACTTCAACCGGCCGCCACGCCCGGTCACCGATCTCCGGCCCGACTGTCCTGCGAATCTCGCGGCGGCGGTTATGCGGATGCTGGAGAAAGACCCGGCACGGCGCTGGCCCACTATGGACGACGTCGTTGCTGTGTGCGGCCGCCCATCGCTGCGGCACGACGATCCGATTCGGCGCGAGATGATTACACTGGCGAAGAGCGGTAGCCAGCGCGCCGGCCCGAAGACGCCGACCAGCCCGATCGCGCTGGCACGTGTGCGGACGCGCCCTCCGGTGCGCCCGGGACGCTGGAGGTGGCCTGGTATCGCCGCGGCAACTGCGGCGCTCGCCCTGGGATTATGGTGGGTTTCGCCGTGGTCCCCGCGCGAGCGGGGTACGGCACGGGATTCGCTTCCGATCGCCGCCGCGCGTCACGACTCCAACGCTACGGTCTCGCGTCCCCAGCCGGTCCCGACGCCTCGGGCGCCCACGCCCACTTCGGCTCGTCGGACGCCCCTCACGGCGGGACAACTCGCTGCGGACTCCGTTGCGCGCGCGGGCGCGCAACGCGATGACAGCTTGATGCGATCGCTGAGGGCGAGCGCATTGACCACGGAACAGGGCGCGGTCATGGCGGGCGCCACTCCCGCTGATCTCAGCAAGGGCAGCGCCGCGTTTGCAAGCGCCGAGTCGCTGGCGGCGGCGCGGCGCCTGCCCGAGGCGATGATGCAGTTTGCCACCGCCGCATCGCTCTGGTCTGAGGTTGAGCGTCAATCACGTTCGCGGGCGGCGCGTGACACCGAATCACACCAGGCGGCGGTGCCGCCTCCAGCGCGGCCGCCGGTAACGATCACCACTGTCCCGACCGACCCGAAACCGGATATTCAGAACGCAGTCGACGGCTACGCCCGCGCGCTCGAATCCCGCGACATCACGCAAGTACGGTCTGCGTACCCCGGCCTCACGACGGCGCAGCAGGAGAGTTGGCAGCGGTTTTTCGATCGCGTGCGTAATCTCAAGGCGAGCCTGAGCATCACTGACGTGAGCGTCTCGGGTGCGACGGCGGAGGCGACGATAGGGGGCGTTTACGAATATGACAACGCCACTACCGGCCGCGCCGAGCGGCGTCCGGTCACGTTTGCGGCGACTCTGACACGAGACGCGAACGGCTGGCGGATCAGCACAATTCGGTAAACAGCCTCAGAAGTTGTACTCGAGACCGGCGGTCCACAGCACGTTGGGTCGCAGCCCTCCGCGGTTCAGCGGCCAGAGCGTGTTGGCCACCAGTGTGATCCCGCTGCCCGTCACGAACTTGAATCCAAACGAACCGTTGACCACGTCGTCGCGCTCGGTGGGGATGTTCGTCACCTGGATGGTGCGACGGAACGGTTGGTCGTACGTCACCGGCCCCGGCAGCCGCAGTTTGCTCTCGCCGACCTGTAGCTCCGAGACCAAATCCACGGCGAAGGCTGCCCACGGCGCCATGACATGATCGAACCCGACGGTCGCGAGCACGGCGCTGTTCTCCGAGCTGCCGCTGCGATACAGATACCCGAAGTTGGCGTGCGGTGAGAATGCGCCGAATCGTGCCGAGAGAATGCCGAGGCCGCGCGCCGCGAGGTGGCCTGCGCCGAGGAGATCGTCGGCGCTGCCCGTCGGGAAGCGCACGTCGGCGAGCACAGAGAAGTTGGTTCGCTCCGATCGCGTGAGATTGACCTTCACCCGCGTGGCGATGTCGCCGACGCCCCGAGCGGATCCTTCCACGAACCGAGATGTCTCCAGCACCGGGTTTGCCGGCGTGCCGCCGAAGAAGTGCTGGGCGGTCGTGCCCCCGAAGGGCACGATCTGCGCGTCGCTGGTGCCGCGAAGCGATGTGGAGACGATCGGCAGGACGATGCCAATGTCCACGCGGTCGAGCAAGCCGAAGCTGACGAAGAACGACGTGACCGTCATATCGATGTCGAGCGCCAGCCGCAGATCGATCACGTCGTTCTCGTGCGTGGGAACGCCGTACGGCGTACACGATGTCCCGACAATGCTGTCGCATTGTGGGCCCGTGACGTTCGCGTGGGTGAACGTCATCTGAATGTCGTTCAGGCTTACGCCGCGCAGCGTCTCGAAGTGTAGGTGGTTGATGTTGGCGCCGACGAACACGCGGCCACGGCCGAGGGTCGGGGCGCGCTCGCCGAAGACGGCGCCGGGAGAGCCCGACGTCGGGATCGGAACCCCGCCTTCGAAGCGAAATGTGGACCCCGAGCCGCCCAGGAACAGCGGGTCCTTGCCGGCCGTGAAGATGAACAGCTCGGAGATCTTTTCCCGGAGGCCCTGGGCGGGCGACGGAGTCGCCGCCAGCGCGATCGATAGGAGACTCCACAGATAGCACCGCATTGATTCCTCCAAGCCGATGTCGCGGTCGGGCTACTGTCCGCTCGCCGCCGGCTCACTGAGCCAGCGCGCGATCCACGCCTGTACCTCCCGATAGAAAAACCGGCTGTCCTCACCGCGCAGAATCCAGTGATTTTCGTCCGGCCAGATAATGAGCCGGCTGGGGATTTTCTGACGCTGGAGCGCGGTCCAGAACTCGAGCGCGTTGTTCATCGGCACCCGGAAATCGCGCTCGCCGACGGACACCAGCACCGGCGTGTGAAGCTTCGCCGCCCGCCGCATCGGGCTCTGCGTGCGCCAAATCGGATGATCTTCCCACGGAGGCCCGCCGACGTTGCGCTCGCGGTCGTAGTTGAAGTCGCTCGTCGCCCACTGCGTCTCGAGATCCCACTCCCCGGCGTGGCTGATCAGCGCGCGATAGCGCGTCGTCGTCACGGCCAGCCAATTCGTGAGATGGCCGCCATAGCTGGCGCCGCCGGCCACTTGCCTGGACGCGTCGATGAACCGGAAGCGCTTGATCGCCGAATCCGCAGCCTCGTTGATGTCGTTGGCCGGTCCCTCGAGCGGGTCGAACTGAATGTCCTGCGAGAACTTCTCACCGTATCCCGTTGACCCCGTGTAATCGGTCATCAGCACGACGTAGCCCGGGGCGGGGGCGCCGAGGAGATGCGGATTCCAACGCAGGCCAAAGGCGTCGGTCCACATGTTGGCCGCGCCGCCATGGATCAGGACGAACAACGGATACGTACGCGTCGAGTCGAATCCGGGCGGTACGGCATAGAAGCTGTGAATGCGCTTGCCGCGACTCGAGGTGAACCAGAACTCGCGCAGCGGTTGCCAGTCGATCCGCGCCACGCGCTCGCTATTGAAATGGGTGAGCGGCGTCCACCGGCCGGTCGCGGGATCGATGCGCACGACTTCGGCGGGACTGACTGCGCTCTCCCACATCCCGGCGATCTGCAGCGCGCCTTTGGATCCGCTCGCGATCTGAAGGCCGTTGAAGGTGCCGCTCGTCATTGTGCCGACTTCGCGCTCGCCGGCGGACGTACTCACTGCTCGAAACAGTCGTTGGTGTCCGGCATCTTCGGCGAGGAAGAAGACTGAGCGACTGTCCGGCGCGATCGCGTAGGTGCCGACCGAATGAGCGGTGCCCGCGCCCCCGCCCCCGCCCCCGCCCCCGCCCCCGGCCACGACCTGCGGGGCCTGCGAACCCGCGAGGGGCCAGGCCCAGCTCACCAACCGCCGATTATTGAACGTGTGCTCCGTGGTCGGTGTCATCACCGCGTAGAGCGTGCGTCCGTCGGCCGAGAAGCGCGGCGTGTCGTAGTCGTCGCGGCCTGCAGTGAGACGTCGCGCTTCGCCGCCGGCTGCGGGCACCAGCCACAGCGTCTGCACCACATCGGCGTATGTCCACTCGCGGCGATTGGTCGTCGCGGCAAACACGACGGCGCTACCGTCGGGCGTCCACGCCGCCGCGAGATCCTCGCCACTCGTACCGAGCTGGCCGCCGAAGCCCGGGTTCGCGACAAGCTGCGAGCCGGCGAGCAGGTCACGCGCCGGCGATCCGGGCTCGAGCGGTTGCACGAATAGACTCGGCCGCCGCTCGTCGAGCCAATGATCCCACAGCCGGATCGGCGAGGCATCGTAAACGCGCGCGTTGTACTTGCGCGCACGCCGGTCGGCGGCTGCGGCACGATTGGCCGAGTCCGTCGTCGCGCCCGGATACACCATGCTGAGGAACAGGATCGCGCGGCCATCGGGTCGCCACAGCGGATTGGAGGCGCCGGTCGAGATGTTCGTCACACGTTGCGCCTCGCCTCCGGTGGCCAAGTCGAGCACATAGATCTGCGCGACATCGTCTCCCTCACGCTTCGCGCTGAAAGCGATGCGGCGGCTGTCGGGACTCCACGCCACGCCGCTCTCCCCGCTCTTGGTATTCGTGAGCCGCCGCGGCTCTGAGGGGGCGCCGCCGTCGGCGGGCACGAGCCAGAGATCGCTGACCTGGTCGGCTTCGGTGTAGGACGGCTCGGTCACATTGAACACGATTGACCGGCCATCGGGGCTGATCACGGGAGCGGACACGCGCTTCATGAGGAAGATGTCCTCATGCGTGATCGTGTGGCGCTGTTGCGCGGCGAGCGGAGCACACAGCAACGCGGCGCAGGTGACGAGATATGTTGGGGGGGGGCGCATAGACCCTTAAC
>MNDR01000051.1 GCA_001915025.1 Gemmatimonadetes bacterium 13_2_20CM_2_65_7
TGGCCAGTGGCCAGGTCAACATCCGCTGGCCCGCTCGCTTGGCGAGCGGTGATCCGGTGCCGGCCGGGGACTACAACGTCATTGTGGAAGCAGCGATCGGGCAGAACAACTTCGCCACGTCACTGCCCATTCGGATCTCCCACGGCGCCGTCGATACGCTGCCGCATCTCACCAGCCTGCCGGGCTACACGTACCTCCCGGAGACGGAAGTACCGCCGAAGAGTTGGCGACCGATGGGACTCGCGTCCGTCTATACCGGGGCCGCGCTCGCCGGAACCGCGGCGCTCTCGAACGGCAATCTCGGTTCGACCTCGTTGCGTGAAGGCGGAATCATCGGCGCTGGGCTGGTGGTCGCCGGATTCGTGATGACCTTGAAAAAGCCCGCTCCCCAGCCGGCGCGCGGCAACATTCTCTACAATCAGCTGTTGCGCGAGCAAATCTCCCGGCGCAACACCGAGATCGCGCAGGAGAACACACGGCGGCGCCAGCAGGTGGCGTTGAGTGTGGTCCCGCTGCCACGAACGGGAGGTGGGCGATGAGCGGACATGCAGGGCGGTTCGGCGGTTGGGCGGTTTGCGGGTTTATCGTCCTGCTAACGGCCCAACCGCTCAACGCCCTGACCGCCCAACACTTCTCCATCGGCCCCGAGGTCGCGTTCGGAGACTACCGCGAAGTGTCTTCCGACCTGCACTATCGCGGCGTCGGCGGAGGCGCCACGGCGACCGTGACGTGGAGGAAATTCTCCGCCGATATCGCGATCTCGAAGGTGACGTACAAACCGACGAGTGACGGGACCGCGACGCAGCAGTTCGATGCACGCGAAGTCGACGTCCGCCTGCGCTACTACGTCTCGGGCCCCATCAGTGCCGAGCTGGGGTTCGTCAACCGCAAAGCCGATCCGGAGTTCGAGGCGCAGTCGATGGGCGCGATCACGGCCGGTGCGCACATGGGCTATTTACTCGGGCCCGGCGTGCACATGGCGTTGAGCGGCGGCCTGATGTTCGGCCCGCGGTTCTCAGGCGGCGGCACGATCTCACCACTCGGCGCGCTGCGTCTGGGACTGGGACTGACCGTTGACGCGTTGCGCGGCCGGTTGCGATTCAACGGCGACTACGATTTTCAGCGCATTTCGCGGAAAACGAACGACGGTAGCGGCGAGTTGCCGGCGCCGATTCAGCAGTCGCTGGGCCGCGCCGGGATGGCGGTCGCCTTTTAGCACCTTGTTTCAGGCCTTGACAGCGCACCAGATACAGGGAGATTAGACTCTCGCACATGAACTCGCTCGCGCTGCTGCTGCTCGTCGTCGTCCTGCTCCTGAGCCTTACACTGTTCAGGACGGGGTTCGCGGCGCGCGCGGAGTTGACAATCTAGCAGAGTCGTAACGACTGAAGACCGGCGCCGCGGACCCAGCAAGGTCCGCGGCTTTTTTTTACCGCGGAGCGAGGAGGAGGAAGCCATGCATCGGGATGTGATCATCTTCGATACCACGTTGCGTGACGGCGAGCAGGCACCGGGAAACGCCATGACCCCGGACAGCAAGCTGCGCCTGGCCCGGCAGCTCGACGCGCTGGGTGTGGACGTGATCGAAGCCGGCTTCCCGGCGGCCTCGCAGGGCGATCTTCGCGGTGTTCGGGACATCGCGGAAGCGGTCAGACGTCCCGTCATCGCCGCGCTGGCGCGCTGTCACGAGCGCGATATCGATCTCGCCGCTGAGGCGCTGCAGCCCGCGCAGCGCAAACGGATCCACGTTTTCATCGCGACCTCCGAGATCCATCTCGAGCACAAGCTCAAGATCGACCGCGAGGCATGCCTCGCGCGGGCGCGCGCGTCGGTGCGACGGGCGCGCGGCTATGCCGCCGACGTCGAATTCTCAGCGGAAGATGCAACCCGTACCGATACGGATTTCCTGTGTCGCGTGGTGGCTGCCGCCATTGAGGAGGGCGCGACCACCATCAATCTGCCGGATACGGTTGGATACACGACGCCCGCGGAGTATGCCGCGTTGTTCCGGACCGTGCGCGAGCGGGTGCCCGGGACGCGAGACATCGTCCTGAGCGCGCACTGCCATGACGATCTCGGCCTGGCGGTCGCGAACTCGTTGGCCGCCATCGAGGCCGGCGCCGGTCAGGTGGAGTGCACGATCAACGGCATCGGTGAACGGGCCGGCAATGCGGCGCTCGAGGAGATCGTCATGGCGGGGCGCGTGCGGCCGCAGGTCATCTCATTCCGTTGCCAGGTGAATCCACGCGAGATCATGCGAACCAGTCGGATGGTGTCGCATGAAATCGGCGTATTTCCGCAGCCCAACAAAGCCATCGTCGGCCGGAATGCGTTCGCTCACGAGGCGGGCATCCATCAGCACGGCGTGCTCCAGAATGGTCTGACATACGAGATCATCCCGCCGGAAATGGTCGGCGCCGGCGGCTCGAGCATCGTGCTCGGCAAACACTCCGGACGTCACGCGCTCGAGCGCCGCTATCGAGAGCTGGGATACGAGCTCGACTCCAACGCGCTCGAAGCGCTCTACACCGAGTTCACCGCGCTGGCCGACAAGAAGCGCCACATCCTCGACGAAGATCTGCTGACGCTGCTGCACGACGGATTCCATCGGGCGCCAGAGGTCTACCACCTCGCCGAGCTGCGCGTCAGTTGCGGGACCGAGCCGGCGACAGCCGAAGTGCGCGTGGCCGGACCGGGATTCGGGGAGCGTACGGCCACCGCGACCGGCAATGGGCCGATCGCCGCCGCGTTCGCGGCCATCGGTGAAGCCGTCGGCCGCAGCATCGAGGTGCTCGATTTGTCCGTGAAGGCGGTGACGCCCGGTCGCGACAGCCTGGGCCGCGTGATCCTGCAGGTGCGGATCGACGGGAAATCACTGACCGGCCACGGCGCCTCCACTGACATCGTCGACGCCGGCGCGCGCGCGCTGGTGCATGCGTTGAACAAGGTGGACCATGCCGACGGCCTCGAAGCGGCGGCGTTGGGCAGCAGTTACTTCTGGGGAGTGTAGGCACTCATGAGCCGATTACTGACGGGCGGTGAGATTCTCTGCCGCACCCTGCTGGACGCGGGCGTCGACGTGTTGTTCGGCTATCCCGGCGGGGCGATCATGCCGTTCTACGACGCGCTGCACGGGCATCCTGCGCTCCGGCATATCCTCGTCCGCCACGAGCAGGCAGCGGCCCACGCCGCGGACGGCTACGCGCGCGCGAGCAATCGTCTAGGCGTCTGCGTGGCGACTTCCGGACCCGGTGCAACCAACCTCGTCACGGGACTCGCGACGGCGCACATGGACGGCTCGCCGGTCCTCGCGATCACCGGTCAGGTGTCGCGTCCCATGCTCGGACGCGACGCATTTCAGGAAACCGACGTCGTCGGTGTGACGGCGCCGGTCACAAAGCACAACGCGCTGGTCCGTGACGTCGCCGAGCTCGCGGATGTCGTGCGCGAGGCGATGGCGATTGCCGTCGAAGGTCGGCCTGGCCCCGTGCTGGTGGACGTCCCGAAGGACGTGCAGAACCAGAAAGCCGAGTACGAGTCTCGCGCGATCCGTCCCGCGAAGGCGCCTCGCGAAGCCGGGCGGCCGTTGAATGATGACGCACTCCGCGACATCGCACGCCTGATCGCGTCGGCGGAACGGCCGCTGATGATGATAGGCCGGGGCATCATCGTGAGCGGTGCGTACGCCGAGGTGCTAGCGCTTGCCGAGCGCACGGGAATGCCGGTGATCACAACCCTCCTTGGCATCAGCGCCTTCCCACAGGCGCACGCCTTGCACCTCGGCATGCCGGGGATGCACGGTGAGGTGCACGTCAACAAGGCAATTCAGGCGGCCGATGTGATCGTCGGCATTGGTCTGCGCTTCGACGACCGGGTTACGGGCAATACCGCCACGTTTGCACCGCGTGCGAAGATCGTGCACATCGACATCGACGCCGCCGCAATCGGCCGCAACGTGCCGGTTGCCGTGGGCATTGCGGGCGACGCGAAGGCGGTGGTCGGCCGGCTGCTGACGTTCGTTGAGCCGCGCGACTGCGCGCGCTGGCAGGAAGAGATCAGCGGGCTCATGCGCCCGCGCGAAGAGGTATTCTCCGGCGGGCTCACTCCCGAGACGATCTTCTCGGCGCTTGCGGAGGTGACCGGGGGACGAACCACGATCGTGTCGGACGTGGGCCAACATCAGATGTGGGTCGCGCAGCGCTATCCCTTCCAGCGACCCAACTCGCACATCACGTCGGGCGGCCTTGGCGCAATGGGGTTCGCGGTGCCGGCGGCGATGGGCGTGCATCTCGCGCGTCCGGACGAGCCGGTGTGGGCGATTTCGGGCGACGGCGGATTTCAGATGAACATGGCCGAAATTGCGACCATGATTCAGGAAGGGCTCGTCGTGAAGCTCGCGATCTTCAACAACGGCTATCTCGGCATGGTGCGGCAGTGGCAGCAGTTCTTCCATGGCGGCCGCTACGCCAGCACGCCGATTTGGAGTCCCGACTACGTCAAGCTCGCGGCGGCCTACGGCATTCCGGGGTGGCGTATCAAGAGCGCCGGCGAGCTCGAAGACGCGCTGCGGCGCGCGAACCAGTCTGCCGGTCCCGCGCTCGTCGAGCTCGTGATCGAGCAGGAGGCCAATGTCTTTCCGATGATCGTGCCCGGTGGATCGCTTTCGGAGCCGCTGGAAGCGGCGCCCGTATGAAGCAGGCCCGTACGGTGACCGTGCGGCTCGAGGAAGAGCTGCTCACGCTCGGCCGTGCGTGCGGCGTGCTGCGCCGGCACAACCTGCCGATCCGCGACTTCGCGGTGGTCTCCAACGGTCATCCGGGGACGTGGAAGCTTTCGTGTGTGATCGAAGCGGAGGATGCCGCGCTCAAGGGGCTGGTCCTGCAAATCAACAACGTGATCGGCGTCCGCGAGACGACGGTCACTCCCAGTTTCCTTTCGGAGGTTTCATGAGCTCATCGGTACGCGTCTATTACGACGCGGACGCCGATCGCGCGCGCCTGCGCGACCGCGTCTTTGCAATCATCGGCTACGGCAGTCAGGGACATGCGCACGCGCAGAACCTACGCGACAGTGGCGCCAACGTGATCGTCGGACTGCGGCCGGGAGGTCCATCCTCGGCGCGCGCGGCGAGCGACGGGCTCGAGGTGCGCTCCGTCGCCGACGCCGCGCGAGCGGGCGATGTGATCATGATGCTCGTTCCCGATCAGGAGCAGCGTGCCGTCTACGAAGACGCGCTCGCCCCCGCACTCGGCCCAGGCAAGACGCTGATGTTCGCGCACGGGTTCAACATTCACTTCGGCGAAATCGTGCCGCCCACTGCGGTCGACGTGTCGATGATCGCCCCGAAGTCTCCCGGCCATCTGGTCCGCAGCGAGTACCAGGCGGGGCGCGGCGTGCCCGCACTGGTCGCGGTGCATCAGGATGCCAGCGGCTCGGCGCTGCCGAACGCGCTGGCGTACGCGGCTGGGATCGGGTGCGCGCGTGCCGGCGTCATCGGCACCACCTTCGCCGAGGAGACGGAGACCGATCTGTTCGGCGAGCAGGCGGTGCTGTGTGGCGGTGTCACCGCGCTGGTGCAGGCGGGCTTCGACACGCTCACCGAGGCCGGCTACGCGCCGGAAATGGCCTACTTCGAGTGTCTGCACGAGCTGAAGCTCATCGTGGATCTGATCTACCGCGGTGGTCTGGGCTTCATGCGTCATTCGATCAGCAACACCGCCGAGTACGGCGACCTCACACGCGGCGATCGCGTGATCAGTCCGGCGGTGCGGGCGGAGATGCGCAGGCTGCTCGCCGACATCCGCAGCGGGGCATTCGCGCGGGAATGGATCGCCGAGTGTCGCGCCGGCGCGCCGCGCTTCGCCGAGCTGCGACGCGCGGCCCGGCAGCATCCTATCGAAAAAGTGGGCGCCGAGCTGCGGGCGATGATGCCGTGGACGGAGGAGGGGAAGGCGCGCCGCGCCAAGGCGAAGCCTGCCCGCGAAACAGAGACGGAGCGCGCTCGCGCGTGACGGAGATGACCGCTCGAACGCTGTTCGATCGGATCTGGGATGCGCACGTCGTCCAGGAGCTCGCGGACGACGTCGCGTTGCTGTACGTGGATCTGCATCTCGTGCACGAAGTCACATCACCGCAGGCGTTCGCAGGCCTCCGAGCGGCCGGTCGGTCGGTGCGACGTCCGGAGCTCACCCTGGCGACTGTCGATCACAACGTGCCGACCGGCGATCGGTCGCTACCCGTCGACGATCCCGTCGCCGCGCGCCAGCTCGACGCGCTCGGCGCCAACGCGCGCGAGTTCGGGATCGAGCTGTTCGATCTCGCGTCACCGAATCAGGGCATCGTGCACGTCATCGCCCCCGAGCTCGGCGCGACGCAGCCGGGCATGTTGATTGTGTGCGGTGATTCGCATACGTCGACACACGGCGCCTTCGGCGCCTTCGCGTTGGGGCTCGGCACCAGTGAAGTCGAGCACGTGCTCGCCACGCAATGTCTCGTGCTGGCGAAGCCGCGCAATCTCGAAGCGCACTTCACAGGGGTACGCGCCACCGGCGTTTCGGCCAAGGACTTGATCCTCGCGTTGATCGGGCGCATCGGGACCGCGGGGGCCGTCGGACACGTCATCGAGTACACCGGGGACGCAATCCGCGCGCTGACCATGGAAGAGCGGATGACGGTCTGCAACATGTCGATCGAGGCCGGCGCCCGCGCGGGGATGATCGCGCCCGACGAGACGACGTTCGATTACCTCAGCGGCCGTCCGCGAGCGCCGGTTGGCGGGGCGTGGGACCGTGCCGTCGAACGCTGGCGCGCGCTGCGCACCGATCCCGGCGCGCGCTATGACACGCGCGTGACGCTCGATGCCTCGAGTGTCGCCCCGCAGGTGACGTGGGGAACGCACCCCGGGATGGTCGTCGACATCACCGGGCGTGTCCCGAACCCCGCCGACCTGCCAACCGATCACGAGCGCCGCGCCGCTGCGCGCGCGCTCGAGTACATGGGACTGACTCCCGGGACGCCACTTGAAGGGATTCCGATCGATCGCGTGTTCGTGGGATCGTGCACCAACGCTCGCATCGAGGATCTGCGCGCGGCGGCCAGCGTCGTGCGTGGCTTGCATGTCGCTCCGCGCGTGCGGGCGATGGTCGTTCCCGGGTCGCAGCGCGTCAAACGGGAAGCGGAGCGGGAAGGATTGGATCGCGTGTTCCGCGAGGCCGGCTTCGAGTGGCGAAACGCCGGCTGCTCGATGTGCCTCGGCATGAATGCCGACGTGCTGGGTGTCGGGGAGCGCTGCGCCGCCACTTCCAATCGCAACTTCGAGGGGCGGCAGGGGCGTGGCGGCCGCACCCATCTCATGAGTCCCACGATGGCCGCTGCGGCCGCGATCGCCGGCCAGCTCGTCGATGTGCGCGCGTGGCGCCGCGCCGAGGTGGCTTGATGGAGCCGTTCGTGCGTCACCGGGGAAAAGCGGCCGCGCTGCCACGCCAGGACGTGGACACCGATCAGATCATCCCGAAGCAGTTTCTGCGCGGCCTCGAGCGCACCGGTCTTGGCGCCAGCCTGTTTTTCGACTGGCGCGCGCAGCCCGGGTTCGAGCTCAATGATCCGGCGACCGAGGGAGCGTCGATCCTGATCACCGGACCGAACTTCGGTTGCGGCTCGTCGCGCGAACATGCCGTCTGGGCACTCGCGGAATACGGCTTCCGCGCGATCATCGCGCCGTCCTTCGCGGACATCTTTTTCGCCAACTGTTGCCGCAATGGCGTCGTGCCGGTCCAGCTGGGCCCGGCTCTAGTCGACACGCTCATGCAGCGAGCGCAGCGCGCGACGGTCGGGGGGGCGCGCCGCTACGAAGTCGTCGTCGATCTCGCGGAGCAGTCGGTGTCGGACGAGAGCGGGTTTGTGGCGCCGTTTGCGTTCGACCCCTATCGGCGCGAGCTGTTGCTGCGGGGCCTCGACGAGATCGACCGTACTCTGCTCGAGGAGCCGCGCATCGCCGAGTACGAGCGGCTGCACCAATGAAACGTCTCTCCATTGCGGTTCTGCCCGGCGACGGCATCGGCCCCGAGGTCATCGCGCAGGCAGTGCGCGTGCTAGAGGCGGTGGGCGAGCGCTTCGACCTCTGCTTCGAGTTCGCGAGGTATCCCATCGGCGCGGCGGGCGTCGCGCTGGCCAACGATCCACTGCCGGCGGTGACGCGCAACGCGGTCGTCCACAGCGACGCTGTGTTGCTCGGGGCCGTTGGCGATCCCGCGTTGGATGGCGCGCCGCGCGAGCTGCGACCCGAGACCGGCTTGCTCGCGTTGCGGAAGCTCTTGAAGGTCTATGCCAATCTGCGGCCGGTTGCGATGCGGCCGGCCTTGCTGGCTGCCTCGCCGCTCAAGGCCGATCGGCTGCACGGCGTCGATCTGCTCGTCGTGCGCGAGCTGACCGGAGGGCTGTACTACGGTGAGCCGCGTGGCCGCAATGGAACGACTGCGGTGAACACGCTCGTATATACGACCGCCGAAATCGAGCGTGTGGCGCGGGTGGCGTTCGCTGCCGCGCGCGACCGGAAGAGGTTGGTCACGTCAGTGGACAAGGCCAACGTGCTCGAGGTATCCCAGCTCTGGCGCGAAACCGTCACGAAGATCGCGCGCGATTACCCGGACGTGCGGCTCGAGCACGCGTATGTGGACACGGCGGCGATGCGCCTGGTTGCCGAGCCGGCATCGCTGGATGTCGTGCTGACGGAGAACATGTTCGGAGACATTCTCAGCGATGAAGCGGCGGTTCTCGCTGGTTCGCTGGGTCTTCTTCCATCGGCATCACTCGGTCCCGGGCCGGGCTTGTTCGAGCCCGTGCACGGTTCGGCCCCGCCGCTCGCGGGTCGCGACGTCGCCAATCCGATCGGCGCCATCGCGACCGTCGCGCTCCTGCTCCGTCACGGCCTGAGGCTCGCCGAGGCGGCCGATGCGGTAGACGCTGCCATCGCCGCGGCGCTCGACGCGGGCGCGCGCACGCGGGACATCGCGCTGCCGGGCGAGCCGTCGATTGGCACGGCGGAGATGGGTGACCGGATTGTGGAACACGTCTTTAGCGGAGCCGTCGAGGGACTCGCGTGAGTGACAATTTTCGCAGTCGCGCTGTGACGGAAGGCCTGGAGCGCGCCCCCAATCGCGCCATGCTGCGCGCTGTCGGATTCCGGGACGGCGACTTCACCAAGCCCATCGTCGGCGTCGCGAGCGCCTACAGCACGATCACCCCGTGCAACTCGGGGCTCAACCGGCTCGCGGACCGCGCCGTGTCGGCGCTGCGGACGGGCGGCACGATGCCGCAGACGTTCGGCACGATCACCGTCAGCGACGGCATCTCGATGGGCACGGAGGGCATGCGCTACTCGCTGGTCTCGCGTGAAGTGATCGCCGATTCGATCGAGACGGCGTGCGGCGCGCAGCGGATGGACGGCCTGCTGGCGATCGGGGGATGCGACAAGAACATGCCGGGCGCGATGATCGCGATCGCCCGGCTCGACATCCCCGCCGTGTTTGTCTACGGTGGCACGATCAAGCCGGGTCATTACGCGGGTCGTGACCTGACGGTCGTCAGTGTGTTCGAAGCGGTCGGCGCCGTCGGGGCCGGCCGAATGGCGGCCGACGAGCTCGGGGAAATCGAACGGCGCGCATGTCCTGGGGCCGGTTCGTGCGGAGGGATGTTCACCGCGAACACGATGTCCGCCGCTATCGAAGCGATGGGCATGAGCCTGCCTTTCTCGTCGACCATGGCCGCGGAAGATCCCGAGACCGCCGACAGCGCCGCCCGATCCGCCGACGTTCTGGTCGACGCAATCCGCCAGCGGCGGCTGCCGCGACAGATCCTCACGCGCCAGGCGTTCGAGAATGCCATCGCCGTGGTCATGGCACTGGGTGGATCCACTAACGCGGTCCTGCATCTCCTCGCCATCGCACGGGCCGCCGAGGTGCCGCTCTCGCTCCTGGATTTCGAAGCGGCGCGGGACCGGGTGCCCGTACTGTGCGACCTCAAGCCGTCGGGGCGTTTCGTCACGACAGATTTGCATCGCGCCGGCGGCATTCCCCAGGTCATGCGGATTCTGCTCGACCACAGCGCGCTGCGCGGCGACGCCGTGACTATAGAAGGAAAGACGGTCGCGGAGGTCCTGAAGAACGTGTCATCCCGCCCGCCGGTCGATCAGGAAGTGATTCGCCCCTGGGACCGGCCGATCGCCGAGCGTGGGCACATCGTGATCCTGCGTGGCAACCTGGCGCCCGAGGGCGCGGTCGCGAAGGTGAGTGGACATGCGCACATGAGCATCACGGGACCCGCGCGCGTGTTCGACTCGGAGGAAGCGTGTCTCGCAGCGATTCTCGCCGGGGCGATTCACACCGGCGACCTCATCGTGATCCGCTACGAAGGGCCGAAGGGTGGTCCGGGAATGCGCGAAATGCTGGCGCCGACTGCCGCACTTGTCGGCGCGGGATTGGGAGATTCCGTTGGTTTGATCACCGATGGACGGTTCTCAGGCGGGACGCACGGCTTGGTGGTGGGTCACGTCGCTCCGGAAGCGGCGGTGGGCGGACCACTCGCCCTGGTGGAAGAGGGCGATGCGATTACGATCGATGCCGATCGCCGCGAGCTGAGTGTGGACGTCTCGCAGCGCGACCTGGAGCGGCGCCGCGCGCGGTGGACGCCGCCCCCGCCGCGGTACAAGTCCGGCGTCCTGGCCAAGTACACCCGCCTGGTCTCCAGCAGCAGCCTCGGCGCCGTCACGGACGCATGACCCGCGTCGCCATCCAGGGAGAAGCGGGATCGTTCAGCCACGCTGCTGCGATTGCCGTGTTCGGCCCCGACACGCGCATCGTTGCGTGCGTCACGTTCGAGGACCTCTTTCGCGCGGTCGAGAAAGACGACGCGGACCGCGGTCTCGTGCCGATCGAGAATACGCTCGCCGGGTCGGTGCATGAGAACTACGATTTGCTCAGTGCCCATTCGCTCCACGTTGTGGGTGAGACCGCGTTGCGCATTCGGCACTGTCTCGTGGCGCGTCCAGGCGGCACGCTGGGCGACATCGGGCGCGTCGCTTCGCATCCGGTCGCGCTCGCTCAGTGCCGTCGCTTCTTCACCGAGCATCCGGCGCTCCTCGCCGTTCCCGCGTACGACACCGCCGGCAGCGTTCACGACCTGATGGCCGGGACTCTCGCGGCGGATGCGGCGATCGCGTCGGCACTCGCCGCGCGGCTGTACGGTGCGGCGGTGCTGGCGGAAGGCTTGGAGGACCACCCCGAGAACTACACCCGGTTTCTCGTCGTGGCGCGCGAGCCCGTGCCGGTCTGGGGTGCGTCGAAGATGTCGTTGGTGTTTACCCTGCCGAACACGCCGGGCGCCCTGCACCGTGCGCTGCGCGTCTTCGCGGCTCGCGATCTCAATCTGACGAAGATCGAATCCCGGCCGCTGCCGGGGCGTCCGTGGGAATACCTCTTCTATCTGGACGTTGCCGGCGACGCGCTGGAGAGCACGCACGACGCCCTACGCGAACTGCGCACCTTTGCGCCGATGCTGCGCGTTCTGGGGGTGTATCCGGATCGCGCGGCTCTCAGCGCGGCCACCGCCACTCACAGCTGAGAGCGAATGCGCCAGCCGCGATTCGAACGCGGGACCTTCGGCTCCGGAGGCGGCACCGGCCAGCGCTCACCAACGTTGGCCGTTGCTGTTTCAAGCACTTGCGGGGGCTTCGCGCCAGCCAGCGTCGGCTCGCGACGCCCCCGTTGTTAGCACCGTTGTTACCACAGGTCGCTTCTCGGTCGGCGTCTTGGAGCAGCGACCCCCTGTACGCGCATCAGGGGGCGTGGACGCAAGAGACCTGGGTTCGCAATGTGCTGACTGCTTGAGACATGCGCGCGCCCCGCGCGCGTCATCCGAGGCCAGTTCACTAGCTCTTGCGACCGACCCTCTTGGAAGCATATTGAAACGTTACTCAGATGCTAGGCGCCGCTAGCCCGCCCGCCCGCGCACGGGCCTCCCCCCCGCTTCCAGAGATACGCCGCCGACCCGACGGAGCGTCGAGTTCATTACAGGTGACGGCCGGGTGACGATGTGCGATCAGGAGGCGACCCAGGGCATCTAACGGAGACCCCGGTCCCGACCGCCACAAGCCAGACCCGGCGAACGCGTCGCGGGTCCGGCCGTGGCTCTACCCTTGAGGAGGAGATTCGATGAAAGGCTTCCATTCTGCGGCCGCCCTGGCCGCCCTGATGCTCGCGGCTTGCGCTGATCAGGGGCCGACGGCGCCGCCCCTCGCGCCGGACGGCGCGCTCGGCATCAATGGCATTCAGGCCTCATTGACCGACGCCGATGAGAACCCCCTCATGATCTTCATGGGAGGAGGAATCGAAGGCATTCCAGCAGGATCTGACCCCCGGTCGGTGGACGCCCTGTCGATGGAGCTGGCACAGGCTGCTGGGTTCAGCACGATTGACGTGCAAGGCGCGTCCGCCACGCGGGCCTTCGGTATCAACGCAGTTGGCCAGATCGTCGGCTCCTACACCGATGCGGCGGGGACGCACGGCTACCTGTGGGATAACAGCACTGTTACCACAATTCAGGTCCCCGGGGCGATCGCGACGGAGGCCTGGGGGATCAACCCCCAGGGCGACATCGTGGGGCGATACCGTATCGCGGGCGACGCGAGGACCTTCGGGTTCCTGCTGCAGGACGGCGTGTTCACCAATATCTCCGTTCCCGGACACCTCACTACATTGCCGATCAAGATCAGCCCGTCCCGCGATATCGTCGGCTGCTTCCACGACACGAACTTCCTCGTCGACATGCGGGGATACGTGCAGCGCGGTGACAGGGTCAAGTCGTTCGAGTTGTTGCCCTCGACGATGCACAACGGTGTCACGTCGGGCGGTAGGGTGATCGCGGGGATCTCCTTCGAGTCCGCGACACTCGTCCACAGCTACGTGCTCGACCGGGGTGCCTATACGCAGTTTGATGCACCCGGTGCGACGTTCACCGAGGCGTGGGACGTGAGCCCCACGGGCAGGGTGGTCGGCTACTTCAACCCGGTCACTTCACACGGGTTCTCACGCGACGCTGACGGCTTGACCGTGATCGACGTCCCGGGTGCTAAGTGGACCAGGATATTCGGGGTCAATCCGCAGGGAGAGATGGTTGGCAGCTACGCCGATGCGACCAATACGGTCCACGGTTTCGTTCTGCAGGCGGTAGGCAAGGAAAAGAACTGACCCCCGCCTGACCAGCCGCCGGGACCTGTGTGATCAGCCGTGTTTGATGAGGGTCCCGTCTCGCAGGCCCGGCGTAGGCCGCGCAGCTGCCTTCGGCTCCGTTGTTACCGCGTCGTAGCTTCATGCGCCAGGCGGGATTCGAACCCACGACCTTCGGCTCCGGAGGCCGACGCTCTATCCAGCTGAGCTACTGGCGCAAACTACCTAGACGCCACAGACGCAACAGGTAGACAATCGGGGCGAGTGGATTTGAACCACCGACCTCCTGGTCCCGAACCAGGCGCGCTAACCGGACTGCGCTACGCCCCGAACTTCTAGACGCCCAGCCGCCGAAGCGGCTGAGCCGCCGTGTATGCGCCCAGGAGGACTCGAACCCCCAGCCTCTTGATCCGTAGTCAAGCGCTCTATCCAGTTGAGCTATGGGCGCGCATGGGCGGTACTAGACTCGAACTAGTGACCTCCACGATGTCAACGTGGCGCTCTAACCAACTGAGCTAACCGCCCGGAACGCAATTGCGGATTGCGGATTTGCGATTGCGGATTGAACTGCCCACCGTCAATCCGCAATCCACAATCCACAATCCGCAATCTTCAGTAGCGGGGGTGGGATTTGAACCCACGACCTCCGGGTTATGAGCCCGGCGAGCTACCAGACTGCTCCACCCCGCGTCGCTTGTTTCAACCTTCCGACTGGAGAGCGGGAAACGGGACTCGAACCCGCGACCCCAACCTTGGCAAGGTTGTGCTCTACCAACTGAGCTATTCCCGCATGCCGGCAGCAAATGTAACCACTCAGTCGGGACTCATCTACCGCCCGGGAAGCCATGGAGGCGAGGGGGATCGAACCCCTGACCTCGTGAATGCCATTCACGCGCTCTCCCAACTGAGCTACGCCCCCGTTATATTGCCCCCCCCCGCGCCCCCTGAATTGCCCCGGGCGGGAACACGGCATCTTATCGGGGCGTTTAGGCGCTGTCAAGCGATTTCACGCCCGTTTCATGAACATTTTTGCTGCGTCTGCGTACTAAAAAGCACCCAAATAGGGCGAACCAATGCCGCGTACCCGGAAGAAAACGAAGACTGCACCCGCCGCGAAGGCCAAGGCGAAGGCGCCCGTCGCTACCGAGCGACGGGTCGTCAAGCGTCGCGGCCGGCGCCGTGGTCTGCTCTCCGGTCTCGGCTCTCACGAGCACGAGCGCGACATCCTCGACCAGTACCTGCACGAAGTGTCGAAGACTCCGCTGCTCACGCAGAAGGAGGAGATCGCCCTCGCCCGGAAGGTGCGGGCCGGCGATCAGGAGGCCATGCAGGAGCTGGTGAAGCGCAATCTGCGGTTCGTGATCTCGGTGGCGAAGAAGTATCAGAACCGCGGGCTGCCGCTCACCGATCTGATCGGTGAGGGCAACGTCGGCCTGCTCACGGCCGCGCGGAAGTTCGATCCCGATCAGGGCGTCAAGTTCATTTCCTACGCCGTGTGGTGGATCCGGCAGGCGATTCTCGCCGCGCTGGCCCGGCAGGGACGGACGGTTCGCGTGCCGCTCAACCGGACCGCGGATCTGTCGCGCATCGTGCGCACGGCGGAGTATCTGCGGCAGACGCTGCGTCGCGAGCCGACGCCCGAAGAGATCGCCGACGCGACGAAGCTGTCGCTCGAGGTGGTGCAGTCGCTCGCCGCGCTCAATACCGGCGACGTGCGGCTCGATGCTCCGCTCGACCCCGACGGTGACCGCTCGCTCATCGAGCGCTTCATCGCCGAGGATCTGCCGGACACGGAAGATCAGGCGATGGACCGCTTCCTGTCCGACGAGATCGAGCAGGCGCTCAACACGCTGCAGCGTCGCGACGCGAAGGTGCTGCGCCTCTACTTCGGTCTCGACGGTGGACGCGAGCACACGCTCGAAGAGATCGGCGGGATGCTCGGCGTCACGCGTGAGCGCGTTCGCCAGCTGCGCGATCGCGCACTCAAGCGACTGCGCGATGGCGACGTCGGCAAGGCTCTAGCGAGCTTCGCCGCCTGAACAGAGTGGCCAGGAGAAATCCTGGCCACTTTCATTTCCCGCTGTAGCTTCTCCTCCCGTGATCGATGTGATCGGTCGCCGGACTGTCGCCGCCATCGAGGACGTCGGTCGGGTCGGCCACTTCGTGATGGACATGCTCGCGGCTCTGTCCGACGTCCGGACATGGGCGCGACCGTTGATCGTGCAGATGCGCCGCGTCGGCGTCGATTCGCTGCCGGTGGCGCTGTTCATCGCGGCCTTCACCGGTGTCGTGCTGGCTCTCCAGGCGTCGTACACGTTCACCGGCGCCGTCCCGCTCTACTTCGTCGGCACGCTCGTCGGCAAGACGATGATGCTCGAGCTCGGCCCGGTGCTCGCCGGGCTCGCGCTCGCTGGACGCGTGGGCGCGAGCATGGCGGCGGAGCTCGGCACCATGAAGGTGACCGAGCAGGTCGACGCTCTCGAAACGCTCGCCTACAATCCGCAGAGCTACCTCGTGCTCCCGCGCGTCATCGCGGGAACGCTGATGTTTCCCGTGATCGTCGCGTTTGCGATCGCGACCGGCATCATCACCGGCTGGATCACGAGTCTCGTGCTGCTGGATCTCTCCACCCCCGATTTCATCAAGGGGCTGAAGCTGTTTTATCAGTTCAAGGACATCTGGTTCGGTCTGCTGAAGAGCGCCAGTTTCGGCTGCACGATCACGCTCGTCGGCTGCATCGTCGGGCTCTCAACCCGAGGTGGCGCCGAAGGAGTGGGGCGCAGCACGACGCGCGCGGTGGTCTACTCCGCGATTCTCATCCTCGTGCTCGACGCATTCTGGGCAGTGGTCCTGTTGTGATCGAGTTCCAGGAGGTGTACAAGGCGTTCGATGAAAAGCCCGTACTCCAGGGTCTGTCGCTGAGGATTCGAGACGCCGAGACGGTCGTCATCATCGGATACTCGGGAACGGGTAAAAGCGTGGCGCTGAAGCACATCGTCGGGCTGTTGCCCCCGGATGCAGGTGACGTCATCGTTGACGGCCGGGCGGTCAGCACGCTCGATCGCGAGGGGCTCACACTGCTGCGCCAGGGCATCGGTTACGTCTTCCAGTTCGCGGCGCTGTTCGATTCGCTCACAGTCGCGGAAAACGTCGCGCTCGGGCTGCGGCGGCGCGGACTGTACGACGAGGAGATCGGAGACCGCGTGCGCGAGGCCCTGGCGCTCGTGGACCTCTCGGGCACCGATGACCAGCTGCCGGCCGAGCTGTCCGGCGGGATGCGGAAGCGGGTGGGGATCGCGCGCGCGATCGCCCTGAAACCGCGATACATCCTGTATGACGAGCCGACGACTGGCCTAGACCCTGTCACCTCCGCGATCATTGATCGCCTGATGGTGCGGACGCGCGAGCACCTCGGGGTCACGGGAGTCGTGGTCACGCACGACATGCGCAGTGCCTACACGGTGGGCGATCGCATCGCCATGCTCTACGAGGGACGCATTCGCCAGGTCGGGACGGTCGAGGAGATGCAACAGACGGAGGACCCGGTCGTGCGCCAGTTCATCGAGGGACGTCCCGAGTGAAACGCGAAAACGAGTTCGCCGTCGGGCTCGTCGTGATTGCGGCGCTCGCCGTGGTGATTGGCGGCGCCCTCTGGCTGTCCGGCGCTCATCTCGGCAAGACCGACGCGGCCCATACAGCGCGCTTCCGGACGGTCGGCGGACTGGGTGTGGGCAATCCGGTCGTGTTGCGCGGGGTGCGCGTGGGCCGGGTGGAGGCGATTCGGCTCGCGCCGGGCAACTGGGTCGAGGCGGACTTGAAGATCTATTCCGGCGTCACCCTGCCCGAGAAGCCGGCGGTGATTGCGGCCTCGGCCTCCCTGTTCGGCGAATGGGCCGCCACGCTCATCTCGAGCGACCCGCTACCTAACGATCCCAACGTGCGCCAGGCCCTCGTCGAGGCAGAGGCGTCGGGTGTGGGGAAGTGGCCGGGCGCCACACTCCCCGATATCGGCCAGCTGACGGCGCAGGCGAGCCGCATCGCGACCGACATCGCCACAGTCTCGACCCGCATCCAGACCGCATTCGACTCATCCGCCGTCTCGGACCTGCGGCGCTCGATCCGCGACTTTGGCCAGATCGCCGACCGCCTAACGCGGGTCACGAACGAGCAAGCTGACGTCATCGGCAATGTGGGATCCAATCTGCGGCAGGGCTCGGAGGCTCTCGCCCACGTCGCCACCGATCTCAGGACAACGTTGGGACGCGTGGACACCGCCACGAATCAGGGCCAGCTAGCCACTATTCTGAATAACACGGCTGCGTCGGCGACCGATCTTCGGAGCGCGTCGCAGGATTTCCGCCAGCTCATGGCCGCGGCGAACCGGAATCAGGAAAGCCTGGTGCACGTTCTGCAGAACGCCGACACCGTGCTGTCTCGGATCTCGAACCGCAGCGGCACGCTCGGCCTCCTCGTCGCCGATTCAGCGCTGTATCGTGAGACGACCCTAACGATGATTCAACTGCGTCAGCTGCTCTCGGACATTCAGGCCAATCCGCGGAAATACTTCACTTTCAGCGTGTTCTGACGAATGGCACGCCGGACGCGTAAGCGCATTTCCCAACCCCGCGCGCAACGGGAGACAAGCGCCGGCGGTGTCGTCTTCCGCCGCGGGCCCGACGGCCAGGTGCGCTTTCTTCTGATCCGCGACTCCTACAAGAATTGGGGATTCCCCAAGGGGCATCTCGAGCGCGACGAGCCACCGGCCGAGGCGGCGCGGCGCGAAGTCGCGGAGGAGACCGGCCTCGAGGAGCTGCTGGTTCACGGCCCGATCAAGGTCATCGATTGGTATTTCCGATTCCGCGGCAAGACGATTCACAAGTATTGCCACTTTTTCCTGTTCGAATCACGGCGCGGCGATCCGGTCCCCGAGGAAGCCGAGGGAATCACCGCCTGCGTCTGGCATCCTTTGGAAGAGGCGCAACAGACGGTCAGCTACGACAACGCGCGTGAGGTGTTACTGCAGGCGGCGGAGATGCAGCAAGCATTGGTGCACACGTGACCGCCGCGGCCGCGGCGTATCCCGTCGTGCCCGTTTTCCATCCGCGCCGCGAGGCGCGGCGCGCGATCAAGCGCGGTTATCCGCGCAGCGCCGGCAGTGTGCGGCTGTGTCGGAGTCTTCAGGCGGTCGAGCGGCTGCTCGCGCAGCGGCTCGTCGATGCCGTCGTCATCGACGTTCGCCATTGTGATGGCGAGGGGTTGGCGCTGCCAACGCGCTTTCCACGCATCCCGATGTACGCGCTCTCCGCGGTCCGCCCCGATGATGGTGCGCTGCTCGAGTCCTGTCGTGATGCGGGGTTCTGTGTACTGGTCGAGGGCGTGGACAACGCGGTCGCAGGGGAATGGATCGCGGCGCGCACGGCACAGGTGGCGCGCCGTGCGGCGCTGGCGGACGCGCCCCGGTTGTTGCGGCTGACCGATCGCCTGCAACTCGCCGCGTGGGATGAAGTGCTGCGCCGCGCCGGCGTCCCGACCAAGACGGGGCATGTCGCCCAGGCGTTGCGCGTAACGCGAGAGCACTTGTCGCGGGAGTTCGGGGCGGGGGGGGCGCCGAATCTGAAACGCGTGATCGATCTCGCGCGCGCGGCGTGCGCGGCGGACCTGCTCGGCAATCCCGGGTATACCGTGCGCGGCGTCGTGCGCATCCTCGGCTACGCCTCCCCCAGTCATTTGGCCGGTGCCGCGCGACGGGTCGCCGGCGCGACACCGCACGAACTGCGTGAGCTCGGTCCTCGGGGTGTGCTGACGAGGTTCCTCAGAGGAAGGACAAGATCTCGTGCATAGGTTTTTCGCCGCCCCTTCGCCGCCTTCCGCCGCCGCCTCTCTTGTGATATTTTTCACAAACTCAAACCGGTAGAGCCATGGCCACCGACTCCATCCTGCGACCCGGCGAGCTCAAGAACCTCCTCCTCAAGGAAATTCAGGCGGCAGACCTCGCGGACATCGACGTTCGCGAGGTCGGCACGGTCCTCGAGGTGAAGGACGGCATCGCCCGCGTCTACGGCCTCACGTCGGCGATGGCGGGCGAGATGCTCGAGTTCACGGTCTCCGCGACGGGCGACAAGATCACCGGACTCGCGCTGAATCTCGAGGAAGACAACATTGGCGCGGTCATTTTCGGAGACTACCTGGAGCTGCGCGAGGGCGACGAGGTGCGTCGCACGGCCCGCGTGCTCGAGGTCCCCGTCGGGCCGGCGCTGGTCGGCCGCGTGGTCGACGCGCTGGGGCGGCCCGTCGACGGCCTCGGCCCCATTCACACCACCAAGACGCGCAAAGTCGAGATCGTGGCGCCGGGCATCATCAAGCGGCAGCCCGTCAAAGAGCCCCTCCAGACCGGCATCAAAGCCATCGATTCGATGATTCCGATCGGCCGCGGCCAGCGTGAGCTGATCATCGGCGATCGCGGCACGGGAAAGACGGCAATCGCGATCGATACGATCATCAACCAGAAGGGGCAGGGCGTCACGTGCGTGTACATCGCGATCGGCCAGAAGAATTCGACGGTCGCGTCGGTCGTGGAGCGGCTCAAGGAGCACGACGCCTTGGAGTACACGATCGTGGTCGTGTCGTCCGCCTCGGAGCCCGCGCCGATGCAGTACATCGCCCCCTACTCCGGCTGCAGCATGGCTGAGTACTTCATGTACGACGAGCGCAAGGCGACGTTGTGTGTCTACGACGACCTGTCGAAGCAGGCGGCGGCGTACCGGCAGCTCTCCCTGGTGCTGCGTCGTCCGCCGGGCCGCGAAGCCTATCCGGGCGACGTCTTCTATCTCCACAGCCGTCTCCTGGAGCGCGCCGCCAAGTTGTCCGATGAAATGGGCGGTGGCTCGCTGACGGCGCTGCCGATCATCGAGACGCAGGCGGGCGACGTCTCTGCCTACATTCCGACCAACGTCATTTCGATCACCGACGGACAGATCTTCCTCGAAACCGATCTCTTTTACTCGAACGTGCGGCCCGCCGTGAACGCCGGCATTTCGGTGAGTCGAGTGGGCGGCAACGCGCAGATCAAGGCGATGAAGCAGGTCGCCGGGCGGCTGCGGCTCGATCTGGCCCAGTATCGCGAGCTGGAGGCGTTCGCGCAGTTCGGCTCGGAGCTCGATCCCGCCACGCAGCGGCAGCTCGCGCGCGGCGCGCGGGTAGTCGAGGTGCTCAAGCAGCCGCAATACCAGCCGATGCCCGTCGAGCAGCAGGTCATCGTCATTTTCTCCGTCACCAACGGACTGGTACACGACGTGGCTGTGCCGCAGATCAAGGAGTGGGAAAAAGGATTGCTCGAGTTCATGGCGGCGCAGCATCCCGAAATCGGCGAAGAGATCCGTACGCGGAAAGCGTTGTCCGACGATCTGAGCGGCAGACTGCGCCAAGCGATCGAGGAGTACAAGGCGCTGTAATGGCGAAGCCACGCGAGCTGAAGCGACGCATCCGATCGGTGCAAAACACCCGCAAGATCACGAAGACGATGGAGCTCGTCTCCACGTCAAAGCTCAAGCGCGCTCAGGATCGCGTCGTGGGCGCTCGCCCGTACGCGCAGGCGCTGGCCGAAGTGATCGGCGAGTTATACTCGCCCGAGCTGGCCGAGCGGTTCCCCCTGCTGCGCCAGCCCGGCCGTAGCGTGCGCGGCGCGGGGGTGAGGCGCTCCGCCTTGCTGCTTATCACGTCAAATCGCGGTTTGTGCGGCGCGTTCAATTCCAACCTGATCCGTGAAGCCCGGCGCCGGCTCGAAGAGCTGGAAGCGCAGGATACGCATACGGAGCTGCACCTCGTCGGCAAGAAAGGCGTCAGCTACTTCAAGTTCACGCGCCGCAACGTCGCGTCCCAGCGGGTCGATATCGGCGATCGTCCCACGCTGCGGCACGCCGAAGAGCTCGTGCAGCCGCTGATGGATCGGTTCGCGGCCGGAGACCTCGATGCAGTGGATGTCGTATTCGCGAAGTTCAACAGCGCGGTGAGCACGCCGCCGACGACGATGCGGATTCTACCTGTGACTCCGCCAACCAAGCGGCGGTCGGTCAATTACATCCTCGAGCCTTCGGCGGAGGAGATTCTCGACGAGCTGCTTCCGTTGTACGTACAGAACCAGTTCTATCGCGCCCTCGTCGAGACGGCGGCGGCCGAGCACGGCGCGCGACGTACGGCGATGAAGAACGCCACAGACGCCGGTCAAGACATGCTGACGATCTTGCAGCGCACGTTCAACCGCGCGCGCCAGGCGCAGATCACGCAAGAGCTCGCGGAAATTGTTGGGGGAGCCGAGGCTCTCAAAGGATAGGAAATGGCGAACATCGGGAAAGTCGTGCAAGTCATCGGCCCCGTTCTCGACGTCGAGTTCGAGCCCGAGCAGTTGCCCGAGCTCTACAACGCAGTCACGCTAAAAGTCGATTCTGGGCAACTGGTCGCGGAAGTCGAGCAACACATCGGGCGCAATCAGGTCCGCGCGGTCGCGATGAGCTCGACCGATGGCGTCGTCCGCGGCATGGACGTGCTCGACACCGGGCAGCCCATCACCGTCCCCGTCGGCAAGCCGGCACTGGGCCGGATCCTCAACGTCATCGGCGAGCCGGTGGACGAAGGGCCGCCGATTCCCAAGGACGCCGAGCGCTGGCCGATTCACCGCGGCACTCCGGCGTTCGTCGACCTCGAGCCGAAGACGCAGGTGTTCGAGACCGGCATCAAGGTCATCGACCTGATCGCGCCGTTCGTGAAGGGCGGCAAGATCGGGCTGTTCGGCGGCGCCGGCGTCGGCAAGACGGTCGTGATTCAGGAATTGATCAACAACGTCGCCAAGGCGCACGGCGGCAAGTCGGTGTTCTGCGGCGTCGGCGAGCGGACGCGCGAGGGGAACGATCTCTATCTCGAGTTCAAAGAAGCGCACATCCTCGAGAACGTCGCGCTCATTTATGGTCAGATGAACGAGCCACCGGGCGCTCGACTGCGCGTCGGACTTTCCGGCCTGACGGTCGCAGAATATTTCCGTGACGTCGAAGGCCAGGACGTGCTCGTGTTCATCGACAACATTTTCCGGTTTACGCAAGCGGGATCCGAAGTGTCCGCGCTCCTCGGAAGAATGCCATCAGCGGTCGGCTATCAGCCGACGCTCGCGACGGAGATGGGCGAGCTGCAGGAGCGAATCACGTCGACCAAGAAAGGATCGATCACATCGGTGCAGGCGATCTACGTGCCCGCTGACGACCTCACCGACCCGGCGCCGGCGACGGCATTCTCGCACCTCGACGCCACCGTCGTGCTCGATCGCGCGATCGTCGAGCTAGGCATCTACCCCGCGGTGAATCCCCTCTCTTCCTCGAGCCGCATACTCGACGCCCAGTATCTCGGGGAGCGCCACTACAACGTGGCGGTCGAAGTGCAGCGCATTCTGCAGCGCTACAAGGATCTCCAGGACATCATCGCGATTCTGGGAATGGACGAGCTATCGGAGGAGGACAAGCTGCTCGTCGGCCGCGCGCGCCGCGTGCAGCGATTCCTCTCGCAGCCGTTTTTCGTGGCGTCGCAGTTCACAGGACTCGAAGGGAAGTACGTGAAGCTCGAGGACACGATCGCGTCGTTCGAGCGGGTGGTGTCAGGCGAGTTCGATCAGCTGCCCGAGCAGGCATTTTACATGCAGGGCGGAATCGACGACGTCGTCGCGCAAGCGAAGAAATTGGCCGCGGCATGATGCGCGTCTCGGTCATTTCCGCCGAGCGAGCCGTGTTCGAGGGGGAGGCGGACGCGGTGGTCGCGCCGGCGTATGATGGATTGGTGGGAATCCTGCCCCGGCACGCCCCCTTTATGACCCTTCTCGGCACCGGAATTGCGAAGATTCACCGTTCCGGTGAGACCATCCGCCTCCGAGTGGCGGGGGGCTTTTTGCAAGTCGCCTCAAATGTCGTCCGAATCGTAGCGGGGAGTGCCAGTCCGGCAGACTCTTGACTTCTGCAAGGGTTTTTCCTGCTCCTGACTATTGACTTCTGCAACGCTTTTTCCAACCGTAGTCCCGGCTAACGCGCCCTAATTTCGCAACCCCCTACAGGGGTGCTTGTCTACGACTTCCATCTGGAGGCGGGATATGAAGCGTCTGAGCAGTGTGGTGCTCGTGGCGACGGCCCTGTGCATGGTTGCGGCCTCGTCAGCGAAGGCCCAAGGCACTCTGCGGTACGGATTCAGTGGCGGCTTGCTGCTGCCCACCGGTAACTACAAATCGGGTGACAAGCTCGGCTGGGTCGGTGGTGTAGGCGCGACCTATTGGTTGCCGGGCAACTTCGGCGTGCGTGGTGAGCTGTCGTATTCGCAGACGTCTCACGATTCCGCCACCTTTGGTGCCGCGGGTCACACGAAGATTATCGGTGGGATGGCGTCCGCCGTCTATGCACTGAACCCGGCGAGCGCACCCGCACGCATCATCCTCTCGGCTGGACTGGGCTTTTACAACGTGAAGCTCGACGCGAACGGCGTCTCCCTCCCTTCCAGCACGAAGGTCGGATTCGGTGGCGGTGCCGCGGTCGCGTTCAAGCTCGGTGCCGGCAGCACGCGCCTGGTGGTCGCGAGCCGTTATCAGACCGTCAGCGCGAGTCCGTCGCTGAACTTTATCCCGATCACGGTCGGCTTCAGCTTTGGCAAGTAACCCGGGGTTCACATTCGCGCCTGACAGTCTCCTCTACTGGAGGGTTCGGTAATGCGTAAACTCATGGGTTGTGCAATAGCAGCCGCCGCGCTGGTTGCGCTTCCGCAGGTCGTGCATGCGCAGCGCGCGCGCTGGGGGTTCGTGTCGAGTGGGCCGCTCTCGTTTGAGCCTCGCTTTACACTCAGTTATCTCACTGGCGGCGGCGGTCACGCGCTGGCGTTCGATCCCGATGTGAACGTGTTGTACAAGTTCAGTTCCAGCACGGCGAAGAAGGGAGCCTACGCCACTGGTGGGCTCGGTGTCGCTATCTCGAGCCTCGGCGCCACCGGGTTCCCGAGCACCAGCTCGACGCAGTTATCACTGAATGGTGGTATTGGCACCCGCATTCCGATGCAGGGTGCGGCGTCGGCTTGGCGTGTGGAAGGATTCTTCAAGTACAATTTCTCGCAAACGAGCAAGGGCATTCCGAGCAGCTACGGCATCGGGGCCCGGATCGGCATGTCGTTCTGGCGTTAAGCCCGGAGCGGCGTGAGCCGCGTCACTAGTTCGTCTGTAAACCATGGCCCGTCAGGCTTCTAGCCGGCGGGCCATTGGCTTCTTCTCAAATTGTCGCTTGACAGAAATTCGCATGGTTCTTAACGATGTGGCGGTTTTGACCACCTCAACTGGAGGCTTCGGTATGCGGAAGCTCATCGGCGTAGCCGTGTTGTCCGCGATCGCCCTATCGCTTCCTCAAGTGGCTCAGGCGCAACGGCGCGCGACATCCGCGGGGATGGGCGGCGCTGAACACGAACTTGGTGTGGACATCGGCGTCGCCTACACGAAACCGTCGAACGTGAGCGGCGGCATCACCATTCAGACGCCCTTCGACGTGCGGTTCGGATTTGTCCCATCGCGCGGCAACATGATGTGGGAGCCACGCGTCACACTCAACTTCAGTACCGTTGGCGGCACGACGACGTACCTCTTCACGCCCGACGTCAACGTCTTGATCTCGAACAGCCCGGGCGGACATCGACGGGGAATGTACTTCACCGGTGGCGGCGGTTTGGTCATGGGTGATCTTGGCAGGGGCACCGGCACGGCGCTGGAGCTGAACGGTGGTATTGGTTGGCGGAAGCCGTACGGCAGCGCCGCCTGGCGGTACCAAGTCGGCGTGCAGTGGGTATCCTCGAGCACCAACCTCGCCCCATTCGCGGATTACTTCGCGATCGGCGGCAGCATCGGCATTTCACTCTGGCACTAAGCCTTCACACCTGGCGCGGCGTTCCGGATTTGCGGAACGCCGCGCTGTCCATCGGGTACGTTTCGCAACCAAATTCAGGAGATCAGGCAATGCGACGGTTTGACGCCGTGTGGCCGCTGCTCATGAGCGCCGGATTAGGTACCACTGCCGCGGCACAGGCGACCGGGTTGCCCAGCTTCAACGCACCCTATCGCGCGTTCACGCGGTCCGAAATCGGCGTGGTGCTCACGTTCCCCAATGGCGGTGGCACGGCGATCGAAGGCGCCTATCGAGTCTCGCGCGGCAAGTTCGATCTCGGCTTTCGGGGCGGCATCTTCACTCCGGGCGGCAGCGGGAACAGCGTGCTGCTCGTCGGCGCCGAGGCGCGCGAGCGCGTGGTGTCGCACACGGAGGACTTTCCGCTCGACGGCGCGTTGATCGTCGGGATCGGCGGCGGGTTCGTCAGCAGCAGCTCCGCGCTGTTCGTCCCGGTGGGCATATCGTTGGGACGGCGCATCGATCCGAAGGGCTCGAAGATCAGCATCGTTCCCTACGCGCAGCCGACGGCCTTGCTCGTCGCGCGCAGCGGGACGACGCTCGTCCACTTCACGCTCGGCCTCGGCGGTGATTTCCGGTTGTCGCCGCGGTTCGACGCGCGGATCAGCGCGGGTCTCGACGACGTCGAAGGTGTGTCACTTAGCGCCGTGTGGGTGCATTAGCCCGACACGGATTGACTTGCCCGACGGGTTTTCCTACCGTAGGAGCCTCTCGGGAGCCTGGCAGCTCGCACCTCACGCCTCGCGGAGGATACGAATGAAGCGGATAGTAACGATAGCAGCGCTGATCATGTTTGCGGCGACGCCCGCCCCCGCGCTGGCTCAATGGGCGGGGATGCCGGTCTGGAATAATCCCAAGGGCGGCACGGGCGTCACGGTCGACGGCGACCTGGGCTTCCCGAACAGCAACGCCGGCAAGGGGACGGCGTTCGGCGCGCGCGCCACGCTTGGTCTCGCCAACATCAGCTTTACCGCCGGCGTTTCGAGCTGGAAGCCGAGTGGATACAGCCAGAGCTTGACGTCCGTCGGCGGCACAGCGCAGTTCAAAGTCATCGGCGGCAGTCTCATCCCGGTAGCGCTGAACTTCCAGCTCGGCGGCAGCACGACCAGCTCGGTGGATACCGGGACGGTGACGTTGGTACCCAAACTCACGACGTTCTTCGGGGGCGCGGGCGTCAGCGTCAACGTGCCGACGCCGGGCATCAACATCGAGCCGTACCTGTCCATCAGTAATCGTTGGCGCAAGCCGTCAGGCGGCAGCACGGCATCCAACGTCGGCTGGGTGATCGGCGCGAACGTTGGGTTCGGCATGCTCGGCCTGCACCTGGCATACGACTCGCAGAAGGTGGGTGGCGTGACCCGCGGCGTCATCGGCATCGGCGCGCACGTCGCGTTGAAGGCTCCCGCCGGGATGTAACCCGCAGTAGCTTTGGGGCGCGCCGTCCCGTGTTGGGGCGCGCGCCCCTAGGCTTTCCCAGGAGATTCGTGATTCAGACTGCAATGCGGGCGGGGGGGGGCCTAGCGGCCCTGGCCCTCATGGTGAGCGGCTGCGCCCTGACCTTTGACGCAACGCAGCTTGGGGTGCCGACTTCCCTGGCCGAGTCGGCGCAGTCGCCGGTTTCGCAGGGCACTCCCTTCCGCATCACCAAGCATCCCGTCTTCCTGCTGTGGGGGCTCGCCGGGGCCTCCCGCCCCAATGCCGAGGACGTGCTCGCGGGTCAGGTCGGGACGGGCTCCCGTATCACCAACTTGCGCATCAAGGTGCGGAGCCGGTGGCCGGATCTGCTCGTCACAGTGCTGACCGCCGGTTTCATATCTCCCCGCTCGGTCACCTTCGAAGGAGTCATCGTCCCGAAGTAGTCCCCGTCAGATTGAGACATCGCTCTAGCGGTCCCTCCGTTCGCATGGTATATGGAAAAAATCGTGGTGTGGTCCGCAGGTGCACCGTCCACCTGGGAGGACTCATGCGTGTCTCCGTTTTTCCTTTCCTCTTATCAGCTGTTGCTGTGTGTTCTGCGACGCCGAACTGGGCGGCGGCGCAGGAGCCTGTCACCCTGAGCGGTCGGGTCATGGCGATGGGCGCGCCTATCGGGTACGCCGAGGTCGTCATTCCCTCGCTCGGGTTGGGAGCGAACACGAGGGATGATGGCCGCTACGCGATCGTGATCCCCAGCGCCCGAGCGCAGGCGGGGCAGACCATCACCGTCGTCGCGCGCCGTCTTGGGTACAAGCCAACGACTGTTCAGGTGGCGCTCAAGTCTGGAGTCATGGAGCAGGATTTCAATCTCGCTCCGAACCCACTACAGCTCGGCGAAGTCGTGGTCACCGGCGCGGGCACGACTAGCACGACCGAGAAACTCGGGAGCGTGCGGAACAACGTTCCCGCGGACCAGATCGTCAAGAGCAACGAGCAGAATGTCGTCGAAGCGCTCGCTGCCAAGGCGCCGAACGTGTTCGTCAGCGCACAGTCGGGCGACCCGGGTGCCTCGTCGTTCATCCAGATCCGTGGTATTCGCACGATCGTGGGCAACAACCAGCCGCTCATCGTGGTGGACGGCGTGCCGATCGACAACTCGGCCAAGTCGACTTCGGACTTCAATCCGCACGACGGCGGCTACTCGGGCGAAGGCACGGTGGTGACGAATCGGGCGATGGATCTGAACCCCAACGACATCGAGTCGGTTGAAATCCTGAAGGGCGCGGCTGCGGGGGCGATCTACGGCGCCCGCGCGGGGCAGGGCGTCATCATGGTCACGACCAAGTCCGGCCACCCCGGTGCGACGCATTTCTCGCTGCGCTCCTCGGCCTCCTTCGACGACGTCAACCATTTTGTGGCACTGCAGACGAGGTTCGGCCAGGGACGCTTTGGCGTGGAAGCGGACACTCTTCCCGGAAGGGACTCGGCAGGCGTCTTCGTTCATGGCCAGTGCGATGACCCCGGAAATAGTATCTGCCGGCGCTCCTGGGGCCCGCAGCTCCCGGCGGGCAAGCCGGTGTTCGATCACTCGCGCGAGCTTTACGAGACGGGCCACGTCATCGAGAACGCGATGACAATCTCTGGCGGAAACGACCGCACGACGTTCTATCTGTCCGGCGAGAATCTGGACAACAACGGGACGTTCGTGGGTAACCACGACCGGTTCAACCGCACGACATTGCGCGTGAAGGGATCGCACGCGTGGTCGGACCAGCTCAAGATCAACGCGAACCTGGCCTACGCCGACAGCCGTGGGCATTACATTCAGCGCGGCAACAACGTAAACGCGGTGCAAATCCCGGCGCTGCGGACGCCGCCCGAATTCAACAACCTGCCGTACCTGGATCCGGTGTACCAACAGCATCGGTCGTACCGGTTCCAGCATCCCACGGCCGGCAGCCTCGAGGCCGACCGCGGGTTCGACAACCCCTTCTTCGCGCTCAACGAACAGGTCAACACGTCGGCGGTGGGTCGCGTCTTCGGCAACATCGGCGCGGAGTATCTCGCGACGTCATGGCTGAAGATCGATTACACGCTCGGCGCCGACTACGCGAATGACGAGCGGCTGGAGGGATGCGCCATTTCGTCTTCAGATGTGTGCAACGGTGGGCGGGTGATCGAGGGCAAAGTCGTCAATTATCAGATCGATCACAACTTGGTTGGGACCGCGCAATACACCGTCAACCCGAATGTGTCGGGAACGATCACGCTGGGCCAGAACCTGAACAGTCAGAACAACCGCAACCTGTTCGCAGTCGGGCGCGGCCTCGTGGCGCCGACTCCGTACAAATTGTCCAATACGGTCGCGCGCGATCTCCCGCTCGACTATGAGATCGTGATTCACCGCGAGTCGTATTTCGGGCAGGCAACGATCGACCTGTACCAGCAGGTTTACCTCACCGCCTCGCTCCGCAACGATGGCTTCTCGAACTTTGGGAGACTCTCGCGGCGCCCAGGGCACCGGGGAGACGCCCACGCAGAACGGGATCGGAGGGCTGCTTACGAGCGGCCTGAAGCCGGCGGACGTGCTGAAACCGGAGCGCTCCAAGGAGCTCGAAGCGGGGTTCGACCTCGGCCTGCTCCGCGACCGTGCGGACGCCGCCTTCACCTATTACAACACCAATACCGTTGACCTGATTCTGGCAACCCCGCTCGCTCCTTCGACGGGGTACTCGGCGCAGTACACCAATGCCGCCCACTTCCGGAACCGCGGGCTCGAGGCGACGCTCAACATGCGACCGATCCAGAAGCCGGACTATGGCTGGGAAGTCGGCCTGCAATGGGCCCGCAACCGCGGCGTCGTGATCTCGTTGAACGGCCCGCAGTACGTCTTCTTCGGGTCGGGCGTCGCGCAGGTCGGTCAGGAAATCGGGGTGTTGCGTTCGCAGGGCTACATCCACTGCGGCCTATCAGATCCGACCCTTTTGGGTGGTGCGGTCGGCACAGCCTGCGCCGGGGCTCCGCGGGGCGCGATGTACATCGACGCGACGGGCTTCCCGGTCACCGACCCTAACCAGCGCATCCTCTCCAACCCGAATCCCCGCTGGACAGGCAGCGTGCGGAGCGCGTTCCGCTACCGCAAGTTCCAGATCTCTGGGCTACTCGACATCCGGCACGGCGGCGTGGTGCCGAACGACGTGAAGGGTGCCCTGTGGAGCTATGGGACGCATATAGACACCCAGCAGCGGGCGTCCTGCGACGGGACGACATGCACCGGCAATACGAAGGTCTTCGGAAAGGGCGGCTGGTTCGACGGGCCGGTTGTCGGTCCGGGAGCGGGGATGGCCGTCCCGATCGGGGAGAACTGGTACCGGCAGAGCGACGCGCCGTGCCCGTTCTCGAGCGTCGAGGAAGCGTGTCTCGAGCCGCACGGCTACGTGAAGCTCCGCGAGATCTCGGTTACCTATACGCTGGACGCGCCCTGGGTCGAGCGCACGCTCGGAATCGGGAGCATCGACCTGCGGGCCTCCGGCCGGAATCTCAAGACCTGGACCAAGTGGACCGGCTACGATCCGGAGACGAGCGGCGGAGGATCCACCGATCCGATTCAGGGATCGGAGTACTTCGGCAATCCGCAGACGCGGTCGTTCGTGTTCACCGTCACCTTGAACCATTAGCCCGAGGAGATCGACCCATGACTCGCTCTGTCAAAGTCGCGGCCGTCTCCCTATGTCTCGTGTTGGGGGGCTCAGGCTGCGGCAGCTTCCTGACCGGGGATAAGCTGTCCAGTGATCCCAACAACCCGAGTCAGGCGACGGCCGTGCAGCTCTTCGTCGGCGTGCAGGCGAACATGTTCACGTCGCAGGAAAACACGGTCGCCATGACTGTGTGCATGTGGATGCAGCAGTGCGCCGGAGTGGGCGGGCGGTTCGTCGACCAGTACGCCCACTATACCGTCAATGAGTTCAGCTGGGACGGCAATTGGTTCCAGGTCTACACCGGTGGCGGCCTCATCGATCTTCGCAAAATCGAAGCGGCCGAGCGCGCGGCCGGCGACAGCGTCTTCTTGGGGATTGCGAAGATCTGGGAGGCGTTCGACATCGGCGTCGCCGCGGACCTCTGGGGCGATGTGCCCTACACAGAAGCGGTGGGCAGCGCGCCCACGCCGGTGTTGGACAACCAGTCGGCCGTCTACGACTCGGTGCAATCGCTCCTTTCGCAGGCGATCGCGGAGTTGGCGGGACCCGGCACCGGGCCGCTGGGAAACGATCTCGTTTACGGCGGCGACAAAGCGAAGTGGACCGCGGCGGCGCACACGTTGAAGGCGCGGTTCCTCCTGCATACCGTGGAAGGGGCCGCGAACAAGGCCACGGTATACGGGAGCGCCATCACCGAGGCCACGTCGGGAATCGGCAGTCCCGCCGGGGACCTGACTGCGTATCACAGCACGGCGACGCCGGAGCGAAACATCTGGTATCAATTCCAGACCACGACGTTCGGCCAGGATGTCGTGGCGGGGAAGGCACTCGTGGATATCATGAACGGGCGCGCCGATCCCCGGTTGCCACAGTACTTCGCCAAGAATAGCCTGGGCACATATGGCGGCGAGGACCCGAACGTCGCTCAGCCCGGCAATACGGTATCACCGCTCAACGGCCTCTCGCCGAATGTATCGCTCCGCATGTGTCCGACGACGTCAAGCTGTGGGTCGTTCCGCCAGCCGTTCGTGACCTACCAGGAGAATGAGCTCATTCTGGCCGAGGCCTACAATCAGACGGGGAGTGATCCGTTGGCGTTGACTCATCTCAACAACGCGCGTGCCGTCCCCGGCCTGGCGGCGCTGGTCGGTATTACGGGCGCGGCGCTGCTCGACTCGATCATGACCGAGAAGTACGTGGCGCTGTACCAGAACATCGAGGTATGGAACGATTACCGTCGAACCTGCATTCCCGCCCTCACGCCGTACAACACTGGCAGCGTGAACCCGCAGTGGCGCGGCAAGATTCCCGGGCGTCTGTTCTACGGCGGGACCGAGATGAATGTGAATACTCATATTCCGGATCCGAGCACGCAGGTCGCGACGAACGGCTTCCGGAACCCCAACGACACGGCTGACTGCCCGTAGCCGCGCGTCGGTCGTCGTCGATCTGAAGGGATGGCTTAAGGCGGAGCGGACCGCCATAGGAAACGCCCGCCCCCCAACCCGGCACGTACATGCAAGTGATGCTCACCGACTCCGGGACCAGCCACTTCTGGGGTTATCTCGGTCCGGATGTTGGCAATCTGCGCGGCCGCCTGATTACAGCAAATCCCGAGGCGCTTGCGCTATCGGTCGAGTCGGTCGAGCAGCGGCATGGGCAGATCTTGTCCTGGAAAGGGGAGACGGTCAGGCTGGGTCGGGAATACGTCGCCACGATGCAGGAGCGCCATCTCTCCAAGGTACGGACAGCGCTCCTGGCTGGAGGTTCGGTGGTGGGCTTTATCGCGGCGCGCGCCGCATTCACGCTTTTCACCGGTGGATCGGGCGGCGGTGGTGGCGGAGGACCGCCGCGCTAGAACTCAGTACACGCCCACGCTCGAACGTCGCAAGTCTGTTTCCAAAGTCCACTCGATGTACTGCCCTGGTTGGATGTTGAGTACCTCCGTGCGCGCGAAGTCCGGACTGCCGATCGCTTCTCCCAGCAGCGCGAGCTCGTGTGATTGCCCCAGCAACCTTCTCGGGAGCGTGAAATCCTGTGTCGAGGAGCCCGTCACCGAACCGATCCGCGTCCGCTGCCCATCGTGTAGCACATAGATCGTTACATCGAGCCAATTGTGATTTGTCACTTTCAACGGGATGTCGCTCACCGGCTCGGGTCTTGCGTGGTGACGGCCGGCGCACGCGATGGTCGCCAGGGCAATCCCCAAGATCAGAACCCGCGGAAATCGAGCCATGGATCCTCTTGACTGACGGCCTATGAAGTGGTCACAAGCCCACGCACTAATGCCGTTGTCCGCTCCGATGCTCCACGCCCTTCCGCCACCATCGCCTTCGCCGCTTTCCCCGCCTTTCGTCGAGCCGCGGGATCATGGTGCCACACGAGCCACTGCGAATGCAAGGGATGCCGGCCGTCGGCGGCCAGCGCCACCGCGCCGCCATGCTCTAGCAACAGCGCCGCGTCGCGACTCATGCGCCAATGCGGCCCGAACGTCGTCGGCACACCGAACACGGCCGGCTCGAGCACGGAATGAAGGCCGGCACGATGAAAGCCGCCGCCAACGAACGCCGTATCGCCGAGCGCGTAGAGATCGGCGAGGATGCCGACGCGGTCGACGACGATCACGGGCCCGGGTTTCGCATGCTCGAGCTGCGACAATCGTACGGGTCGGGGCAACTTGAGGTGTCGCACCCGCTCGGCGATTCCGGCCAAATGGTCTGGGTGGGGCTCGTGCGGCGCGAGGAGCAGGCGCGCCGTCGGTAGCTGCACCAGCAGATCGGCGAAGGCGGGTAGCAGCACCGCTTCGTCCACGGGCCAAGTCGATCCCGCAACGATCGTGAACGTATCGGGAGACGTTGCCGCTAGGCGCGCGAAGGGCTCACGCTCCCGGTCGAGTCGCTCCGCACGCTCCGCGACGCTGTCATAGCGAGTGTCCCCCGTGACGGCGATCGCTTCGGGGCGCGCGCCCAGCTGCTCGAGCCGCCGCCCGTCCTCCTCACTGATCGTGCCGATGCTGTCCAGCGCGGCATACGCCGGGTGCGCCCAGCGTCGCGTCGGCCAGCGCAGCCGCGAGCTCTCAGATGAAACGGTCGCGGAGATGAGGCCGAGCTTCACGCCGCGGCGCGCGGCCGCGAGGGTCAGCTCCGGCCAGACGTCGAGTTTGCTGAAGACGAGGGCTGTCGGCTGCAGGGCGTCGAGCGCCGCGGCGACCTCGTCGGGACGATCCACCGGGAGGTAGTCCGCGACATCGACCGGCAAATTCCTGGCCAGGCGTTCGGCGGAAGGCGAAAAAAAAGTAAACGCGAGCTGCCAGTCGGGGCGCTCGGCCCGCAGCGTCTCGAGCACGGGCTTCGCCTGTAGGCCTTCGCCCACTGACGGCGCGTGCATCCAGATGAGCGGCCGGCTCGGATCCCGTTGCGCCGCGGCCCATGCGGCAAGACGGGCGGCCAATCCTCGCCGCCCGTCAAGTCCGCGTGCCACTTTCTTATCGAATCGCGCAATCAGCGGCGCGGCACGCGTAGCCATGTGGACGCTCAGGCGGTACAGCAATGCGGGACGCTTCACTTGGGTTTGCGCCGCGCTGCTGTGCGCACGGTATAGACCGAGTCGAGCACGCGCCGCATCGGATCCGGCGTGTAGGGGGCACCCTCGAGCAACCCCCCCTCGATATAAAAGGAAGGGGTGGCGTGTGCACCCGAACGCGCGGCGAGTTGCGCGTCCTGCTCCACCTCTGCCCGCACCGTCCCGCCCTGGATGCAGGCTTTGAGCTTGTCGCGGTCGACGCCCGCGCGCTGCGCCAGCGCGAGGAGCGTATCACGCGGCTGGGGCAGCCGGGCCCACGCGTCCTGATGGAGATACAACGCGTCGTGCGTCTGCCAAAACCGGCCCTGCCGGGCGGCGCACATCGCCACCACGGCGGCCGCCAGGGCATTGGGGTGGATGCTCGGGAGGGGGAGATTAATGAATACCCACCGCACCTTGCCCGTGCGAATGAACTCGCTGTCGACGGCCGGCATGACCGTGACCGTAAACATCCGGCAGGCAGGGCATTGAAAGTCTGCCATTTCGTAAACGGTGACGGGCGCCGTGGCCGAACCTTTGGACCGGGCGGCCAAGGGGTCTACCGTCTGTGCGAGTCCCCCCCGCGCTGCCGCGAGCAGGAGGCTCGAGAGTATGATGGCGCGGTTCAGGGGCCCGACTTTGTCCAAATGGCGATGACTCCGCATTGGGAGTCCGCCTTGAGGAACTCAGCGGGCGCTTCGCTGGCGCTGCGGTAGATCTCGATGGCGATGATGCCCACCACAGGAAGATGCGGTGTGGAGGACATCGTCGCCGGGAGGCCGTCGACCACCCAGTCGGCGGCGCAGATCCCGTGGGCACCGCGGGTCATTTGGGCGGTGCAAACCCCCGACCGGCAGTTCATGCGCACGCCGGGAACGCCACGCAGCAGCTCGCCAACCGTCGTGGCATGGCTCGCCTGAATCTGCGCCTCCGTGATGAATACGCCCCGACCGCTGCGTCGGCGCTCCTCGAATTCCTGCATGCGCCGCTGGGCGGTGCTGGGCCGCCCCTCGACGGTGACCGGATCGAGCTGCAGGTCGAACGGCGCCAGCTCGAAGACGTAGTCGACGATCTCGCCATCCCGAAGCCGCACCACCCACGACGTGACGCCGTAGCCAATGGCCCGGACTTCGATCAGGTAGGTGCCGGACCCGAGTCCAGCCTCGGTGAAGCTGCCGCTGCTATCGGTGGACGTTTGGAGGTGTGTGCCCAGGAGGCTTATGCTGGCGCCTCCCACAGGCACACGGGATTGCTGGTCGATCACGCGCCCCACGATGCCTCCGGTGCCCCCGCTTGGTGAATTGTTGCGCACTTGCGACGCGGAGGCGGCGCACACGAACGCCCCGAGTCCAACCGCAAAGAGCAAGGATCGCCCGGTTCGAACCACGGGGGGCACGGGGGGCACGGGGGGCACGGGGAGCACGGGGGCACCAGCGTGATGGTTATTGATAGATGATAGGGCGCGCGGCTCGGTATGCAACCCGGAAAAAGGGGGTTGACGAAGTTACAGACGGCAGCGTATAACCCGGGTGAAAGCTGTACCTAGGTCCCAGGGTTTTCAGGCCGTCACCTGATTCCCGAGCGGCATGACCGTCACGCTCGTCCGTTCGATCTTCGCGCAATTCGGGCGGTTTCCCGCACGGGAGATCGCGCCGTCGGTTTCTGTCCCCGCCCAGTTTTCCAGCTCACGAGAGGGTGTTCCCATGCTCCACACTTGTCGTGGCGTACTCCTCGCCGGGACTGCCGCGCTCGCGCTGATGTTCGCCGGGGCGCGAGTGGCCCGCGCGCAGGATGCGGTGATTCGCGGCACCATCAAGTCCGATCGCGGCGAATCGGTCGCGGGCGCCAACGTGGTCATCGAAGAGCTGCGCGTCGGCGTCGTGTCCAACGCCACCGGGCAGTTCACCCTGCTTATCCCCGGCGCTCGGGTACGCGGCCAGCAGGTCGTCGTGCGCGTGCGCGGGATCGGCTTCAAGCCCAGCAGCAAAGCGGTCACGCTGACCCCCGGCGAACAATCGATCGACCTGACGCTCGCCTATGACGTCAACTTGCTCGAGGCGGTGGTCGTGACCGGGACACAGGAGGCGACCGAGGCGAACAAGGTGCCATTCACGGTCTCCCGGGTCGACGTATCCCAGCTGCCGGTGCCGGCGTCGAACCCGTTGACGCAGCTCCAGGGGAAGGTCCCGGGCGCGAACATCGTGTCGGCGAGCGGCCGTCCCGGCGCGCAGCCGTCGGTGTTGCTCCGCGGCCCGACGTCGATCAACGCCTCCGGCCGCGGCCAGGATCCGCTGTACATCGTCGACGGCGTGATCATCAACGGCGGCTTGCCCGACCTGAATCCGAGCGACATCGAGAGCGTGGAGGTCGTGAAAGGCGCGGCCGGCGCGTCGCTGTACGGCGCGCGTGCGGGCAATGGCGTCATCAACATCACGACGAAGTCCGCGCGCCGCAGTCTCGAAGGCGTCAAGTTCGATATTCGCAGTGAAGCCGGTGTCAGCGACATCGAGCGCGACTTCGGGCTGGCGCGCTATCACGCACTGGCCACCGACGAAACGGGCATGTTGTTCTGCGAGGCCGTGACCGGGCTGCCGTTCTGCGCCCGGGCATTCGATTATGCGACGGAGCAGGCGCGCATCAACAACGCCCCGGGGGATTTCGCGCTCAATCCCAAGGGGTTCCCCATCGATCCGGGCTCGACGATCTCGGGACAGCCGCTACGGCAGCGATTCCAAGTGCAGCCGTGGCCCGGCACGTCCTATAACGCCGTCAATCAGCTCGTCACCCCGAAGCCGTTCCTGGAAAACACACTCGATATGCGTTCCACACGGCGTATACGCGTAGTACGCAGGACGGAGTGAATCAGGAGGAAGGCGGCAACGCGTTCTTCCGTCTCACTCGCGTGCCCGCGATCGTGAACATTCTCAAAACGGATACGCTCGGCCGGTTGTACATCCGCCCCAATCTTCAGGGCGGCGGCTCACAGAACCAGAATCCGCTTTCGACGCTGTATCAGACGATGCGCCAGGATGTCACCAACCGGTTCATCGGTGGGCTGACGGCGACGTACTCCCCCGCCAACTGGTTCAATCTCGAGGGCAACTTCAGTTACGATCTGCGGCGCGGCGCTGGGGTGCAGTTCAACGACAAGGGATTCCGCACGACGGCCGCCATACCCACCGGCCTGGGGGGAAACCTCGGGTCGATTCAGCGCGGGACGGCGAATCGCGAGGCCGTGAACGGCAGCGTGAACGCGGCGTTCCGACACGACTTCGGTCCCGATCTCAGGTCCCGCTACAGCCTTCGCTATTTGTTCGAGCAGCGCGACTACGACACGCTGTACTCGGCCGGCAGCCAGCTGTCGGTCAAAGGCGTCACGGACCTGGGCAATACGCTGCAGAGCACGCGGGATACGCGGTCCAACGTGACCCGCATCCGTCAGATTGGTGTGTTCGCCGGAACTGGTCTCGAGTACAAGGAGCGCTACATCATCGACGCGCTAATCAGGCGCGATGGCAGCTCCTTGTTCGGTCCGGCCAACCGTTGGGCGACGTTCGGCCGCGCGTCGGCCGCGTGGCGCGTGGCACAGGAACCGTGGTGGAAGTTACCGCAGGTCTCGGAGCTCAAGCTGCACGGCTCGTACGGCACGGCTGGCGGCTCACCACGCTTCGACGCGCAATACGAGACGTTCTCGGTCGGCACGGGCGGCATTCTCACGCTCGTCACGCTCGGGAACCGCAATCTGCGGCCCGAGCTGCATAAGGAGACGGAGGTCGGCGCCGACCTCGAGCTGTGGAACCGCTACGCAGTCAACGTCACGTACTCGCACGCGCTGATCCAGGATCAGATTCTTCCGGTTCCCGTCTGCGCATGTACCGGCTTCCAGCGCCAGTGGCGGAATGCCGGGACCCTGACGAACAAGACGTTGGAATTGTCCCTCAACATCCCGATGATGCAACGCCGGGAGTTCCAGTGGACCACGCGGGTGATTTACGACCGCAACCGTTCCGTGATCACCCAGCTCAACGTCCCGCCGTTCTTCTTCGGGGCGGACCTGCAGGCGACCGGCAATATCTTCCAGGCCAAAGTCGGCGAGCGACTCGGCACCTTCTACGGCCATCGCTTCATCACGAATTGCGCCGAGCTGCCCGCCCCGTTCTCGGCGGACTGCGGCGGGCCCACGAGTTCATTCCAGCGAAACGATGAGGGTTTTCTCGTTTGGGTGGGGAAGGGCAATAATCCCAAGATGGGCATCACCGACAACCTCTGGGAAACCTCCCTCCAGAATCCTGGCAAGGATCCCACCATCGCGCCGTGGGGAGTCAGCGTCCTGAACTGGGGCATGCCGATTCTGCTTCGTGACATGACCGGGGCCGCTCGGAACGTGGCGCTCGGGAATGCGCTCCCGGACTTCCGGTTCGCGATCACGCAGGATCTTCACTACCGACGGCTGAGCGTCTACGCGCTGCTCGATGCGGCAGTCGGCCAGCATGTGTGGAACCAGGGTTTTCACTGGGCGCACCTCGACTTCCTGTCGCACGATGTCGATCAGGTCGGGAAGTCGGTCGAGACCGCGAAGCCCATCGGGTACTATTGGCGGACGTCACCCCAGGATGGGTTCACGGGGCTGGGCGGGTTCTATGACCAGCTCGCACCGAATAGCTTCACCGTCGAGGACGCGAGTTACGCGAAGCTGCGCGAGCTGCTCGTCTCCTATCACGTCGGTCCCATCGGCCGCACGGGCGACTGGGAGATCAGCCTGGTGGGTCGCAACCTGTGGACGATCACGGGCTATCGCGGCTTCGACCCCGAAGTCGGTATTTCGGGAAGTACGCAGCTCAACGGAGCCGGCTCGGCGGCGATCAACGCGGTGGACGCCTTCACGTTCCCGAACCTCCGCACCTTCACGATCGGCTTGAGCTCGACGTTCTAAGCACGTCCTGCCCGCCGGCCCTGTAACACGCCGGCGGGAGGAATGTCCTTTTTTGTGGAGGAGCCATCGATGTCCAAGTTTCGTCCTCTCGCCGCCAGCGTCATCGCGTTTGGCCTGATCGCCTGCAAGGACACGCTCCAGGTCGCGAACCAGACGGATCCGGACAGAACGCGCGCGCTCGGCCGGCCGTCGGACGTGGAGTCGTTCATCGGTTCGACCTATGCCCAGATCCAGAACGCGACCCTGGGGGGATCGAACGATGACCTCCAGACGCAGCTGCAGGTCATGGGTATGGAGAACACGTCAGCACTGGCGAACTTCGCGATGGGACCGCGCGGCGCGATCCCGCGCACGCCCATCGAGAACACGCGGAACAGCACTGGCGGTGACGGCGACTACCGCGACTTCGTCGTGCTCGAGCGCGCGGCTCGCATGGCGACGATCGGCATCGCCCGGCTCAAAGTGCTGACACTGGGCTCACCCGCTCAGGACGCGCGTGCTCGCTCGTTCGCACGTTTCTCGCAAGGCGTCGCGTTCGGCAATCTCGCTCTCGCGTACGACTCCGCCGCAGTCGTCAGCGAGAACGACGATCCGCAGTCGATCGTGCCGCTCTCGGATTACACGGCCGTGATGGACGCGGGGCTGGCGCTACTCGACTCCGCGATTGCGATCGCGCGCGCTAACCCGGGCGCATTTCCGCTGCCCGTCACCTGGATCAGCGGACAGGCACTCGATACGACTGGTTACTTTCGCTTCATCCGGTCGTACAAGGCGCGGTTCCGCGCCAGCGTGGCCCGTACGCCGACGGAGCGGGCGGCAGCGGACTGGAACACGATTATCGCGGACGCGAATGCCGGTATTACGGCGGACTTCAACATCGCGATGAATCCGACCGCGGGGTGGGACGTCATCTGGCCGGTGCAAGCGTTTGCCACCGGCCCGGCGAACTGGCATCAGATGTCACAGTTCTGGATGGGAATGGCGGACGGTTCTGGTGGCTACGACGGGTGGCTTGCAACCACTCCGGCCAATCGGACGCCCTTCTTGGTCGTCAGCGCGGACAAGCGGTTCCCCCAGGGTGCGAGCCGCAACGCGCAGATCGGCGACACCTTGCGGTCGGGGTACCGCACGTTCAGCGGCCTGCCGTATGTGCGGAATCGCCAGGCGGGGGAGGACCAACCGGGGCAACCGTTACAGATCTCGATGTACGATTTCTATCGGTCCCGAAGCTTTTTCACCGCGGGCCGGATCGGGAATTATCCGATCATGACGAGGGCGGAGATCCGGTTGTTGGCGGCGGAAGGCTACATCCGCACCGGCAACTTCGCGGCTGCGACCGCGCGCATCGATAGCTCGCGCGCAAACATCGGCGGTCTTCCCCAGGTCGCGGGAATGGCTGACACCGTGTCGGCGATTCCCGGCGCGGGCAGTTGCGTGCCGCGTGTCCCCGATGCTCTAGCTGCTGCCGGTCCTTACAAGGGGTCAAAATGCGGCACACTCTGGGACGCGCTGAAGTGGGAGTACCGCATGGAGACGATGTATACCGGCTACGGGATGTGGTACTTCGCCGGCCGCGGGTGGGGTGATCTGCCGGAAGGAACGGCGCTCTACTGGCCGGTGCCCTACCAGGAAATGGACACGCGGCGGGAGCCATTCTATCCCGCGGGCGGCAGGAACCGTCCCGGTGGTGCCCCCGCTGGGAATTACGGCCTGTTCTCGGGCGGCGTGTATTGAGCATGCGCTGCCTGTCATTGCTGGGGCGGCTGGTTGTCGCGGGCGGCGTGCTGCCGGTACTCGCCGGCTGCTACACCTACGTGCCGCTCGCCGCGCTCCAACCGGCGCCGGGAACAAAGCTCTCGCTCGTCCTCAATGACGAGGGACGTGTACAGGCCGCTCACGAAGTCGGGCCGTACACGATGCGCGTCGAAGGGGAGCTGCTGCGGTCGACCGATGCGGACTACGTCCTCGCCGTCACGGACGTGGTGGACATTCGCGGCGCCCACAACCGCTGGACCGGCGAAGCGGTGCCACTGTCGCGCAGCTACGTGATGACGACGTACGAAAAACGGTTCTCGCTGGCGAAGACAATTCTCGTCATGGGCGCCGCGACGGTCGGGTTCGTGGCACTGGTCGCGTCGCGCAACCTGCTGGGGATCGGCGGCAGCGGCGGCGATTCCGGCGGCGGGCCCCCACCCAACGGCCAATGATTCTGATCACCTCTCTCGTGCGAGTGTTGCGATGACTCGATTGCGGTTGTGTGTTTGCGGCGTGGTAGCCGTGGCGCTCGGTTGTAAAAAGGACGCGACCTTCACCGAGCCGCGCGCGGCGTATGCGCACATCATCTGGCTCAACGCGGTCCCCGATACGGGACAGCTCGATGTGCGCGTGGTCGACATTCCCACGAACGCCAGTTTCATGGACGCCGATTTCCGCTCGAGCCAGCCGTTTCCCCTGCCCATCGAGGCCGGCACGCGGCACATCAAGGTGTTCTTCAGCAGCACGGCGGATTCGCTCGCGAAACGGGTGTTCCTCGATACGACCTATACCTTCATCGAGAACCAGCCGTATTTCTTTTATCTGACGGGACCGGCGCGCGCCGGCGGCATTCACGCCTCGATCACCACGCTGGCGCCTCCAACACCTCCAGCGGGGCAATTCGCCATTCGTTTTCTGAATCTGGCGCCGTCACTGGCCGGCTCCATTCGGGCGATTCCCGATACGACCGCGTACCCCGATCTCTGGATCCTCGGCCGCAACGTGAAGCCGGGCGGTGGGGCTCCATCGGTGGCAGCGCTCGCACCGAACGCCGTTTCGCCATACGTCATGGTCGACACCGGTGCCAACTATCACATTGCACTGTCCGCCACGGGAACTACGGATCCGGTTGTCACGCAAGTAATGATTCCACCGGGAGACACCGCGAGTCCGGGGACACAGGCGATTGCCGGGTCGCGGATCCCCGGATCCGTGCTCACGGCAATTATCGTCTCTCGCTCGGACCCGACGAGCGCCGCACCGCAAACGAGGCCGACGTCGCAACGGACCGATACGTCGGTGTCCGAGGCCTCACGTCGCATCACGCTCAGTGGGGACACGGTGACGGTTCAGGTCGGCTCGACCAGGATTCTCGTGAATCGCCACTCGTCCACCGGCGCTACTCGTGCCGACTCGACGATCGGACGGACCGGCATCGCGGGACCGTCCCCCGTCGCACGCGGGCAGATCATCCTGGTGTCGGGAGCGGCGCAGCCCGAATACAACGGCTGGCAGGAGGTGCTGTCGATCGCCGACACGCTGATCTGCAGTCCGCCGGATGCTGGGGACGTGGTGACGGGGACTAACAGAAAATGCGCGCCGCCGGCCGATACCACGGTCGCGAGCGCCGACACGGCGGTCACGCGCTTCCGCTTCCGTTACCGCATTGTCGGCACGCCTGCGAGTCCTGGCACGGGGACGGTTGTGTATCGCATTTACCCGGCGAACTTCACGACGGCCATGGATTTCGTGACGCCACAGATCATTTTCGTGGTGGACAAACGTCCCTAGACACGCGCTAGAGCTTCGGCCGCCAACGCGGGAGCCCGTCCGCCCAAAAGCCGCCGGTGATCCGGATCTTGCGTGAGCCGTCGACGTTCATGATCCAGATGTCACCGCCCTGTTCGTAGGCGATCCGTGTGCCATCCGGTGACCAGCTCGGCGCACCGGCCTGGGTGTGGGGATCGGTCAGCCGCACCGGATTTGAGCCGTCGGCATTCATCACCCACACGGCGTAGTCGGTCTCGCGGTTGGACTGAAACGCGATCTTGCTGCCATCCGGTGACCACGCCGGCGTGAGGTCGGAGCCCGCATTGTTGGTGAGATTCACGGCTCCCGTGCCGTCGGCATTCATCACGTAGATCTCGTCGTTCCCGTCGCGAGCCGTCGCGAAGGCGATCTTGCCGCCAACCGGCGACCACGCCGGCTGCCCGTCTTCGGCGCTGTTGTTGGTGAGCCGGACGACGTTCGCGCCGTTCGGATCCATCACGTAGATCTCGCCGTTGCCGTCGCGATTCGACCCGAAGACGATCTTCGTTCCGTCGGGAGACCAGGCGGGCTGATAGCTGTCAGCGCTGTCCACGGCGGTCAGCTCACTGACGCCGCTGCCGTCGGTATTCATGACGTAGATCTGGAAGTGCACGGCCACTGTGCTGTCGGGTATGCGATCCGACTGGAACAGAACTTTGAAGGTGTCCGGCGACCAGGCCGCCCAGTCGTCGAGGGCGAAACTGGTGGTGAGCTGCACAAGATTCTTGCCGCTGGCATCGATCGCGTAGATGTCTCGAAGGCCGTTGCCGGAGCGGACAAAGACCAACCGCCCAGGCCCCGCATTGGCAATGGGCTCGCTCGTGCCGCAGGCCGTGAGGGCCACGGCCATGGCGGTGAGCGGTGGGAGCAGCCGTCGAATGGGCTTCATGACTGAGAAACTAGCACGTAGGGCTTCCCTTGCGGGCTCCTCATCAGCGGTTCAGAATAAGGACAACAGCCCAGAGGAGGCCAGGTGGATCAAATTTCCGTTCGCTGCGTTCTCCACCTCCAGCGCAACATCATCATTCCCGGCCGATGTAGTCGCTAGCGACCGTCGACTCTCAATTCGCCTTTCGCTGCCCTAAAACCTTCAAGCGTGAGGAAGAGGGAACTATGCGATTTACTCTAGGTCGGATCAGGCGCACTGCCGCGCTGTCCGCCGTGTTGCTGGCCATCGGAGCCGGCGCGGCGCTGGCGCAGCAGCAGGGCTCGATCTCCGGTGCGGTGACGGACCGCGTCGCCGGCACGCCGCTGGGATCGGTGCGTGTCAGCGTGCTGAACACCAATCGTTCCACGCTCACGAATCAACAAGGACGTTACACCATGCAGGCGCTGCCGGCCGGCACGTATCAGGTGCAGGCCGCGATCATCGGATACGCCGCGGTCACGAGCCCCGCGATCGTCACGCCGGGACAGGCAGCGACCGTCGATTTCGCGTTGCGCTCGGCCGCCGTTTCGCTCGATGCGGTCGTGGTCACGTCACCGGCGGGCGAGCAACGGGCGCGCGAGACCGGGAACTCGGTCACCAACATCGCGCTGCCCACCAAGATCGAAAATCAGTCGACGCCGAGCTTCTCCGACGCGATCACGGGCTTGGTACCCGGTGTGTCGGTGATGCAGTCCGGCGGGACGGTCGGCACCGGGACGCGCATTCGTATCCGCGGTCAAACCAGCTTGTCGCTGTCCAACGAGCCGATCTACTACGTCGATGGCGTGCGCGTGGAGAGCGGTGATCAGTCTCTCTCCATCGGTACCGGCGGCCAGGCTCCGTCACGCGTCAACGACATCAATCCTCAGGACATTGCGAACTTCGAGGTTGTCAAAGGGCCGGCCGCGAGCACGCTCTACGGCACGAAGGCCGCGAATGGCGTCAT